>CAZXDV010000010.1:0-28001 GCA_964639535.1 uncultured Enterobacteriaceae bacterium | reverse complement strand
ATAAAACAGATGGAAAAAGATCCTTTTTCAAGTTATGTTGCTGAAAACGCTAAAGGAAGTATCGTCAGGGGCAAGGTCATATCGGTTGAACAAAGCAGCCTGATGCTGGAACTTGCCGAAGGCGTAGAGGCCATGATGCGGGCTTCGGAGCTGTCAATTGACAAGAAAGTCGAAGACGCTCGCAGCGCAGTAAAGGAAGGCGAAGAAGTGGACGTCAAGATTACTGCCATAGACCGCAAAAAGAGGACGATATCTGTATCAGTCCGGGCCAAGGAATCGGATGATGAGTCAGCTGCAGTCAGGGAATATGCCCCTGAAACAAGCAGTGGGGCGAAATTGGGAGATTTGTTAAAAGAGCAACTCGAGAACAATTGACAAGATCACAATCAAGGGGAGACATTTCGACAGGTCGATAGGAACAAGTATTCACACGACAGTTCGAAAGAAGACCAAAAATGACTAAATCTGAGCTAATTGAATCACTGGGAAAAAGGCAGTCGCAACTGGCCTACAAAGACGTGGAATTGGCGGTAAAGACCGTGCTTGAACACATGGCCAGTACGCTTTCAAACGGAGAGCGTATTGAAATCAGAGGTTTTGGTAGCTTTTCCCTGCACTATCGTCCACCCAGGGTAGGAAGGAACCCGAAATCAGGGGAGCCTGTTTCCTTGCCGGCAAAGTATGTGCCGCATTTTAAGCCCGGCAAGCAGCTGAGGGAGCGAGTTGACGGAATGGATACCAAGATAAAGCCCGCCTCAGATAGTGAGGATGCTGTCCCGACGAATTTCTGATTCGTCAAGGTAGTTAAAGCTGTACCAGGGTGCTGCCACGTGAAGTTCTGGTAGCACCACCTGTCACCTGCGTTCGATCCAGTGCAATGAGCCGCCGATCAGGGTTAATTTGTCACAATTCCCCGGTGTCATAGCTTACAATTTGAGCATTCTTCAAAGATATCCTGCGTTAACTGGAGGCTGATATGTCCCGCGTGTTGAAAATTTGCCTGTTTGTCCTGGTTTTCCTGGTGGGATTGCTATTTCATCTAAGAAACCAGCAGCAAGTCATGGTTGACTACTACCTTGGTATCACCGAGCTGTCATTCTCAGCAAGCATGGTGATCGTTCTCGCTCTCGGCATTTTACTGGGCTACCTGGTGGGTTTGCCGACAAGCTTCAGGCTAAAACGGGAAAATGCGCGGCTGGTTAAGCAGGTCTCCCTTTCCGAACAGGAGATTAATGCCCTGAGAGTGCTTCCAATGAAGGACGAAATTTAAGTTCCATGGAATTTGTCTACCTTGTTATTGCCTTACTGCCAATTGCGTATTTTTCCGGTTGGTGGGTAGCGCAGAGGAAAGCGAGGCATCCGGTTCCAAGGCAGGAAGCGAGCTTAAACCCGGACTATTTCAAGGGACTCAACTACGTACTCAACGAACAACCTGACAAGGCGATTGAAGTATTTATTCGCATGCTTGAAGTGGACAGTGAAACAGTTGAAACGCACCTGGCCCTGGGGAATTTATTTCGCCGCAGAGGCGAAGTAGACCGAGCTATTCGCATTCATCAGAACCTGATCGCTCGCCCAAATCTGAGCCAGGAACAAAAATCACAGGCACTGGTTGAGTTGGGCCTGGACTATATGCGTTCAGGTTTGCTTGACCGCGCAGAGGGTCTTTTCAACCAGTTGCTTGACATGGGCATGCATTCCACTGAGGCATCAAGAAGCCTGCTGGACATCTACCAGCAGGAAAAAGACTGGGAAAGAGCAATAGCATGCGCGAGGCGCCTGGAATCGGAAACTGGTGACAAGCATATTATTGAGATTTCACAATTCTATTGTGAACTCGCTGAAGTGCAGATGGCATCGGGTAACACCAGGGGGGCTGAAGAAGCCCTTAAAAAGGCGCTTAACATCGATCCTGGATGCGTCAGGGCCAGTATCCAGGAAGCAAAGCTGCTGCTCGATGCTCGAAACTACAAGGCTGCTCTGAAAGCGTACAAGAGAATCGAAAAACAGGATTCCGATTACCTGCCTGAAGTTATTAACCCTATAATCGACTGCTACCGTCAACTGGGTCAATTGCCAGAAGCCAGTTCTTACCTTAAAGATCTCCACGCACGGTATGGTGGTATAACGCTTACGCTATACCTGACTGAATTGATCATGGAACTGCAGGGTGAAGAGGAAGGCTTGAAATTCATCTCGGAAGCACTTTACAGGAGACCTACTGTAAAAGGTGTCGACAAGTTGCTTGAGTACACAATGAACAGCTCGGCAAAAGATATTCGGGACAACCTTGAGACGATAAAAGGTTTAACTTCAAATCTGTTAAATGACCGGGCAATATACCGATGCCAAAAATGCGGTTTCGATGCTCGCACGATTCATTGGCAATGTCCGAGCTGCAAAAGCTGGACGACGATAAAACCAATACAGGGTACAGATGGTGAGTGATCCCCGAATAATCGTAGCACTTGACTATGAAAGCGCAGAAGAAGCCCAGGCGCTGGTATCAGTACTTGACCCCACGAAATGTCGTTTGAAAATTGGCAAGGAATTGTTCACACGATCCGGTCCTGAAACGGTGCGCAGGTTCCAGGAAGCCGGCTTCGATGTGTTTCTTGACCTGAAGTTTCATGACATTCCAAACACTGTCGCAAAGGCCTGCGCAGCAGCGGCTGAATTGGGTGTCTGGATGGTAAACGTTCACGCCTCGGGTGGCAGAGAAATGATGGAAGCTGCCCGAGATGCGCTAGACGAAGCGCCACGGAGACCGTTGTTGATTGCGGTGACGGTGCTTACCAGCCTGTCCGGCGATGACTTGAAAGAAGTAGGTATAAGCAGTGAAGCTGAACAACAGGTGCTTAAACTGGCGTCGCTTGCACAGCTATCAGGTCTTGATGGGGTGGTTTGCTCCGCACGGGAAGTTGAAATCCTGCGAAAAGAACTGGATTCCTCCTTCAAGCTCGTTACACCGGGGATAAGACCTGCCGGAACTGCGCAGGACGATCAGAAACGCGTGGTCACCCCGGCACAGGCGATTCAACGGGGTAGTGATTACATCGTCATTGGAAGACCTATAACCCGTTCGCCCGACCCCCTTGCGTCTTTATTGGCGATAGATTCGGAGATTTCCGGGACACTTTAGCTTGCTGACCCGGGAATAGTTCCAAGTTGAATGACATGGACAAGCAGTCCAGGCAAAGCCCGTTTACACCGCTTCTACCTGCGCATGGTGAAACAATCCGCTGGGAGAGGCTGTATGCCGGGGCGAAAGCGCTTGCCCTGGTTGCGGCCGCCCGCCAGGCGAAGGCTTTACTGGTAGTATTGACACCAGATATCCATTCCTCCCAGGCCTTGTTGGCTGAACTGAAGTTTTACCTGTCTGGTAGCCCCGATATTCCGATCCACTATTTCCCTGACTGGGAAACCCTGCCTTACGATCTTTTTTCTCCCTACCAGGACATCACTTCGGAAAGGCTATCCACGCTGGTAGAGCTTGGACGTGCTGAAAGCGGAATTGCCGTGGTGCCGATGGCCACTGCGATGAACCGTTTATTGCCCAGGGAATTCCTGGTGCAGCACAGTCTTTCATTGAAGATCGGCGATCGCATCGAACTGGAGAAATTCAGGAAGCGAATGCAGAAAAACGGATATCGCTTCGTATCACAGGTTGTCGAACATGGTGACATTGCTGTTCGTGGCTCACTGCTGGATATCTTTCCAATGGGAACGAATAGCCCCTACCGGGTTGACCTCTTTGACGAGGAAATAGACAGCATCAGGACTTTTGATCCCGAAACCCAGAGATCGCTGGAGAAAGTAACGGAAATTAGAATATTGCCGGCCAGTGAAATTCCGCTGGATAACGATTCAATTGCACGATTTCGACGAAACTGGCGTTCGAGGTTCGATGGGAATCCTGGTGTTATACCCATATACAGGGATGTCAGTGACGGAATCGCTCCGGCGGGTATTGAGTATTATTTGCCATTGTTCTACGACGATACCTACTCCATTTTTGACTACCTACCGGAAAATTCGATACTTGCCCTGCACGACGCGGTATTCAGCGCAGCAGAAGAATACTGGGAAGATATTGAGAGTAGATTTGAACAATTAAGACATGATGTTGAAAAACCAATACTAAAACCTGCCGAGGCATTCTATGACCTGAAGTCAATCAGGGACCGCCTGTCGTTGTTCCCGCAAATTTACCTGGGCGCTGTTACTGCTGAAGATGGCTTTGAGCGACAGGTTACCTATAGCAGCAGGCTGCCTCTCAGTATTGGCGTAGATACGCATGCTGCCAAACCTCTTGATCGAATCGAACGATACCTGTCCGACCACACGGGCAGGGTTCTTCTTGTTGCTGAGACCGCAGGACGGAGAGAAACCATACTCGAAATGTTTAGTGGAGCTTCACTTTACCTTAAGCAATTTGAGAGTTGGCAGGATTTTGTCGACAGTGATGAAAAGACCGGGCTGACCGTAGCGCCAATCGAACAGGGCCTGGATATCGATGATCCGCAAATCGCTGTACTGAGCGAAGCGCAGCTTTTTGGTGAAAGAGTCAGGCAGGATAGAACGAGAAAACGCAAAAGACTCGATACAGAATTTATTGTCCGGAACCTGAGTGAAGTTAACCTCGGAGATCCAGTGGTTCACGAAGAGCACGGAATTGGGAGATACATGGGCCTGGTGACCCTTGAAGTGAACCTGGTCCCTGCAGAATTTATTCAGCTGGAGTATGACCAGGGGGACAAGTTGTACGTACCGGTATCCGCACTGGACATGATCAGCCGTTACACTGGTGTTGACCCGGAGCACGCACCTCTTCACAGGCTTGGGTCGGGACAATGGGAAAAGGCCAGGAGAAAAGCGGCAGAAAAAGTAAGGGATGTTGCAGCGGAACTGCTTGAATTAAATGCAAGAAGGGCTTCAAGGCCCGGTCAGAAACTCGAAGTAGATACAGAAGCGATGAGAAGCTTCTCTCAATCCTTTCCATTTGAGGAGACCACGGGACAAATCGAGGCTATTGAAGACGTCATTGAGGATATGCAAACCGAAAAGGCGATGGATCGATTAATTTGCGGTGATGCAGGATTCGGTAAAACTGAAGTGGCAATGAGGGCTGCATTTGTCGCTGTAAATAATGGCAAACAGGTGGCCGTACTTGTTCCTACAACTCTCCTGGCTCAGCAGCATTTCCAGAACTTTAAAGATCGTTTTGCGGACTGGCCGGTGAAAATCGAGGTGCTTTCCCGTTTCCAGTCGAAAAGTACACATGAAGAGGTTATGCAGGGCCTGGAAGCAGGGAAAGTAGACATTGTCATTGGGACGCATAAATTGCTAAATGACTCCATCAAGTACAAGCGATTGGGAATGGTAATCATTGACGAGGAGCACAGGTTTGGAGTCAGGCAAAAAGAAAAATTCAAAACACTCCGTGCAGAAATTGATGTCTTGACTCTTACAGCGACCCCGATACCGCGCACCCTCAACCTGGCGCTTTCGGATTTGAGGGATCTTTCCATCATTGCCAGCCCACCATCAAAGAGACTGGCGGTAAAAACATTTATCCAGGAATGGAACGATACGCTGCTCAGGGAAGCCGTGCTAAGGGAAATTAAAAGAGGCGGGCAGGTCTACATACTTCATAACAAGGTAGAGAATATTGAATCTGTCGCAGAGCAGGTAATGAAATTAATACCTGAGGCCCGCATCGAAATCGCCCATGGCCAGATGCCTGAAAAACAGTTGGAAAGTGTCATGCTCGACTTTTATCACCGTCGCTTTAACGTGCTGGTCTGTACAACGATTATTGAAACCGGTATCGATGTGCCAACGGCCAATACAATAATCATTAATCGTGCCGACAAGTTTGGTCTCGCGCAGCTTTACCAGTTAAGAGGGAGAGTGGGGCGTTCACATCATCGGGCCTATGCATACCTTGTCGTACCTCCACGAAAGGCGCTGACAAAAGATGCAGTAAAGAGACTGGAGGCCATAGAATCCCTGGAAGAACTCGGAATTGGCTTTACCCTGGCAACCCATGATCTTGAGATCCGCGGCGCGGGAGAAATACTTGGGGAAGACCAAAGTGGCCAGATTCATGAAATTGGATTCAGCCTCTACATGGAACTACTCGAACGAGCTGTTAAGTCATTGAAAGAAGGCAAGCAACCGCAGCTCGATCGCCCCCTGGACCACGGTACAGAAATCGATTTACACGTGAGTGCTTTAATCCCGGATACCTTCCTGCCCGATGTACACACGCGACTTATTACATACAAGAGAATTGCTAGCGTGGACTCCTACGAGGATTTACAGGAGCTGCAGGAGGAACTGGTCGACAGGTTTGGAGTCCTTCCTGAGGCTTTTACCAACCTGGTCAAGATAGCCAGGCTAAAAATAATGGCGAAACCATTGGGAATACGCAAAATAGACGTTGGCGAGAATGTAGCCAGGATTCATTTTATGGACGAAACAAATGTTGATATTTCGAGTCTCCTCCAGTTGATCCAGTCAGAGCCGGGTAAATACAGCCTGGATGGGCAAAATACACTGCGCGTGATGGGCGAAATGCCTGATATGGATAGTCGAATTAAAGTAATAACAAATGTGCTTGATTCGATTACAATGAAGGACGCTGCATGAATATAAAAAGACTAATTACATTTTCGCTATTTTGTATTTCCCTTTCTGTCTCGCAGGGTGCATTTCCAGCATGGTACCAGGTGGAGATCGTGGTGTTTGATAACCTGTATGCCGATACAGATGGAGAATCCTGGTACCAGAATCCAGGTCTTCCCGACAGAAGTAATTCGATCGAGATGATTGAAATCCTTGAGGAAGACGAATTGAGTGCTACCCTGGATGAAGAAAATGGAACACCTGAAAGGCAGGTTAATATTCCATACAAAAAGCTTTCAGATGATTTTCATCGCCTGGACGGTATACAAAGAGTCCTGAAACTATCGAGGGAGTACCGTCCCCTGTTACATGTTGCGTGGCAGCAGCCAGGTCTCGGCCCTCGCAGCGCCAGGTCAGTGCACATCCAGCAATTCGAAGAGCCCGATTTGCAGCCCCCGGACGCGGGCGACGAGGAAGCCTTTGATATTGACGCAATGCGTAGTGAGGAGGAAGCCCTATACGATGACTTCCAGGTTCTTGACCTGTTGTTTGACGGCACCATCAAGCTAAGAAGCTCGAGGTTTCTCCACGTCGATATTGATATCGCTTATTTTCCAGAATCACCGGACAATGATGAAAGCGTGGTTTCAGGAATTGCCGAGGGATTGCAGGAGGCTGACTATGTCAGGCTCCAGGAAAGCCGAAAAATAAAGCTAAACGAAATACACTATTTTGATCATCCATTATTTGGCTTGATCCTGAGGGTAAGTCGTCTGAATTTGAACTAGGCAAAAAAAATCGCCCCTTCGAACGAAGGGGCGACCAAGTTATCCGCTTTTCCAGGGGAGGAGGAGGAGCGGTACTGCTAAAAGTTTATTAGGCAGAAAACATACCCTTAACAATCTTCTGAACTTCGGTGTTGTAACTGTTGCTCAGTTCAACCACGTCGCGAGCATTTTCAATAATGCGCTCGTTCAGCTGCTGGCTGTAGGCAGCCTGAGAATTGATGTAATCCTTCCAGCTCTCAGCGTCCTTTACATTTGCGGCGCTCTTGGCCTGTTCCAGGCCCAGGGAAACGTTTTCTTCCGCAACCTTGATCTGCATTTCAGCAATAGCTTCAAAGTTCTTCACGGTCAGTTCGTTAATCTCTTTGATAGGTGCAATAAATTTTTCGAAATCTGTGTTCATGTCTAAGCTCCTGTTGAGTTTCGTTGAATGCTGCGGTGCATCATAAAGCAACTATTTGTGCGACGCAACATTTATTTTCAAATATTTTACGGCCCTGCCTTAGCATCTGAGGGCATTCGAAAATAAGCATTAAATACAGAGAGTTAGTAAAATCCTGCTAGAAATAAATGCTGTCTTCCCGATCCCGGCACAGTTTCCTGTTGGGCGGGCTTGTTGAACCATACATTCAGCTTATTTACGCACATTTAGAATCATTTAGTTAATAATAAAAGAAAATAAATGAAATTAGCTATATTTAGCGGAAGAAGATGCTGATGCAGCTGAGACCTGGCCTGTACCTTCGCGATGATTGCATGCATCATCAGGGTCAAAGTGGAACAGGGGAGAAGGGTAAGCCTGGGGGGTATTAACCTGGGTGTACCTGAAGGCGGCGTGGCGATGAGTTATTCAGCGGAAAAGTTAAACGAATTCAGGAATGCGCTCATGGAAAAGCAGGAGGCACTGCTGGGGATACGTGATACAGGTGAAGAGGCTGCCAATATTGTCGAACTTGACCAGGCCAAGGTTGGTCGGCTGTCCCGCATGGATGCATTACAGGCCCAGGCCATGGCGGCTGAGGCTAACCGCAGACGGGATGTGGAATTACTGCGAATTGAAAGTGCGCTTAAGAGAATCGATGAAGGTATTTACGGCTACTGCCTGAAATGTGATGAGGAAATTAATCCACAGCGTCTGAAGGTCGATCCCGGTTCGCCCCTGTGTATTGATTGTACAAAAAACTAATTTCTCCACCAGGGTATGCCCGCTGATTTACCGGGGCATAATTCATTAGCACGGGCGGTATCCTGAAAATACTTTCAAAGGCCCTGGAAATCATTCCTCGACTCCAGGTAAATGAGACAAAATAATACTGAATTTCAATGAGATAAAACTTTAATTTTAACGAAAACTTGGGTCTAATTGAGCCACAATAAAACAAGGGTGTTTTTGCGAAAGCGGACGGAAGTAATCAAAAAGGAGGGGTTGAACACCGGGATTTGAACAGAAGAGGGGCTTGTGAACAAAAAAGTAAACACGGTGCTTGTCGCCGAAGACGACCGTACCACTCGGCTGGTTGTCAAAACCGTTCTTGAAAAAGAAGGCTACAACGTTGTCGAGGGTGATCGCGGGGAAAAAAGTCTTTTCCTGGCCCTTGAAAAGGATATTGATGCCTTCCTGATCGATATCAACATGCCCGGTCTCAGTGGAATCGAGATATGCGAAAGGATCCGTTCGATTGATCGCTATAAATTCACTCCAATAATTTGTATGACTTCCATGGAGGAAGAGGCAACTCTTGAAGATGTATTTTCTGCGGGAGCAACTGATTTCATTAGCAAACCGGCCAGCCCGGTAATTCTCAAGGCAAGACTGAAAGCTCATTTGCAAAAAATGCGCTTCTACAACGAAATGGAGCAAAGCCGGCTTTATTTAAATCGATATATCTCCTCCAAGACCCAGAGGATAGTGGAAGCCTATTCACTGACCGGCCTGTTGCCTGCGCCTGAAAAACACGAGGTTTGCATCATGTTTACTGACGTAAGAGGTTTTACATCGATGAGTCAGAAAACAGATCTTGAAGTTTTGTTTGAAGGTCTCAGTAAAAATCTCGGTATGCAGGTAGACGCAGTATATGGTTATGGCGGATACATAGATAAATTCGCGGGCGATGGACTAATGGCTATTTTTGATGGCGAAGACATGATCGAAAGCGCCTGCCGATGCGCGTTAAGTATTATTGATACAACGAGAAGAAACCAGGGAGCTGGCGATGCCAGTGCCTTCCCTCTTGGTATCGGTATTCATACCGGTGAAGTGCTGATTGGCAATATTGGCTCGGCTGAACATCTTGATTACTCGGTAATTGGCGAGGTTGTTAACATGGCCTCGAGACTCTGCAGTTATGCCGAGCCAATGCATATCGACGTTTCAGAAGAGGTTGTTAAAAAAGTCAGTGATTCGGAATTGTTTTTCGATGTTCCCAAGTATATTTCCATGAAAGGTATCGAGGAACCCGTCGCGATATATCACCTTAACTGGGCGGACAAGGCGTCCTGAATTGCTGCGCCATTAACAAAATGGCGGCCATCGCGACAAGACAGCTTTTTATTTGAAAAGAGGAGGGTCGTAAAATGCAAAACTCGTCCAACCTGGAGGTAGTCAGTGTTTCAGCAGGCAATGGCGTTAACTGGGTAGTAGACGGTTTTTCATTCTTTGGCAAAGACTGGTTAGCGTGGGTTGGACTTGCCATAGTCATGCTTTTACTGACTTTTATTGCGTCAGCGATTCCATTTATCAATTTACTCGTGCCGGTAATCACGCCAATTCTCGTTGGCGGTCTGATGATGGCGTGCAAGCAGCAGGAAGAGGGCGGCGAGATAAGTATCTCAGTGGCTTTTTCCGGCTTTTCCCATAAGACAGGTCAACTTGCAATAATTGGACTCGCGTACCTTATCTCCAACATTGCGATTATCATGGTGATTGTGGTGCTGATGTTTTTTATTGTCGGCGGTGCAGCGGACATTTCTCAACTGGAAACCATGGAGCCGGAAGTGGTGGTGAGAAACCTCGTGAATGTTTTCCTTGCCATGCTAATTGGGCTCGCGCTTTATTTGCCTGTGGTAATGGCACTCTGGTTTGCACCCGCAATCGTGGTGTTTAACGATGTTTCTGCAGTTGACGCGATGAAGGACAGTTTGAAAGGATGCCTGCTGAACGTGCTTCCGTTCCTGCTCTACGGTGTCGTAGTATTGTTGCTAATGATACTTGCTACGTTACCCTTGTTTCTCGGGTGGTTTATCCTGTTGCCGGTACTGACTGCCAGCGTTTACCTGTCATACCGTGATATCTATCCCGACAGCCTGGAGCCCGGGGCCTCAGCCTGATTTTTTACCCCAGAGCTTTTCAAGACGCTTGTCCCGTCCACACCCGTAACGATAGTACTTGTAGCGAAGCGGATTCTTGAGATAGTAGTCCTGGTGGTACTCTTCAGCCGGATAAAATTCGCTCGCGGCAGTAATTTCTACCTTGATTGGGTCGGAGAAAGTCTTTACATGCTCTATTTCTCTTAGGGATGAAAGTGCTGCCTGATGCTGTTCTTCATTCATGTAGAAAATAGCGGGTCGATACTGGTTTCCTCCGTCGCAAAATTGTCCATTGTCCCTGGTCGGGTCAATGTTACGCCAGAAGACTTCAAGGAGCTTTTCATACGTCACGACTTCGGGGTTATAGGTGATTTGAACCACCTCGGTATGACCAGTTTTTCCACTTGATACCTGCCGGTATGTAGGGTTTTTGCTGCTCCCTCCTGAGTAGCCGGAAATCGTGGCTATCACGCCATCAATCTCGTCATAGGGAGGTTCCATGCACCAGAAACAACCCCCGGCAAACAGGGCTGTGGCAGTTTTTCCAGTGGCGCTTTCCTGCGCCTGTAGCTGTACAGGCAGCATGATTAAGCCAGTCAGCGCACAAATGGCCAGGTTTCGAAACAGTTTCATGGTTTTCTCCGTATCAAGATACCGGTTATGACAATACTGATATAAAATAGTTTTCCAGTAATGACATCCTGGCGCATTAAAGTACAGGAGCGCACAAGCATGCCCTTGTTTCCAGGGGCCCAGTATAGAGAGAAAGTTGTTCAATATGAAAAAAGACACGATGCCCACTCCCGATGAAGCCCTGCCGGGTCGAAGCCAGGCCATGCAGCTGGACAATACGCACTTTGTTAACGGCCACCCGCTGCAGGAGCCGTACCCCGAAAGCATGGAAATTGCCCTTTTCGGGCTGGGGTGTTTCTGGGGGGCTGAACGAAAGTTCTGGCAGCTGGAAGGTGTATACAGTACCGCTGTTGGTTATGCCGGGGGATATACGCCCAATCCAAGCTACGAGGAAGTGTGTACAGGCATGACGGGGCATAACGAAGTGGTAAAAGTAATATTTGATCCAGCGGTAATTAGTTTTAGTGCCTTGTTAAAAGTTTTCTGGGAGTCGCATAACCCGACACAGGGAATGAGGCAGGGAAATGACAGGGGAACACAATATCGCTCAGGGATTTACTATTTTAATGACGAGCAGCGCAGCCAGGCTGAACATTCGCGGGATATTTATGCTGAGCTTCTTGGCAAGGCCGGCCACGTGGAAATAACAACAGAAATACTAGCCGCTCCTGAATTTTATTTCGCCGAGCAATATCACCAGCAATACCTGGCCAGGAATCCTGCCGGTTACTGTGGGCTGGGGGGAACGGGTGTCTGTTTACCGGACGAGGCCCTGGCCTAGACCGGCAGGGCACCGCTTTACAGGCTGGGGACCGAACTCGCGTACTTGCTGATCCACTCTTCTGCCACGCGCTCCCGGTTTATGATGTAGGGCCCTTCCTTGAATTTCTTGTTTTTCAGGTAGGATTCAATGTGGCAAATCTGTTCAACAATACGGGCGCGACTTGCGTCGGCCTGGTGCTGAAGCCACATACCAATCTCAAAATAGTCTCCCGTGTTCTTTACCAGGACAACTTTTCCCCTGAATTTTTCCAGTTCGTTTCTCAAGGGTATGGTCACTTCAATACTTGTACCCGGTCGAATGTACTTCTCGGACTCGAAAATCAGGCCAATGTCACTGCCGCGGGTCAGCTCGTCTTCCTTAAAGCCGAACCAGATCTTTTTATACTCAATAGGAAATCCACTGGGATGATGGATAAAGCCCGTCTGCTCGTCCCTGATGAGAGTACTGTGTATAGCACTCTTGATAAGTCCGGCGTGCCGATCCTTATGTAATTTCTTGTTATTTTGCCTAAGTCTCTGACCTACCATGATTTAATTCCCAATAGTTTTTGAAAGCTAAGGTTATTTTTAGACTATGCAAATAGCAAAATCAAGGAAAAATTTATAAAAATCCGTTATTTAAACGATCTATTTAAGGTATTTATTAATAAATAGGCATTACATATAGTCAGTAAGTTATTGATATATAAATTGATTATGAAAAATAAAGGTTGGGGCAGTGTATTGCTGCCCCAACAAAACGGCATGGCTGCCGCTAGAGGGGGGATCGTTTACCAGCAGGTGATTAACTCGCTCGCCTCGCATTCACATCAGCCAGCTTGCGACGAGATACACGGCCCCAAGGAACAGGACGGCGATGACATCGTTTAGCAGGCAGAATCGCAGGTAGGCGCGCATTTTCATGTTTTTGTCTCCGGGCTCTCTTGTTAAGTGTATTAACGCAGTGCGGCGCAGACGGTTGACAGGGATCCCCATAATATTTATAAGCTGGGCGCCAAGAGGTCGCCAAAATTATGAATCAAAAACTGGTATTGAGCCTGGTGCTTGTCCTGGCTGGTAGTTTCGCAACATACTTTTATTTCGCTGCCCGGGAGACGGGTCCTGGTGCTTCAACGCCTGAAGCTGCGGGCGACGTGCCTGTTTCAGCGAAGGTCGTGAACGTGGAAGAGATGAGCGCACCCTCCACCGGTAACCAGGAAGCGGCGGCGCAAGGCAGAAGGGCGGCAATGGAATCGGCCTATTCCAGCCTGGAAGAACTAAGGAAGGAGCTTAAGTCCCGTGCCAACCTGCTGAAATCGCGAATGTGGGGACTTGAAATGCCTCCCGAGGAGGCGAAACTAATAACAGACACCATGAAGCGAAGTTACGTCTACCTGAAAAATCCAGCAATGCTGGGCGCTTACTTTGAAATTGGCGATATTCAAAGAGAAATGAGGAGGGTGCGGGCGATGCTTGATGAGCTGGAAGAGGTCGATAGCCTTATCAGCAAATACAAAGAAGGGAGCGCAGACTAGGCTCAGCCGAAACTGGCAATGAGTAATTCGTTCTCCAGGTCCAGTCCCGTCAGCTTGACAGTGCATATGCTGTTTTTCAGGCAGCTGGTGCCGGGGTTGGCAAGCTTTATTTTCATGTAGTTTGGCGTATAGCCAAGATAGGCTGTACCGTTCTCAGTAGAAGTTACCTCGCTCTCAAGCAGGACCGGATGCCTCTCACCGATACCAGAGAGCATATTATTTTTTTTCATGGCCCTGGCGATGTCAGCCAGTTCTCTTGCGCGAGACTTTTTTACTTTCGAAGAAACCTGTTCGGGTAAACCGGCCGCGTGCGTACCTTCACGTGGAGAATAGGAAAAGATGTGCACGTGGGAAAACTGGCACGATTCGATAAATTCCCTTGATTCCTGCCACTCGGCATCAGTTTCACCGGGAAAACCGACGATGACGTCAGTGCTGGCCTTGAAGCCTGTAATATTATCCCTGAGATTATCAAGCAAGAGCCTGAAATCTTCTTTCTTGCAGCGACGTGCCATCCTTTTCAATACCGTATCGGATCCGCTTTGCAAGGGCAGGTGAAGATGAGGCATAAAACGGGAATTTTCGAATAAGGTGGGAAATTCTTCTCCCAGGTCCCATGGTTCGACGGAACCAAGCCTGAGGCGAGGGATATCTGTATGCTGCAGGACCTGTTGAACCAGCTGGAACAGGCTGGAATTTAGATCGCTGCCGTACCCGCCAATGTGAACACCGGTAAGAACCACTTCCTTGACACCTTGTTCACACAATCGATTTATTTTCTCGATAATTTCGCCGATACTCTTGCTTCTCTCCTCGCCCCGGGCACTGGTGACGATACAAAAAGTGCAGCGATAACGGCAGCCATCCTGGACTTTCACAAAAGCACGCGTCCTGCCACGTAAAAAAATCGGAGATTCCTGCGCTTCCATTGCCAGCTTGGGCATGCTGCTCTCGGCGATATTTTCAGTCACGATTTCCACTAGCTGGTCCTTGCTTGTGTTGGGAACCAGCAGGTCTATGCCCTCAATTTCTTTTTCAATGCCCGGTTCAAGGCTGGCATAACAACCACTCACAACGAGCTTTGCCGTCGGGTTTACGCGATGATATTTCCTTATTTGCTGGCGTGATTTCTTTACAGCTTCCCGCGTTACGGCGCAGGTATTTACAACCAGTACGTCGGCTTCCTCCGCACGGGTACTGATGGTGTGACCCAGTTGCTGGAATTTCTCGCCCCAGTTTTCCAGTTCAGCTTCGTTGAGCCGACAGCCTAAAGTTGTAAGTGCTACACGCATTTTCCGAGCGTCATGAAAAAAAGAGCAGATTGTAAATCAGAAATTAGCCCGGATCACAGGCACATCAAGCCACGAAGGTGTTGTTCAACACTCAAGGGCAGGGCGGAAAGGTTATAGCCTCCCTCAAGGAGCGACAAGATGCGCCCCCGGCAATGGCGTTCAGCCTGCTCCATCATGCGATCTGTCATCCACCTGTAAAACCCGGTGCTTAGACAGACATGTCCAAGGGGGTCATCAACATGGGCATCAAAACCGGCAGAAATAAGGATCATCTCCGGGGAAAACTGTTCAATGGCGGGGAGAATCTTTTGCGTGAATGCTGCTTCGAAGTCCTTGTCTCCAGCCCCCGCAGGCATTGGGCAGTTCAGGGTTGCCCCGCTACCCGCCCCGATGCCGGTCTCTGAGTATGCGCCCGTGCCGGGATAATATGGATACTCGTGGGTGCTAATGTACATAACCGACGGGTCTTCCTCGAATATGTGCTGGGTGCCATTACCGTGATGCACATCCCAGTCAAGGATACAGATCTTGTCCAGGCCATGGTGATCCTGCAAATGGCGGGCGACAAGCGCAATATTATTGAATAAACAAAAGCCCATGGCCTCGGTTTTTTCAGCATGATGACCGGGGGGGCGTGCCAGGACAAATCCATTATCAAGACTGCCATCGACTATGCGATCAGCGAGGGCAATACTTGAACCCGCCGCGAGCAGGGAAATGTCAAAGGATGATTTGCATACGCTGACATCCATTGAATCCAGGTAGGGGAGACCGGCGGTACATGTTTCGGACGCTCGTTGAATGTAGTTGCTGGCGTGAACCGATTGTAATAATTCCGGGTCAATTTTCCTTGAGTGGACCTGCTGAAGATCCTTGAACCAGGACGTTTTTTCAAGATGTGCCATGGTTGACACAAGTCGCTCACTGCATTCTGGATGGCCGTGCCCTGTGTCGTGGTCAAGGAAAGCCGGGTCGTAAATAAATCCTGTATTCATGTGACTTTGTCAGTACGGTTTTATGCCTGGCGGGGAAACGGCCCAGCATGAAGATACTTGCTGCCTGGTGAGATAGCCAGGAAAACCAGGCCCAGGCTCAGGCTCAACCCGGGTAAAGTTGTGCGGTTGAGTGGGACGGGGAAATCAGGTCAAACAGGATATTCGCAGTTTCTTCCAGGATAACATCTACTGGTTCAACCTCGTCCTCGTTTTCGTCTTCTTCCGCTGCATTTTTCTCAAGAGGCGGTAAACCCTGGGCAATACGGAACTCGTTTTCCAGCTCAAACTTCGCATCTTGCAGTTTTTCGCGTTCTTCCTTGCGGGTGTCCTGCAATAGCGAAACAGTTTTACGTTCGCGCGATTCCCTGGTCAGTTCCTGCTGTTCCAGGAGTAGCTGAAAAAGCCGGTTCGACTTAATACGTAATTCATATTGTTGCTGTGCCCGGGCAAAACTATCCACCGGTGCACTGGCGGAAATATACCGTGCAGGCTTAATTTTTTCCCATGGTAGAGCGTTGTCCAATGCACTCTCTCCATGCTCATCACTTTCGTCAGCGGTTGGAAAAATGATGTCCGGGACGACTCCCTTGTGCTGGTTGCTGCCACCGCTGATTCGAAAGAACTGGGCAATGGTCGTCTTCAGCCTTCCATGCTCGTTATCGTTATCACGTGCGATACGGTTCAGGTCGACAATCTGCTGCACCGTGCCCTTTCCAAAAGTGGGCTCACCAATAATAATTCCACGCCGGTAATCCTGGATGGCACCGGCAAAAATTTCAGAAGCAGATGCGCTATTTCTATCGACAAGAACCGCGAGGGGGCCGGCGTATGTAATCCCGGGTTCCGGGTCATTGTTTATTTCAATTCTTCCACTTGCATCCTTGGTCTGGACGACAGGGCCCTGGTCAATGAACAGGCCGGTGAATTCCAGTGCTTCGGTAAGGGAACCGCCACCATTACTGCGCAGGTCAATGATCAAACCATCGATGTTTTCTTCGCCAAGTTCCGACAGCAGTTTTCTTACATCCCGTGTCGTACTCTTGTAATTTTTCTCTCCACGGGCCTGGGCAGCGAAATCGCTGTAAAAAGTCGGGACATCGATTACGCCGATTTTTCCCTTGTTATCTTCGAGTTCAATAATTGATGATTTGGCTGCCTGTTCTTCCAGTTTAATCTTGTCACGGACGATACTGATCGTCCTGTATGTTCCTTCAGGGCCGCTTCCATCCGGGATAATTTCCAGCCTTACCGTGGTGTCCTTGGGGCCGCGTATCAGGTCGACAACATCGTCCAGTCTCCAGCCAATAACATCAACAATTTCTCCGTCCTCATCCTGCCCGACGCCGACGATCCTGTCTTCGGCATGTAACTCGCCGCCGAGGTCAGCAGGCCCTCCCGGGACAATTTTCTGTACCGTGGTGTAATCTGTTTCCGCGCGTAGTACAGCCCCTATTCCCTCCAGGGATAACCTCATACTAATGTCAAAATTTTCCGAAGTGCGCGGCGAAAAATAGGAAGTGTGTGGCTCGATTGACGTGGTGTAGGCATTGATGAAAGTTTGAAAGACATCTCCGGAGTCCAGCTGGAAGGTGCTGGTCTTTAGTCGCTTGTAACGCTTTTCCAATGTTTCCCTGATTTCCTGTTCCGGTTTGTCAGCCAGTAACAGGTTGAGATAGTCGTTCTTTACACGCTTGCGCCATATTTCATCTAGCTCGGACCTGTTTTTTGCCCAATCGGCTTCTCTTCGGTCAAACTGGTATTCCTCGGGGACATCAAAATTGAACTCTCCAGCGAGAAGTTCAACCGCATGGTCAACGCGCTCAGCGATACGCTGACGATAGCGCTTGAATATCACAAACGCGGGCTCCACATCTGCGCTTTCAAGTGAATCATCAAGTGCGTATCTAAATGATTCAAACTCGTCAATGTCCCGCTGGTTGAAAAAGCTGCGATTCTGGTCCAGGTTTTCCAGGTAGTTATCGAGTATCTGGCTGGAGAGGTCATCATCAAGCGGCTTTTTCTTGTAGTGGTATACACCGATAATGTGAGTAATTATTTCAACTGATTTTTCATGTTTTGCGCTGGCTACCAGTTCAGACTCGGGTACAGTTGGAATGTCTGCATGGACGACCGAAGTGGCCGTGAAGCAAATCGCAAGGAATTTGAAAAAATGATTCATAGTCCGTCGTTAATTTATGTTTTTTCTTAGATACAGCCAGCTGTTCAGTGGTTCAATCTTGATAACGCCGCTTCAAGGAAAATGCCAAGTATATCCGCTTGTTAGCGATATAATAACCAGCAAATTGAAAAAATTCACGGCGATGTGATGCCATCGCTCTGAAAGGCCGGGGAAGGTGACGGATTGTCACTTTTTTTCTCCAGCATCTTCCTGATTTCAAGGGCTCTTTTCTTGTTTCCTCCGAAAAACGAGGGGGCTCGCCTGTAAAACTCTTCCAGGTCACGCCATGCCGGGTAGTTTGCCTCGTCCAGTTTTACAGCCAGTTCAAATTGCTGACGGGTCTTGTTCACGTAACGTAGCGCAGTCAGCCAGCTACCGTGTTCCGCGATCCTCCCGTAACACTTTCCCAGCATATGTTGATAGACGGAGTTAGTCGGCGCAAGTTCAGCAGCCTGTTTCAAATGCGGTAGAGCCTGGAGGAACTCTCCATCCTCGTAGAGAGCAGAGCCCGTCGAAAACACTGTCCCTGCATCGGGGTAATCTTCAGCTTTCAAGGTTGCTGTCGAAAAGACAGTGACAAGGCAACCCAGTAGTAGAAAGTACTTGAGCACGATGACCTGTTTAATGAATGGTAGGGGAGACTTACCGGTCATGGCCGGCGAAACGTGTTCGACATGGAGCTCAAAAATGGATCACGGAATGAAACTCGTAGTTAGCAAGCAGCTCTTTTCCATTAAGTTCATCCAGTTCTACCAGGAAGGCGCAACCTGCAACCGTGGCACCCAGTTTTTCTACCAGTGCACAACTTGCCAGGGCCGTGCCGCCGGTCGCGATCAAATCATCAACCAGCAATACCCGGTCATTACTACTTAGCGCATCGGCATGTATCTCGAGCTCCGCCTCACCATACTCGAGTTCGTAGGAGACAGACTCACTTTCGTAGGGGAGTTTCCCGGGTTTTCTCAGGGGAATAAACGAAACTCCAAGCTCACGGGCACACAAGCTTCCAAAAATAAACCCCCTGGCCTCCATGCCTGCAACGGCCGTTATGTCGTGTTCCAGGAAAGGCTGAACCAATGATCTTGTGGCCTGTTCGAGTAATCCGGGACTCTTTAATAGTGGCGTAATGTCTTTAAATTGAATGCCGGGCTTTGGAAAATCAGGTACGTTTCTTATACTTTCTTTCAGTTTATCCATGATATTAGGCTGGAACGATAAGTGCCTGCTGCAATGTCGAATGTTTGCCCTTCAGGCCAGGAGTTTTCTCTTTTTCAGGATTGGATAATAAACAAAAATGGTGAGTTTTGGAGAAATTTATGATGCTGCGGTGATGGTCAGGGGCAAAGACACGCTCGAGTCCCGCCTGCAAACACCGTTAACGGGTCAACAGCTGGCGAAGTTGACGAATGCCTATTTTCTTTCAACTATGTCTCGAAGAATTTTTCGAGCAGGTCTCAGGCACAGCATGGTTGACAAGAAATGGCCTCACTTTGAAAAAGTATTTGACGGTTTTGAACCCGGGTCGGTGAGAATGATGAGCGATGACGACCTTGATCGATTAATGCAGGACCGGGGCTTAATAAGGCACTGGGGGAAGTTGCGTGCAGTGAGAGAAAATGCCCAGGTCATGCACGATATGCAAGATGAGAACGCGGGTTTTGGAGCATTTCTAGCAGACTGGCGCAGTTCGAATATTGTTAGTTTATGGCGCAAGTTGAGGATGAATTTTACCCAGCTTGGTGGAAATTCAGCGCCTTATTTCTTACGCATGGTTGGTAAGGACACCTTTTTGCTCACTAATGATGTATTAAAGGCCCTGGGTTACTGGGGAGTGTACGAAGGCAGTGGACGAAGTATTGCAGACAGGGAGTACCTGCAGGGCTGTTTTAACCAGTGGGCGGGGGAGAGTGACAGGCCGCTGTGCCAGCTCAGCCAGATTATGGCATTATCACTGGATTGTTGATTGCTGCACCTGAATAAATGAAGCTTTTTAATATAAAGTTCCTACTCCTTTCCCTGGCATTGGCTGCGAATAGCTTTGCCCAGGATTTCGACGCGGACAGGCAGTCGATGGTCCAGATCATCGTGGAAACAACACGACAGACTTCGGACTATACCGGCATTAAGGACCTGGAGCCTGCAGTTTTGAAGGCCATGGGCCGCGTGCCGCGTCACGAGTTTGTGCCAGAGAATATGCGCGAGTATTCCTACAGGGACCAGCCCTTACCGATCGGCATTGGGCAGACCATTTCACAACCCTTTATCGTCGCTCTAATGACGGCCCTGGCTGGTCTTGATAAGGACTCTATCGTCCTCGAAGTAGGCACCGGCTCGGGCTACCAGGCAGCTGTGCTTGCAGAATTGGCCAGGTATGTCTACACCGTTGAGATTATCGAGGAGCTCGGTCAACGGGCCAGTTCAACTTTACAGCGACTCGGGTACCTCAATATATCCACGCGAATTGGTGATGGCTATCATGGTTGGAAAGAACACGCTCCGTTTGACGCAATAATTGTGACCGCCGCCCCCGAGACAGTTCCGGAGGCCTTGCTTGAGCAACTCAAACCCGGGGGAAGACTGGTAATTCCGGTGGGCAAGCAAAGCGCTGTACAAACCCTGCAGGTATGGCACAAGAACAAGAGGGGTAAAATGAGTCGCACCGACGTGCTCCCGGTTGGGTTTGTTCCATTAACCCGGGACGAACACTAGCCTGATCTTTTAGCCAAGCCCGCGGCCTGCCAAAATGCAAAACGGGGGCTATTTTTTCTCCAGGCTCGTCTATTGCTTTAAATCTTTTTCGTTTTCACTGGTGGGACGGGATACCAGGCTGGCCAGTTTAGATATCCAGCCGCTTCCGTCCTCTTCTTCGGCAAGAGCGAGTTCTGTCAGTGACACGTAGTCTATTTTTCCAGTCGACAATATCGGCAGTTCTTCGGCGAGCAGCACTTTGCGAGGGATAAACAGTTCGCCAATTTTCAGTGCCCTGGCAGTTTCCTGCATTTGTTTTCTTGTAGCTTCCTGGTGGTTCGTCACCAGTACTATTTTTTCACCCTTGCGTTCATCAGGTAGATTGACAGCGGCATGAATAGCATCCGGCCATGTTTGCATGGCCAGTTCTTCGACAGCAAGCAAGGAGACCATCTCCCCACCAATTTTTGCAAATCGCTTTGCACGGCCCTGAATGAAAATGAATCCTTCGTCATCGATCTTTGCGATGTCACCGGTGTCATACCAGCCTGAGCCGTCATGCGCATCGGGGGGATGCAACTGTCCATCGCCGTCGTGCAGCAGGTAACCTAGCATAACGTTTGGTCCTTTGATTAACAGCTTTCCGCCGTCGTCGATGCCTTCTACTTTCTCTATGCGAGCCTCCATACCCGGTATCAGGTGACCAACTGAGCCCGGCTTGCTAATCATGGGCGTATTGGCTGCCACCACCGGGCTCGCTTCGGTCACACCATAGCCCTGGAGGATGCGTATTCCAAACTTTTCATTCCAGAGTTTTTGCGTGTCATCACGTAGCTTCTCGGCACCAGCAAATACATATCGTACACTCATAAAATCATACGGGTGGGCATGTCTCGCGTAGCCTTGCAGGAAGGTATTTGCAGCGAAAAAAATTGTTGCTCCGAGTTCGTAGACCAGTTCCGGGATAACACGATAGTGCAAGGGCGTCAGGTATAAAAATATCTTGCTTCCGGCAAGCAAGGGCATCAGGCAACCTACATTTAAACCAAAACTATGAAACAGTGGCAGGCAACTGAACATCAAGTCGGTAGGTGAAAGGTCAATGTAGCATTTTCCCTGGGCATAGTTTGACAGCAGGTTGGCGTGTGAGAGTACAACACCCTTTGGAGTGCCCTCTGATCCGGAGGTAAACAGGATTGTGCAGGCTGCATCGGGTGTGACACCTCTGCAATGTCGTTTGTAATACGCCCC
Source organism: uncultured Enterobacteriaceae bacterium (assembly GCA_964639535.1). Classification (GTDB taxonomy): domain Bacteria; phylum Pseudomonadota; class Gammaproteobacteria; order Eutrophobiales; family Eutrophobiaceae; genus WLWS01. The sequence continues at coordinate 5,945 of CAZXDV010000010.1, read as the reverse complement.
GGGGTAATACGACCTGGCTAGCGACATGAGCTTTGAAAATAACGATATACCCGGCCTCAGGTCTTCGAGGTAAATGACGTTTATCTTCTCCTCGAGAGCACCGATCGTTTGTTCGAGTCCGGCGTTTTCAACAAATTTTCTTGAACTGTATATTGTCGAAATCGCAGCAGTCTCACAGGCGCTCAGCAAGACCTGGGTCCCGGCGCTGTAGTTCAACACAGCAGGGACCCTGTTTAGAAACTGCATTGACAGGTAAGTGATCACCGCTCCATTAACATTTGGAAGTAACAATCCAACATGCTCACCGGGAGTGGTTTTTTTTTCTATCACTCCGGCAAGTACAAAAACCCTGGTCAGGATCTGCCTGTAATTGAGTGGCTCCCTGTTAATATCTTCGAGTACGACTTTTCCGTAACCATGTCTCCTGGCCGCTTCGAGGATAGCGCCAAACACAGTTTGACGGTGATCATAGGATGCGTAGATTATGCCGTACATGATTCTTTGCAACATGGCAGCAGCGGCTTTTCTGCGTGCATGTCCCTGGATCTCCGGGCTTACATTGATGGACTGCGGCTCCAGGACTCTTATTGTGATTCGAGGAAAGGTAACTACGTTTAATTTTCCTTTCATGTAGGAAAACGGGCTGAACTGGCAGCCATCAATAGCAATGGGCAAGATCATCGCTTCGGCCTTGTCAGCGACAAGGGCTGGCCCCTCGTAGACTTTCATCAGTGAACCTGTCACCGTGATCCTGCCTTCCGGGAAAATTACTGCCTTTCGATTTCCCTTGATGAACTTGATCATCGATTTGATCGACAGGGGACTATTCGGGTCCATCACGAATAGATCAACAAACTTGAGAAATGGCTTGAAACTTCCCTGGGCTGCAACCTGGGTATTGATAGCAAATGTTGGAGTATCGGGCAGCCATGCATATAACAGGATTCCGTCCAGGAGAGATGTATGATTAGCGACGATGAGCGCGCGCTCACCGGTCTTGTGATAGTTCTCCATACCACTCACCTCCACGCGATAAAGGAGGCGTAGCAAGCATCTCAGTAGTAACTTGACCAGTCCCGTCATCAAGCCATTTTAGCCTGTAGTGGTTTTACAGGCGAATTGATTGGGTGTTAGCAAGGAAAAATGCCTGGGAAAGCTCAGACACCTGTGACTTTATTGGGCTTGCCCTGGATAATAAGTTGTTGCCCAGGTCTCAAGTAACCACTTTTACCCAGTTTATTCAGCCGTCTTAACTCTTTCACACTCGTGTCAAAGCGGCGAGCGATGAGCCACAGTGAGTCGCCTTTTCGCACAATGTAGCTGGTCTTTCCGGATTCCTGGAAAGTGGCGGGTACAGCTTTCGGGGTCTTGTCCTCAGTAGAGGCAAGGTAAAGCGTCAATTTCTTACCGGGGCGAATGATACTTCGCGCGTTAAGGCCATTCCAGGCGCACAGCTCTTTCACGCTCACGCCGTATGATTTGCCTATGTCCCAGAGCGTGTCACCTCTTCGAACCTTGTACACGTGAGCTTTGCCGTCAGGTGTTTTCTTAAGGCCTCGAAAACGCCGGGAATCAGCACTGAGAGTATAGAACTTGAGTGGCTGCTTGGAGCTGGGTATTAAAAGTGAACGACCTTCCCTGATAAGACTGCTTCGTAAATTGTTGGTCTGTTTCAAGGCGGAAACGCTTGTGTGGTACTTGTTTGCAATTAAGCCCAGGCTTTCACCTCTCTTGATTACATGCCTTTTCCAGGAGATACGTTCTTCCTCCGGTACGTTCCTCAACTTGTCCAGGAAACCACTCGACTTTTCAACGGGGATAAGTAACCTGTGTGGGCCATCGGGATCAGTTGCCCACCTGTTAAAACCCGGATTTAACGTATAGATCTCATCCATGCTCAACTCGGCCAACTGCGCGGCAAGTGCCAGGTCAAGCTGCTTGTCCACGGCGACAATTTCGAAATAGGGCTGGTTGTTAATCTTTTGCCAACTGACTTTATGTTTTTCCGAATTTGCCAGTAGTTCTGCTACAGCAAGCAGGCTGGGGACATACCCCCGTGTTTCGCGTGGAAGTCGAAGTGACCAGAAATCGATCGGTTTGCCCTGTGCCTTATTGCGGGCAATTGACCGAGCTACGTTGCGCTCACCCGTGTTGTAGGCAGCGAGTGCATGCAGCCAGTTTCCGTCGAATTCCTTGTGAAGCTTGTCCAGGTAATTCAGCGCCGCGTCAGTTGCCGCGACAATGTCCCGCCGGCCGTCGTACCACCAATTTTGCTTTAATCCGTAATTCCTGCCGGTGCCGGGAATAAACTGCCAGATTCCGGAGGCATGACTGCGCGAATAGGCGAACGGATGATAGGCACTTTCAACGACGGGCAGCAGGGCAAGCTCAAGTGGCATGTTGCGCGCTTCAAGCTTTGAAACAATATGGAAGAGGTAGGGCCTGGCCCTTTCCACCACCCGGTCTATGTAGTCCTGGTGTCTTGCATACCAGGCGAGCTTTGCCTTGACGCTGGACCGTTGCATATTACGGTCGAGTACAAACTGAGAGTGAATCCTCTGCCAAAGGTCATCCGTGCCTGTTGCAGGCGTAGCCAGGGCAACTGCTTCAGTTTCCGGACCGGCTTCGCTGGCCGGCGCGGCAGCGACAGGCGCTTCGCTCTGCGCTTCAGGCACCGCTATTTCTTTGGCCGGGACTGATGCCGTTGTTGGAGGCTTGTGCGAATAGCCGCCGGTAGTGCTACAGGCGGACAAGGCTAGGAAAATTATTATTATAGTCGCATGCGTTTTCAGCATGGCGCAATGCTAGGGATGAGTTTGCAAGGGGTCAAGTTTTTTCGCCGGAAATCATAAAAAAAACAGTGAATAAGCTCGAATTAATCAATTATGCGTAAAGAATATGTAAAAAACCGGCCATGATTGTGGCAAGATTAAAGCGGCCTGTGTGCGAATCGAATTAATTGGAGCATATAAGGTGGCCAGACAAGTATCGTCCAACATGCCGTTGAGTACACCCGATGACTGATCAGCAGGAAAATGCAGGGGAATGGCTTGATACCCCACCGGGTTGCTACCTCAACCAGCAGGAATTAACAGTTATCTCCAGGATACTGCCAAAACTTTTCGGCTATCACATCATCCAGCTTGGAGACTCGGGCAGCACGGATTTCCTCGCTGCCAGCAACATTGCGCACCAGGTAAAAATGCAGTTTTCCGCTCCTGCCGGGGGGAATTACGTCTGCAGCTTTATTGGAGACGAACAGTCAGTGGCGGTAGCTTCAGATAGTGTCGACGTGGTTGTCTTACCTCACGTGCTGGAGTTTGCAGATAATCCACATAAATTGCTGAGAGAAGTAGAAAGGATATTGATTGGTGAAGGCCACTTGCTAATGACCTGCCTTAATCCATGGAGTTTGTGGGGAGCCTGGCGACTGGCATTATTCTGGCGTGAACAAAAGCCCTGGAGCGGTCACATGTACAGCTTTACCAGGATCAGGGACTGGTTATCACTGCTGGATTTTGAGCTTGTTGAATATCACAGGATTTTTTACCGTCCACCACTTAAAAATGCCACGATGATGCAACGGCTTTCATTTCTCGAGAAAATCGGGAAATGGTTTGGCCCGGTATTTTGTGGAACTTATGTCATACTGGCGAAGAAAAGAGTGATATCTCTTACCCCGATAAAAACTAGATGGCACAAGAGAAGAAAGCTCATAGCATCCGGTGTACTTGAACCAGGAACGACTAGCTGAAAATGGCAGGAATCGTTGAAATTTTTACCGATGGTGCGTGTCGGGGTAATCCCGGGCCGGGAGGATGGGGTGCTTTGTTAAGATTCGCCGACGCAGAGAAAGAGTTAAACGGAGCTGTTCCTGATACCACCAACAATCGTATGGAGCTGCAGGCTGCAATTGAGGCGCTCAAGGCACTGACCAAACCCTGCCGTGTGCGCCTGACCACTGACTCTGAGTATGTTAAAAACGGGATCACCCGCTGGATAGAAGGTTGGAAAAAAAATAACTGGAAAACGTCGGCAAAAAAGCCGGTCAAGAACGTTGAGCTGTGGCAGGAACTGGACATGCTGGCGAGGCAGCACGAAATCCAGTGGGCCTGGGTGAAAGGACATAGCGGACACCCGGAAAACGAACGCGCAGATTCTCTTGCCAACATGGCAATAGACGAAATGTTGCAGGACTAGTTCATGTGCTTGTTATTATCATCGCATCACCAACTGGCGTGAGTAATTGAAATATTAAAATGAACAGGCAGGTTGTACTGGATACTGAAACTACGGGGCTCGAACCCGGCAGCGGGCACAGGATCGTAGAGATAGGCTGTGTTGAGGTCATTAATCGTCGAAAAGGCAAAACCATGCATCGTTATCTCAATCCTGAAAGAGAAGTTGATGAAGGTGCGTTTGAAGTTCACGGGCTGAGCAATGAATTCCTGGCTGATAAACCACTTTTCTCTGAGGTGGCCCAGGAATTAATAGATTTTATCCGAGACAGTGAAGTCATTATCCATAATGCCCCGTTTGACGTGGCGTTTATCGATGCTGAATTTTCACGTCTTGGAAAAGAGTGGGGCAACATGGGAAATTATTGCCGAGTGCTGGACACCCTCGTGATGGCGCGGGAGATGCACCCCGGGCAGAAGAACAGCCTTGATGCCCTGTGTGCACGTTATGAAGTAGATAATTCTGGCAGGGACCTGCACGGCGCCCTGCTGGATGCGGAAATCCTGCTGGACGTATACCTGGCCATGACAGGTGGGCAAACACATCTATCCCTGGACGAAGAGGAAAAGAAGCAGGGAACGATGAGTGAATCGAATTACAAGCTCAGTGCTGAACGACCTGGGCTGAGAGTCATCAAACCATCCCCGGCAGAAATGGAAGCCCACAGGCAACGCCTGGAAACAATCGAAAGTAGTTCCGGTAAACCAAGCCTGTGGACCCTCATGGAGCAGGGCAGAACGAAGAACTAGCTGTCTTCGGCTTTGCCCACTTTTTCCAGCATGTTCTGTAACTCGCCTTTCTGGTAAAGATCGAGAACAATATCGCAACCGCCGACCAGTTCTCCGTTAATAAATACCTGCGGGAATGTTGGCCAGTTGGAAACTTTTGGCAGGTTAGCACGGACATCCTGGTTAGCCAGTACATCCACGTAGCTGAATTCCGTGTTACAGGCCTTCAGGGCCTCTGCGGTTTTCATAGAAAAGCCGCACTGTGGAAAATCAGGTGAACCCTTCATAAAAAGCAGGACCGGATTTTCGGCAATCGTGGTTTTGATCTGTTCAATTACATCCATCTTGAAAACCTCTATTAATACGTGTAACAATACTTGAGTAAATTAGTAAGGTATTAGTATACCTCAACTGCCGTAGCCGAGTAAATGAATTGCTGCATGGCTGACGAGGAATGAAGAAAATTAAGACACGGGTAAATAACGCGGTGAATCGGCAATTGCGTGAAAAACGCACTCCAAATCAGTATAATGCCGCGGCATTGCTCATTCTGAATAACCAAACATAAAAGGGGCGGGAGTTATGAATCCACTCAAATCAATCAGCGGTACCCTGATTCTCGGTTTTGTCACTGCGATAGTCATAGTGGCATTAATGGGAAGCGGTGCTTTCAATCTTTGGTCCACCGTGGTCTGGCTGCATGTTTTTGCGGGCGTGATCTGGATCGGCCTGCTGTATTACTTCAACTTTGTACAGGTACCCGCGGTTGCTGCGGCCACTGCAGACAGTGACGGACCAGGGCCCGCGGCGATTAACAAGTATGTCGCCCCCAAGGCCTTGCTTTGGTTTCGCTGGGGCGCGCTGGCTACCTGGTTAACCGGCGCAGCTGCACTTGAAGCCATGGGTGTCGGCCTTGTCAACGCGTTCACCCTGCAAGCCGGTGCCAAGGTCATCGGGCTCGGCGCGTGGATGGGAACC
>CAZXDV010000009.1:0-28304 GCA_964639535.1 uncultured Enterobacteriaceae bacterium | reverse complement strand
TGAAGATACTGTCGCAGCATTTAAAGACCGTGCAATACATACCTACCACACCGAAGGTGCAGGTGGCGGCCATGCTCCCGACATTATCAAGGTATGTGGTCTTCCCAACGTATTGCCATCCAGCACCAATCCAACGCGCCCGTACACCATCAATACAGTGGATGAGCACCTGGACATGCTAATGGTGTGTCATCACCTTGATTCAAAGATCCCCGAGGATGTTGCCTTTGCCGAGTCGCGCATAAGAAAGGAAACGATTGCGGCGGAAGATATCCTGCACGACCTGGGTGCTTTTAGCATGATCGCTTCTGATTCCCAGGCCATGGGGCGCGTCGGAGAAGTGGTCACACGAACATGGCAGACAGCCCACAAGATGAAGGTACAAAGAGGGCCGTTGGCAGAGGATAGCGATCGCAACGACAATCAACGGGCAAAGCGCTACATTGCCAAGTACACCATCAACCCGGCACTAACCCATGGCATTGCCAGTGAGGTGGGTTCTATAGAGAAGGGTAAACTGGCTGACCTGGTGTTGTGGAAGCCGGCGTTTTTTGGCGCCAAGCCATCTCTCATCATAAAGGGTGGGTTTATTGCAGCGGCGCCCATGGGTGATCCCAATGCCTCGATTCCGACACCACAGCCAGTGCATTATCGTCACATGTTTGGTGCGCTTGGTGGTGCCATGGAAGAAACCAGCGTCACTTTTATTTCCCGGGCGGCTGCCGACGATGGACTACCGGGAAAAATCGGGCTCCGCTCAAAAATTGCAGTTGCTGAGAATGTCAGGGGTATCAGGAAAACAGACATGAAACTGAATGACTATATGCCGGTGGTTGATGTTGACCCCCAGACTTACGTGGTGAAGGCCGATGGGGAAATACTCACCTGTGAGCCTGCCGAGGTATTACCACTGGCACAACGTTATTTTCTTTTTTAAATATTGAAAATTTTTGCCATGCTGAAACTTGTTGAGAAAATTAATGACAGCCTGGAACATGAAGCCAGCCTCGAGTTGCCCTTTGAAGATCGCCAGCGGGCACGCTTGAAAACGGTTCTTGATGATGGCAGGGAAGTTGGGCTTTTTCTTCCACGGGGTGACATCCTGCGCGGCGGCGACCTTCTAAAAAGTGAAGACGGCATCATTGTCAGGATTGCCGCTGCGGCAGAGAGCGTTTCCACCGCACGCTGTAGCGATCAGCACCAGCTTTCCAGGGCCTGCTATCACCTGGGTAACCGACACGTGGCCCTGCAAATAGGACATGACTGGGTGCGTTACCTGGAAGATCACGTACTGGACGAGATGGTGATCGGCCTCGGTCTCGAAATCATCCACGAGCAGGCACCTTTTGAACCGGAATCCGGCGCGTATTCCGCCCACCATCACCACTAAAAAGGCATGCAACAAATGCTGAACAATCACGCGCTGCTACAGCTGGTCAGGCTTGCCAGCCCCAGCCTTCCAATCGGTTCATACTCCTATTCCCAGGGACTTGAGCATGCCTGCGAAGCCGGCTGGATAAAAAATTTCGATGAGGCTGAGGCGTGGCTTGAAGGCGTGATGCTTAATGGTCTTGCCAGGCTGGATATTCCCCTCCTGTCGCGCATGTGGCATGCGTGGGAGTTGGCGGATTGCAAAGCAGCGCTCAACTGGAGCCGCTACCTGCTGGCCTGTCGCGAGACAAGTGAATTGCGCAAGGAGGACCGCCAGACAGGTATCTCTCTTGCGCGACTCCTGAGAGACCTGGGCAAGGATGCCGCTGATGACTGCATGCATAACGATTCAGCCTCGCTCGCACTGAGTTTTTCACTGGCCGCCCATCACTGGAATATCCCTTTGAAGGGGTGCGGCTATGCTTACTGCTGGTCGTGGCTGGAAAACCAGGTAGCAGCAGCCATCAAGCTGGTACCCCTGGGCCAGACAGACGGGCAGCGTATTCTTGGTGAACTGATACCGGTTATCGAGCAATGCGTGGCTACCGGGCTGGATCTTGAGGACGATCAAATTGAAGGAAGCCTGCCGGGACTGGCGCTTGGCAGTGCCATGCATGAAAATCAATACAGTCGATTATTTCAATCTTAAAGAGAGGGCAAGATGACAAAGCAGGTATTGCGTATCGGAGTAGGCGGGCCAGTGGGTTCGGGTAAAACGGCCCTGTTAAATGCTTTATGCAAATCCATGCGGGATGATTATGAGATCGCCGTGGTGACCAATGATATTTACACTCGCGAGGACCAGGAGTTCCTGATTCGCCACGAAGCGCTGGAGTCGGAACGCATCATGGGTGTTGAAACCGGGGGTTGCCCCCATACAGCGATTCGCGAAGATGCATCGATGAATATCAATGCCGTGGAACAGCTGATTAACAAGTTTCCCGGTCTTGATTTTGTCCTCATCGAAAGTGGCGGGGACAACCTTAGTGCGACCTTTAGCCCGGAGTTATCTGACCTGACTATATATGTTATTGACGTGGCAGCTGGCGACAAGATCCCGCGAAAAGGCGGCCCGGGAATCACAAAGTCTGACATCCTGATCATTAACAAGATTGACCTGGCTCCCATGGTTGGCGCCTCGCTTGAGGTCATGGAGCGTGATGCAAGAAAAATGCGCGGTGAAAGACCCTTTATTTTCACCAACCTGAAAGAAAAAGATGGACTTGGCGAGGTTATCGATTTCATTTGCGACAGGGGAATGCTTCACTGAGTCAATATCGCCTGTAACAACAGGCACTTCCGACTGGCATCAGTTACAATTTGTTGAATGGTTGCCAGTAATGACACGGCTTTACACGATTTTTCCGCCTGGAACCCGGGAATTCTCTCAACGATTCCCCCGGAATACCGGGAACTGGAAACCATTCACGATCCTGCCAATGTAAGCAGTCGTTATAGCGAAATAACAGATCTTTCCAGCATGACCGGTGTGCCGGTGGAGGAACTTGTATGTTTCAGACCATCGCGACTTGTCCTGCACGAAGTGATTGTTCGCGTTACCGCTGACATCGTCATCATGGAGGGTGAAAAGGAAGAGGATCTCGGTATCAATTTTCGGCGTGTCGCCAACTGCATCCTTGAAAAGTACCTGGCACCACGACTTGAAGATATCGACGCGCAATATCAGCAAAGAAAGCTCCAGGTCGAGCAGGTTGTTAGGGAAGAAATTGCATGCCTTCTGCAGGTCGATGAAGGAATGGCGAGTCAAAGGGCTTCACTTTTATCACGCCTGCTTGGCGGGAAAAAGGAAAAGCGAAAAGTGGATCCACTTGATCGCGAGGCCGCGGAAATTGAACGCATAAATCGCTTCAAGCAGCAGGGTCTTGAAGCAAGTGATGCACTTGACGTGGCGGTTTATAGAAGCCTTTACCGGGTTCTGGGCTCCCTGGTGGCAAAGAGAGGTTACATTGGCCGCGATCCCCGTCTACTGGAAGAAGTATGCAGCAACCACGCCCTCAACTACCTGGCAAGCCATGATATTCGTGAGGCCGTAGGGCAGGTGATTGATGAAGCCGTTGCTGGAGAAGCCTACCAGCTCATTCCCGATGCGAAGAATCCCATACTGTTCAGCCTGAAAGGAGCGTCTGCGGCAGGGAAAAGTTCACTGCGTCCCCGCCTGCGGGAGCTGATGGTTGAACTCGGTATCAGCAGTAATGCCTATGGCACCATCAGCCCGGATATATGGCGCAGGCTACTGATTGACTATGATGGGCTTGGCGAGGCCTACAAGTATGCCGGCAGGCTCAGCAGCAAGGAAGTCAACGTCATTGATGACAAGCTGGACCGCTATATTCGAGACAAGGCTGAGCAAAGACAGGCACTTCCACACCTCATGGTGGATCGTTTTCGCTTTGACAGCTTTGATAGTGAAAAAGTTGGTCGTGTTTTGCAGGACACCTACGTCAGGCACATCGATACCATGTACATGTACTTTATTATCACGCCACCGGAAGCGACGGTTGAGCGGGGCTGGTTGCGTGGACTGGAACGGGGTCGCTACAAGGCTGTTGACGATTTCCTTGGGCATTGCGTTGAAGCCTACGTCGGTATGCCAAAACTCCTGTTCAAGTACATTGGTAAATCGAGGCCGAAATACAGGTTTGAATTTCTCGATAACAGTGTGCCAAAGGGAACCTATCCCTCGCTTGTAGCGCGGGGTAGCCAGGACCTGTTGCAGGTGTACCAGGTAGAACCCCTGGTTAACATCGAGCGATACCAGCGAATCAATGAACTGGCAAATGGCCCGGACAAGGTGCACGCGTCGCCCGAAGAGCTGGTTGTTGCAAGGAACCTGCAGTTCATAAGGCAATGTGTAAAAGCCTTCAAGACAATCGAGTTTATTGAAGCGGCTTCGGCACAGGCCTATCTCACGATCAACAATGGAAAATTTACAGTTACCAGGCCGGAAATATTTAATACTGCGCTGAAAGATGATGTGTTACGAGAGACCCTGGCCTGCCTTGCACCTGAGTTACTTACTGAATCGGGTTAGAATATATCGGTTTAATTTAATAAGAAGGCGGGAATATAGACCATGACTACTTCGCTATTTGATTTGTCGGGCAAGCTTGCGCTGGTAACCGGTGCGAGTCGCGGGATTGGAGAGGAAATCGCCAGGTTACTTGCGGAGCAGGGTGCACATGTCATCGTCTCCAGCAGGAAAATTGATGCCTGTGAAAAAGTGGCAGAATCTATTCGTGAAAATGGTGGAATGGCATCCGCTTTTGCCTGTCACATCGGAGAGCTTGAGCAAATCGAAAAAATTTACCAGTACATTAAAAAGGAGCATGGACGCCTGGATATACTGGTAAATAATGCAGCTGCGAATCCCTATTACGGACACATCGTTGACACGGAGCCGTCGGCTTTTCAAAAGACGGTAGATGTAAATATACGCGGATATTTTTACATGACCTCCAGTGCCTGCAGGATCATGGGTGAAGAGGGTGGCAGTATCGTCAATGTCGCTTCCGTCAATGGTGTCAGGCCGGGAGACAAGCAGGGCATTTACTCTATCACCAAGAGCGCCATCATTGGTATGACCAAGGCATTTGCGCTGGAGTGTGGCCCCGACAATATTCGCGTTAATGCGCTATTACCGGGCCTGACCGAAACGAAGTTTGCAAGTGCGCTGACCGGTAATGAGCAGGTGCTTGAGACATGGTTAAAGCAAATACCGCTCAGGCGTTACGCGCAGCCTTCAGAAATGGCTGGCGCGGTGCTCTATCTTGCCTCCGACGCTTCCGCGTTTGCCACGGGTACCTGTATCACCGTCGACGGTGGCTACCTCATCTAGAATATTCGCAGGTTCAGGATAGTGGATACTCATCGTCAACAACTGGCCGAGCAGTTTCGTGAATTTCTTGATGATGAGAGTGTCATTGACCAGCCGACATCCCTTGCGACCTATGAGTGCGATGGCCTGAGTGCCTATCGCCAGCAACCCCTGCTGGTTCTCCTGCCTTCAACAACAGAGCAGGTTCAGAAGATCATGCGTATTTGCCATGAAAAAGAGGTTCCTGTTGTTGGTCGTGGTGCCGGTACAAGCCTGTCGGGTGGCGCCTTGCCTCACGAGGATGGGGTTGTGTTAAGCCTGGCCAGGATGAGTCGCATTTTAAAAATAGACCCCCTTGCCCGCAGTGCAGTGCTTGAAGCCGGGGTGCAAAACCTGTCTATTTCCGAGGCCGTGCGCCAGCATGGACTGTACTATGCACCGGACCCTTCCTCGCAGATTGCCTGTTCTATCGGTGGTAACGTGGCCGAGAATGCCGGCGGTGTGCATTGCCTGAAGTATGGGCTCACCCTGCATAATGTGCTTGCACTGAAATATGTGGCGAGCGACGGCGAACTCATGGAGATCGATCAGCGTTCCATGCAACAGCACGGTTATGATCTTCTTCCCTTGCTGGTTGGCTCAGAGGGTATGCTAGGAATTGTCGTCGAAGTCACCGTCAAGTTGCTACCGATTCCGACCAGTGCAAAAGCCCTGATGGGCGTGTTTGACTCCGTGGACCTGGCCGGTGACAGCGTCGCCGCGATTATTGCCAGTGGAATCATCCCTGCCGGTATCGAGATGATGGACAACCCCGCCATACGCGCCGCCGAAGATTTTGTTCAAGCGGGTTACCCGGTGGACGCGGAAGCGATCCTGATTTGTGAACTGGATGGTACGGAAGAAGAAGTTGAGTCCCAGGTCGAGGAGGTACAAAAGGTGCTCGTGGACGGTGGTGCAGTAGAAACTCGCGTTGCGAAGGATGACGCCGAGCGGATGCTGTTCTGGTCCGGTCGCAAGGCGGCGTTCCCGGCGGTAGGCCGTCTCTCTCCCGACTATTATTGTATCGACGGTACCATTCCAAGGAAAAAACTGGCGACAGTGTTATCAGGGATTCGAAAGTTGTCTGCCAGCTACGGCCTGCCCGTGGCAAATGTATTCCATGCCGGCGATGGCAACCTGCACCCCTTGATTTTGTACGATGCCAACAAGGCAGGAGAGCTTGAGCGTACGGAAGAACTGGGCAGCAAGATCCTGCAACTTTGCATTTATCACGGTGGCACGATTACCGGGGAACACGGCGTGGGTGTCGAAAAACTTGGCGAGATGTGCGTGCAGTTTTCTGACGCTGAGCGAGAGCGATTCCACGAATTACGAAACTGCTTTGATGAGAAAGGGATCCTGAACCCCGGGAAAGCCATCCCAACATTGGCCAGGTGTGCAGAGTTCAATGGCATGCATGTTCATGACGGTGAATTAGCTTTTCCGGAACTGGACCGTTTCTAGGCGTTATGCTCGAGGATTCAAATATCGAGGCTGACCTGGTGACACAGGTGCAGGAAGCGATAGAGAAAAAGCACCCCCTGCGTATTGTCGGTGGTGACAGCAAGGCATTTTATGGTGAGCAAAGCGAGGCGGATGCCATCAATGTATCCGAACATACCGGGGTCATTGATTATGACCCCGCTGAACTTGTGATCACCCTTCGCGCCGGAAGCAAGTTGAAGGAAGTTGAAGCCTTGCTTGCTCAGAACCAGCAGATGTTCGCCTTTGAGCCACCCTGTTATTCCGAAGACAGCACCATTGGCGGCATGATAGCCAGTGGATTGGCAGGACCTCGAAGAGCATTTTCTGGTGGCCCGAGGGATTACCTGCTTGGTGTGAAAATGATTGATGGCAGGGGGCAGGTGCTCAACTTTGGCGGGCGCGTTATCAAGAATGTTGCCGGTTTTGATATATCCCGCTCCATGGTCGGGGCACTTGGCACGCTCGGTGTGATTATCGAAGCGTCGATACGTATCGTACCCATGCCAGCTACAGAAATGACGCTCTCCTTTGAGCATGAGGCTGCGAACGATCATACTCACTGGATAAATACCCTGGCTTCACGGCCCCTGCCACTGTCTGCATCAAGCTGGTGTGATGGTCGCAGTCATCTTCGCTTATCCGGCTCTGAAGCAGGGCTGAAACATGCTGCCAGTCAACTGGGCGGTGAGAAATCGGAGCAGGACTGGCGCGCGCTGGCAATTCAGCAGCACGATTTTTTTTCAGAAGATAAAGCCATCACTCGCGTGGCAGTGCCCGCCACCTCACCCCACCTGGATATAGATGCGCCATGCCTGCTTGAATGGGGAGGTGCACAACGCTGGTTTTGCGGGGAGATAAAGATGAGTCGGCTGCGCGCCCAGGTTGATGCCCTGAATGGCACCGTGTGCGCGTTTCGCCATCATGCAAGGGGAGTACTCAAGTTTCATACCCTGCCCGAGGCCATGCTGGGATTACAACGACAGGTTAAATCCCGTTTTGATCCTCACGCTATTTTTAATCCAAATCGCATGTACCCGGGGATGTAGCGAATGCAAACCCAACTCGATCAGGACTTCCTCGGTACAGGTGAAGGGCAACTTGCTAACGATATCCTGAGAAAATGTGTGCACTGTGGCTTCTGCAATGCCACCTGCCCAACCTACCAGTTACTTGGTGATGAACTGGATGGTCCACGAGGTCGTATCTACCAGGTGAAACAGTATCTTGAAGGTGCACCGGCAAATGACGAGATATTGAAACACCTGGATCGCTGCCTCACCTGTCGCGCCTGTGAAACGACCTGTCCTTCCGGGGTTGATTACAGTCAACTACTGGAAATTGCCCGACCAGCCATTGAAAAGGACTTACAACGACCTGTCCTTGAACGGCTCAAGCGCTGGACAATATTGAGGTTAATTAACAGTGGTGCGTTCTTTAAAGGCATCATTTCCATGGCCCAATTCGTTGCCCGGGTATTACCGTCGGGATTGCAACAGGCAATTCCACCACGACAGGAGATCACCAGGCGAAGGCAGGGAAAGCATGACAGGAAAATGTTGCTACTGGCAGGCTGCGTGCAGCCCGTTTTTACACCCAATACAAACCAGCACGCGGTAAATATCCTCGACCAAGTCGGTATTGAAGTTATCGAGCTCGAGGCAAATCTTTGTTGCGGGTCTGCGGCCATGCATACCTCGGACATGGAGCGAGGGCTGCAGCAGGCAAGGGGATTGATTGATGCCTGGTGGCCTTACGTGGAAAACGGTATCGAGGCAATCATTGTCAGTGCCAGCGGATGCGGCGTCACGGTAAAAGAGTATGGCCGATTATTGGCCAGTGATGAGAAATATGCAGCAAAAGCACGCAGGGTTAGCGAACTTACTCGCGACCTCGTTGAGGTCATTGCTGCCAATGCGGATAGAATGCCTGCCGGGCAAGAGCGCGCCAGGCGAGTGGCTGTGCACACGCCCTGTACCATGCAGCACGGGCTTGGCATCACGGGTTGTATAGAACAGATCCTGGAAAAGGCAGGTTACGAATTGTGCCAAACTGAAGAGAAGCATCTTTGTTGCGGCTCTGCCGGTAGTTATTCCCTGTTACAGGGAACGATTTCAAGGCAGCTCAGGGAAAGGAAACTGGTGGCATTGTCCGGCGACAAACCGGACGTCATCGTGACAGCCAATGTTGGCTGCCAGGCCCACCTGTCCCACGGTGATATTCCAGTGGTTCACTGGATAGAATTGCTTTGAGGGGTTTTTATAACAGGAGCAATATCACCAGTAATAGCAACAGGCCATGTACAGCACTGAAATAAAATTTACGCGGCGCAGTACCCTGCTGGCGTAACTGCTCCCTTTCCTGTCTTATGCTTGCGTACTTGTCCGGCCAGCTTGTACCCATGTACTCGGCCAGGAAGTTGTTTGCACGTTGCACCTGCAGGCCCATATCATTCATCAGGTCGTCTATGTAATGGATGTTTACCGGGCCCAGGAAATAACCTGCTGTGCGATAGGTATATTCCTGGATCCAGGCCAGCACGCGCTGGATTTCCTTTTCCATGTACTCATCAGCGGGTAGCCGCACTTCACCGAGAAACACGCCGGACAGCCAGTGTGCAGAGACCTCGGCTGTCAGGGTGTTGTTAAATGTCGAGGCATAGCCGATAAATCCCAGTTGTTTTTCCCCGGGTGGCAAAATATGGCGATAAAGGTGAAATTTTCCATCTCGTTTAACCATGTCCTGTATTTCGTCACTGAGAAAATCGAAACCCTGGTTCCAGCCTGTGCCAAGAACCACGAGATCTGCCTCCAGTTCCTCACCATTTTCAAGCAACAGGCCATTTTCCGTGAATGATTTTATCCCTGACTGCTTCGCCTCTACATTCCCCTCATTAATCTGCTTGAAAAATTCATCCGCCATACCCAGGCTTTCAAGGCCGGTCGGCATATCATGTTTTGGGACCATGATGTCAGGCATATTAAGACCATCACGCATCATGCGCATTTGCATCTTCCAGAATAATTTTGCCAGTGGCTTTCCAATACCATGCATGAACTTGTCGAGGGTATTGAGGGTGTGATACTTGAGGAATGATTCTGAAAAACGTGACTGCAGGAGATAGTCAGTAGGGATACCAAAATTATAGCGCGGTAACATCCAGTGGGTACGTCTGAACAGGAGTGTGCAGTGGCTTGCGGTTGTGGCGGCGTAGCCGGCACAGTCGAGCGCCGACTTGCCGGCACCCACGACGATGACGCGTTTACCCGCAGGGATATCGGCATCGACAAAGTCACTGGTATGACGTACTTCTCCCCTGAATTTTTCCTGCCCCTCTATCTCCGGAACTTTCGGAGTGGAAAATACCCCGTTACATACCACTGCAAAGTCATATTGTTCTGTTGATTCGCTTGCATCATCACCCACGGTTTTTGTGCTGATGTTGAATGTCGTCTTACCACCAGTTTCGCTTCTTTCAAGCCGGGTAATTTCGGTGTTGAACTGGATTTTCCCGGTGACGCCAAATTTCTCAGCGTAGGACTTTAGATAGGCATGAACGTCGGTGGCGCTGGGATAGTCTTTTACTTCATCGGGATAGGCAAGATCGGAAAATCGGTATACTTTTTTTGCCGTATTTGTTCGAAGCCCGGGGTAGGCCCTGGTGCCGGTCCAGACTCCGCCCAGGTCCGGCTCCTTTTCATACACGGTGACGTCAAAGCCGTCATCGATAAACACCCTGGCAGCAGCAATACCTGCCAGTCCCGCACCAACGATGGCTACCCTACCCGGTGATGTCGTCATGGTCATTTCTTCTGAATTGTGATTGCCTGCAAAATACTAACATGAACATTGCAGTTTGCCATGCTATGGTGCTTTTATTTTACTTAAACTGAGTGAATCCTGATCGTGACTTCCACTGCAACCAGGCCCCTTGCCCTTGTTACCGGTTCTGCCCGCAGAATTGGCGCAGATATTTCAAGATTACTGCATGCCAATGGCTATGACCTCGCGCTTCATTATCGTGAATCTGAAAAGGACGCCGGACTACTCTGCGCGGAGCTGAATGAATTACGCAACGATTCCGCGTTTACGCTACGTGCTGACCTGAGAAATATCGATGAAGTGGAAAAATTATTTGAAAAGCTTGCAGTTCGACATGATGGACTGCAGGTCCTGGTAAACAATGCCTCGGCTTTTTACCCGACTGAATTTTCAGCTACCACCGTCGAGGAGTGGGATGATCTAATAGACACTAACCTGAAAGCGCCGTTTTTTTTAAGCCAGCACGCGGCAAAATTTCTTCAGGCCAATGGCGGCAGTATCGTTAATATTGTAGACATCATTGCTGATAAACCGAGAGCAGGCTACACCCCTTACAGCGCCAGCAAGTCCGGCCTGCTTGCAATGACGCGTTCACTGGCGCGGGAACTGGCTCCGGGTATTCGTGTCAACGGCGTGTCGCCGGGTGCGATCCTGTGGCCGGAGGACGCGGCCGAGCAGAGCGAAGAGGCGAGACAAAAAATTCTATCGGCCACTCCCCTTGGAAGAATTGGAGAACCAGCGGATATCGCCCACGCGGTGTTGTTCCTGGCCCGAGACGCCGAATACGTGACGGGCCAGGTAATTTCGGTGGATGGTGGTAGTAGCCTGACGCGAAGCTAGTTGTTACTGGGAAAGGAAAACTGTGCTTTTTCGCGAACGCCGCCGGAAGGCCACCTCTGTGTAATCGTTTTTCTGCGTGTATAAAATCGTACGCTATCGGGACCATAGGCATACAGATCGCCAAACAGTGAACGCTTCCAGCCGCCAAAACTGTGGCAGGCTACGGGAACGGGTAAGGGAACATTGATGCCCACCATACCCACCTTAATCTTGTCACTGAAATAACGCGCGGCTTCACCATCGCGGGTGAAGATACAGGTGCCGTTTCCAAATTCGTGGTCATCGATTAGCTGCATGGCCTGTTCTTCAGACTCGGCGCGCACCAGGCATAGTACCGGTCCGAAAATCTCTTCCTGGTAAATACGCATATTCGGGGTTACCCGGTCAAACAGGCAGGGGCCAAGGAAAAAACCGTTTTCGTGACCTTCTACCACCAGGGCGCGTCCGTCCACAACGAGGTCTGCACCTTCCTCAACACCGAGGTCAACATAGCCACGGACTTTTTCAAAATGAGGCTTTGTCACGAGCGGGCCCATATCATTACTGTTGTCATTGCCGTTACCCACGCGCAATGTCTCGAGCTGCTTGCTGATGCCACTTGATACGGCGTCCGCAGTATCGTCACCGATACACACTACAACCGAGATGGCCATGCAGCGCTCTCCACAGGAACCATAGGCCGCACCGATCAGGGCGCTTACGGCATTATCGATATCCGCATCGGGCATAACGATGGCGTGATTCTTTGCGCCACCTAGAGCCTGTACACGCTTGCCCTTTTCAGTGCCCTTTGTGTAAATATATTCTGCAATGGGTGTTGAACCAACGAAACTGACCGCCTCTACACGGTCATCTTCAAGCAGGGTATCCACGGCTTCCTTGTCACCATTTACCACGTTAAAAACGCCATCAGGCAGACCGGCTTCCTTTAGCAACTGGGCAATGAGCATCGGTGCGCTGGGATCCTTTTCCGAGGGCTTGAGGATAAAGGTATTGCCACAGGCGATGGCCATGGGAAACATCCACATGGGTACCATGGCGGGGAAGTTAAACGGGGTAATACCAGCAACAACTCCCAGGGGTTGTTGCTCTGACCAGCTGTCGATTGCGGGCCCGACATTCTTTGCGTGTTCACCTTTCAGCATCTGGGGAATACCGCAGGCGTAGTCGACCACTTCGATGCCTCGACCCAGTTCACCCATGGCATCATCCAGCACCTTGCCATGTTCATTGGTAATCAGTGCGACAATTTCCTGCGCGTGCTCTTCCAGTAACTGCTTGTAGCGGAACATAACCTGCGCTCGCTTTACAGGAGGCGTATCACGCCAGGCGGGGAAGGCGGCTTCGGCAGCAGCGATGGCCTGCCTCACTGTGTCCGCAGATGCCATGGCCACCTCGCGACTGACTTCTCCCGTTGCCGGGTTGGTCACCGGCTGTGGACGATTACTGTCATCAATCACTTCACCGTTGATGAAATGACCAACCACCGTACCTGTTTCAATGTTTACGTTTTCAGCAATATTCATGATCTATTCTTTAATTTAAATGTCCACTTCCAGCTTGTTAGCTGGTCGCGTCGATTACTTTCCTGACGCTGGCAAAGCCTTTTTCCAGTTCATCAACGGTGGAATCAAATATTGGGCAGAAAGCCACGATGTCACCGGTTGTCCTGACCAGGAGGTCTTCTTCCCAGAAACACTTCTTGTGGATTTCCATGCCGCGTACCCCAACGCCACCTGCTGCCGGCTTGACATCCATGGCGCCCATTAAACCGATATTTCTCACGTCAGTTACATCCGGGTGATCGTCAAAACTATGCAGCATGTCTTCAAAGGCCTGTTCCAGTGCACGGGACTGCTCAAAAGCACCATCGTTTTTATAAATGTCCATGGTGGCAATACCGGCTGCCGCAGCCACCGGGTGACCGGAATAGGTGTAACCATGGAACATTTCTGCCATGTGCTCCGGCCCCTGCATGAATGTTTCGTAGATTTCATCCCTGACCAGTACAGCGCCCATTGGAATCACGCCGTTTGTGAGTCCCTTTGCCAGCGTGATCATATCCGGCATCACGCCAAAGCGTTCGGTGGCAAAGGCATGCCCAAGACGACCAAAGCCTGTGATAACTTCATCAAAGATGAGCAGGATGCCATGCCTGTCACAGATTTCTCTCAGTCTCTGCAGGTAACCCACCGGGGGTGGAAGCACACCGGCGGAGCCGGCAACAGGTTCAACGATAACCGCGGCAATGTTACTGCCGTCGTGCAGGGCAATGACGCGTTCCAGGTCATCGGCAAAGTGTGCGCCAGACTCGGGCTGCCCACGGCTGTTTCGGCTGTTTTCAGGATCATGGGTATGGCGAATATGATCGACACCCGGGATGAGGCTTGCACTAAAGGCCTTTCGATTCGGCAACATGCCACCCACGGACATGCCACCAAAATTCACACCGTGGTATCCCTTCTCCCTGCCAATCAGGCGGGTGCGATTACCCTGGCCTCGAATGTTGTGATAGCCAAGAGCAATTTTAAGTGCGGTATCAACCGACTCGGAACCCGAGTTGGTAAAGAAGCAACGGGTGAAAGCCGGCGGTGCCAGCTCGACAACCTTTTCTGCAAGCTCAAAAGACTTGCTGTTGCCCAGGTTGAAGGTCATTGCGTAATCCAGTTCAGCGACCTGTTTTTGAACAGCGTCAACGATTTTTGGGTGGCAATGTCCCAGGCCACTTGTCCACAGGCCCGATGCCATGTCAAACACATCGCGGCCGTCGGTCGTGGTGTAGTAGCGGCCGCTTGCGGAGGCAATCACCCTCGGGTTTTTCTTAAAGTCCCTGTTTGGAGTAAAGGGCATCCAGAGTGCATCTGTATTTTCTGCGGTGGTATTCATGGCTTAGCTACCTGTAATCAGTTGAAAAGTGCCAAAGGGGACGGAGAGTATAGAGGCTATTATCTATGTTAAACAAGCAGTTAGTCCGCCATATACAGGGCATTGAATTACATAGGGTTTTTTATAACAATGTTCAGCATAATAAACACTTTGAGAGATTAAAAAAATGGACAAAGAAGTAGGCCAGCGCTTACGCGCTATTCGCAAGCGCATGGGGATCTCGCAGCGCAAGCTTGGGCGCCAGGCCGGCGTTGCCAACGCCACCATTTCCCAAATTGAATCCGGTCAGCTGAATCCAACCGTCAGCATGCTGAAGAAAATCCTCGACGGTATTCCAATCAGCCTGTCTGAATTTTTTTCCGACGACAGTGATATCCAGGAAAAGATTTTTTACCGTGGCAGTGAGCTCATCGAGATTGCTGAAGGGGGTGTGAGTTTTCGCCAGGTAGGTTCCAACCTGCGCAACAGTGCAATCCAGCTTCTGAAAGAATGCTACGAACCGGGAGCCGGTACCGGCCGGCATGCGCTAAGCCATGACGGTGAAGAATGCGGCATTATTCTAAGTGGCAGGCTGCAGGTGGAAGTGGGTGATCAAACCGGGATCCTGAAACCGGGTGACGCCTACTACTTTCGGAGCGATCAGCCGCATCGATTTCAAAACCCGGGAAACGAGAAGTGCGAGCTTGTTTCTGCCTGCACACCACCCACCTTTTAAGCGGGAATAGTACGAACCCGCTTAGAGACCCAGCTTGGCCAGGCTGATGTCTTCGCACTGCTCCTTGATTTCCTGGTAGCTGTCATCAAGGCTGACCAGCTGGCTGGCAACCCTGGGTGATGCCAGGAATCGATCAAACATGGGCGATGTGCGGAAAAACCCAAAAGGCTGCCAGCCCTTGTCGACCATTTGCTCCAGCATTTGCAGGGCGCGGTCGGTTTCCCCGGTCATGTGAAGCAAGGCGACATTGATGCCCGCCAGGGTCGGCGTGTTCCAGCCAAGCTTGCGCAGTGATGCGAGTTTTTCAAAGGCCTGCTGAAAGAACTTGCCCGCCCGCGTGTCGTTGCCATCAAGCTGCAGCAGGGAATCGCCATGGTAAATAAGAGCCGCTATCTCAATCTCCGGCTCAAGCTTGGCGCAATCGCCCCTGGCAACCTTGCCATGGAAGTCCGAGAATCCCTCGCCAACCTTTTCGAAATTCCCGTCAAGGTAAGCAGACATTCCCTGCAGGTAACTGACCAGCAGGCCAGCACAGGCAGGCGGCATGTGCTTGCCCTTGTCAAATTCTTCCGAGTCCATGAACTCGGACAGCTCAAGTATTCCCTTGCCATCCCTTCGTGCCACGGCAATGCTGCCTTTTATCCAGGCCACCTGCCAGTCGTTCATGACATTGCGGTTATCAAGAACGATGCGTTCCGCCTTGTCTTCATCACCCAGCTGGATCAGTGCCTCGACCACGATGCGATCCGTGTAG
This sequence comes from uncultured Enterobacteriaceae bacterium, assembly GCA_964639535.1. GTDB lineage: Bacteria > Pseudomonadota > Gammaproteobacteria > Eutrophobiales > Eutrophobiaceae > WLWS01. Next base: position 12,500 of record CAZXDV010000009.1, on the reverse strand, counting down.
GGCTTGTATTCAGAGCTGAAGGAATGCCCGGCTACCAGGTTAAGGACCTCGTCAAACTGGCCAAGCGCCAACCTTGATTCGATCATCAGCTTGATAAATTTGTCTGAGGGGTTGGTTCTTGAAAATTCCTCGAGAATATTCAGCGCTTCCTCGTAGCGGCCCTGCATCATCAGTGCATGCGCATAGTTGAACTGCACCTTGGGATGCAGCGGGTCAATACGCAGTGCATCGCGATAGTGATCGTGCGCTTTTTCCACGTGGCGGGAATCAAGCCAGGAATTACCCAGCCACATGTGGGCCATGGAATATTGCGGTTTTAATTCTACCGCCTTGCGATAAGCATTTCGCGCCTGCTCCGGTTGACCGGACTTTTCAAAAAACATGCCCCTTGATGCGTGGGCTTCTGCCAGGTCGGGTTCGAGTTCAAGTGCCCGGTCAATGGCAGCAACGGCCTGTTCCCGAACTTCGTCCATGGCCAGCGGGCCATAGGTGGTCTGGAACACCAGTGCATCGGCAAGCCCGGAGTAGGCCAGTGCATAATCCGGATCCAGTTCCAGCGCCTTGTTAAAGTAGTCCACGGCCTGCTCCAGCGCGTCGGCAGTGCGCTTGTGCCAGTGGTGACGCCCGAGGTGGTAGTAGTCGTGGGCTTCTACGTTCTCGGTTGCTCCCCTGTACATTTCATCGGCTTGCGCCACCGTCGCATCGATTTGCAATGTGGGTGCAAGCTGGCGCGCGATTTCACCGGCAATCTCCGTTTGCAGCGCCAGCTTGTCCTCGGTATCCCGCTCGTAGCTGGCAGCCCAGATGGAGTAACCATTACGGGCATCGGTAAGCTGGGTAGTGATACGTAAGTGATCCCCGTTGATCCTTACAGTGCCTTCAAGCAGGGCGTCAACGTTCAATTGTTCACCAATGGTGCGTACGTCCATGGGCTTGTTCTTGAAAACGGATGAAGATGTCCGCGCTGCAACACGCAGGCTCGTGGCAGACATCAGGGTGTTGCGAATATCTTCAGAGAGCCCGTCACTGAAATACTCGTGATCGGGGTTTCCACTGATGTTCAGAAAAGGGAGTACCGCGAGGGATCGAATCTCACCCGGTGCAGCATCAGCGTCGCTCTTACCAGCCAGCAGGTCCCTGGTGGTGACAGGGTCCGCGGGAGCGGCCTGTAGCGTGCTTGCTGTGTCGAGGGGCGCTTGCTTCATCAGGGACTGTTCCCTGTTATCGATGAAGTTGGCGACCAGCATGATCAAAACAGGTCCGAGAATAACCACCGCTGCCCTGGTTAACAGGCTGTTACTGGCCAGCGACTGCGCCATGGATACCAGCCAGGGTTTTTCTTCGTCAGTTTCCCCGGCAACGGCAGGGTAAAGGGGTTCAACCGGGGCAATCAGGCTATAGCCACGGCGCGGAATCGTTCGAATGTAGATTTTTTCCCGGTCTGTATCACCGAGGACGGTACGAAGCTCGGAGATGCAGCGGTTGATGGCGTCGTCACTGACAATGACCTTGCCCCAGACTTCGTCCAGCAGGGCATCCCTTGTTACCACCTCGCCCTGGTGACGGGCCAGGCAAAGCATGACGTCCATGACCCTCGGTTCCACGTGCACCTGGTACGTGCCCTTGCGTAAACTGCCCGCAAGCGGCCTGACTTCCCATTCCTTGAGGTTAAAACCTCGAAGTAAAGCATCTTTCTCGATGTTCATAAGTCCCCTGAATTGCCTTTAATTACTCGTTATTTTGCAACCCTTATGCTTCATGCAAGAGAAGAGAATAATCCCCTTAAGCTCTTGAGACAACTCCTGTTTTTAAAAGTTCATCAGCTTTCCATAAGGTTTGAATAGACAAAAAACAGGCTTTCAGAAGCATAACTCTGTTTTCCCTACAGGATTCGATCCCTGCGATGAATGCATTATTTGCCGCGACGAAACGCATGAATGACGGAGCGCCGATAAATGGCAAAACCCAGGTTGAGACTGCTGTATTTTGTAATTTTCTTTATACAACAGCAGGTTAGTGCAGATGTTGGACCAGGAACGGTGTTCCTGCCCAGTGCTGCGCGGGTCTCTCCGGCGCTGGACAGCCTGCTGCTCTCACCCTCAGGGCGAGGTGTTGAGCCTGTCGGTAGTGCCTCGCTGACATCGAGGGCTTACCCGGGGGAGCTCGAGGCGGTCATCGCGGCGAGCCAGCTTTATAACCCTCGATCCATCGAGGAAGACAGGGAATACATGGGTGCCGTCCTGCAAAAGGGCAATGACTATCACTACACCGTGGCGCCGGGTGAGGCAGGTGAAGACCGCATCACTGTCAGGGTGGCAGTGCCGGCTGGCGCCAGCATCGTGGCTTTCTGGCATACCCACGGTGCCGAGGCCCATGCGAGGGAATATTTTTCAGAAGTGGATACGAAGCTTGTGGCGGACTGGAAGCTGCCTCTTTACCTGGCCGATTACACCGGGGTGCTGAAAGTTTTTAACCCGGGTGACCAGGTCCTGCCTGTGAAAATGGCCCAGGCCCACGGTTTGCCGCCGAAACGCGGATTTGCCACGGGCAGGATCGTCGCCGACGACAGTGGCGATACGGTGAAGGTAGCCACAGGCCTGCCTGCGCATAACCTGCTCGGCAGGGTGGAGATGGAACAAGCGAGGCAAGAGTAAAAATTGTTTACCGGTTTACCCGCGCACGAATTGGCCCCGGCGGGGCGACAGAAAGGCGCACTGACCAGCTGAAGGGTAATAGCGGTGAGGGTCGAGGTCATCTCCCATACGATTAGTTCAATTGACCTCGGCCCTTTTTTTTATTTTCCGAAGGGCGTGTTTTCAAGGAAATACGCTTAATAAAGTGTAGACCACGGGTTCGGTGGTCACCAGCCAAATTTACACCACGCGACGCCTGTGCATGGCGAAATGCGTATTGTGCCCGTAGTCAGGGAAGTTAGCGGAATCGGCCTTCATATCCTTGAGTACGGGGGAAGTCAGCGCTGCATGCAGCGCTTCCGTTGAGTCAAACACCACTTCATTCCCCAGCATGTAGTTTTCATGGTGAATGTCAGCATGGGCCTCGAATTCAATCGGCACGTAGCACATGATGCTGCGGATGTTGGGAAAGTTGGCCTCTACCTGGGGGTGATGGGTGATATAAAATTCGACGAACGCCTTCGGTTCTTCACTGGGATGATGGTAGCGCACCACGTAGGACAGCGGCGCCGTCCACTCACCGGGTTCATCCTCGCCGGCCACGGGAAAAAACAACATGTCCATGGCATCGTGACTCAACCTTGCCCCGGGCAGCCCAGCCAGCTTATCCGCGATTGTTTTTAACTCACTGGAACGCAGACCGGCATTGAGGCTGTCTGTATCGCTAAAGCACACCTGCAGTGTCACTATTGGACCCTTACCATCATTGGTCATGGGGTCATCAAACTCGGCGAGATCATAGCGGTCTATTCGCTCAATACCTGGAAGCCTGGCGAGAGTTGTCAATTCAGATTCGATAAAATCTTCAGCCAGCGTACCGACCTCGATATCGTCGCTGTTAACCACAAGAAAAAGTGCGATGCTCATAATATATGTTTGCCCGGTCAGTTGGATTTAACTGCAATGGATTCGCCCACCTCGCGAATAACCTGCACCAGGAAATCCATGTCATGCTTTTGCATGCGATGGTTGATCTGGCAGGCTCTAATAACCGGCCTGCCGTTCAGCAGTGTTCCGGTGATAAACACCCGGCCATCACTTTCAAGCGCAGGGATAATGTCGCTATTGAGCTTATCCACTTCAGCAGTACTGGAAGCAGGCAGGCTACCCAGGTAGCGAAAACAGCAGATGGACAAAGAGGCGGGACTGCAGAGTTCAAAGTCGTCGGATTCCCTGATCATCTCGTCCAGGTAGTTGGTCAGGTCGATGTCCTTGGCCACGGCCTGCTTGATGCGTTCTGTACCGTAAGCCTTGTAGCTCATCCATATTTTCAGGGCCCGCGCATTTCGCGACAGCTGGAAGTTGTACTTGTTAAAATCAAAACGCTGATCGGACTGGTCATCGGTGGACAGGTAGGAGGCAGACTTGTAGTAACTACGTTCCATGTCTGACCACTGCCGTACGAGAACACAGCCCGCTTCAAAGGGCTGGTAAAACCACTTGTGAAAATCAATGGCGATGGAATCCGCCTTTTCCAGCCCGCGATATCGATCGCGCAGAGAATCCAGCATGGCTGCAAGACCACCATAGGCGCCGTCAACGTGAAACCACATGCCATGCGCTCGGGCAATTTTTTCAAGCTCATCCAGCGGGTCTATGGCCCCTGAATTAACCGTGCCGGCATTACCCACCAGGCAAAATGGCCTGAGACCGGCTTCAATGTCCCTGTTAATCGCGTCGCGTAATTTACCCAGGTCAATTTTCTGCTGGTCATCTACCGGGATCTTGCGCAGGTTGTTACTGCCAATGCCAAGCAGTTCGACACTCTTGTCCATGCAACCATGTACTTCAGCCGATGCATAAACGACCAGCGGGGGCAGGGCATGGAGACCCTTTTCACGAACCGCTTCCTTTTCAAACATGATATTGCGAGCCATGGTCAAACCCGCCAGGTTTGCCGCCGAGCCACCACTGGTCAGCACACCGGCGCATTGCCCTGAGTATGCGATCAACTCACCTGTCCACTGGATGATGCGTTTTTCAATTTCACTCATCGCCGGTGACAGGTGCCACTTGCCCAGGTTCTGGTTGACTGCCGCGGCCAGCAGTTCGGCAATGATCGAGACATGGTTGCCACAGGTATTTACATAGGCGTGATGGTGAGGGCCGATGTTCAACGTGGCTGTTTCCATGACCCTGTTTCTTACCTCCTCCAGCAACAGCTTTGAATCCATACCGACACCCGGCATTTCCTCGTCGAACCAGGATTCTACTTCGGCAGGGGAAAGGCCCGCATAGGCAGGTGCATCGTCGAGATTACTGTATCGTTCAATAACCAGCTGGACAGCCTGGTTCAGAAGCGTCTCAAACGTTTCCAGGTCATAGTCGAGGGAGTGTTCTTCACTCATTGCTCAAGATAATCCACGTGTTCAATGACTTCACCCAGTTCAACCAGTGTAGTGAACCAGCTTTCGATCAGGGCTGTATTTGACGGGGCATCAGAAACACCCGCTGCGATTTGCCCAGATACCAGCGCATCAACGGCCAGCGATACGGTCAGGGAAACAAGTCGCGCCATGGCATTACCGCGCTCATTACCGGTAGCGTCCATACTATAGCCCCGGTGCCATGCGGCTTGTTCGCCTTTCCTGGCTTCAAGTTCAACGCAGAGCACAACCCGGTCGGCTTCACCTGCCTCATAGCCATGTTTTTGCCAGAGCTCTTCACCGATTTGCTGCAGGCGTTGTTCACCGCTTTCACCTTCGAGACTATCCAGTTCCGCAAAGATGTCTTTCCATGCCTCGGTCCAGCCATCCAGGCGCAGGGTACCGCGGACAAACTCCTTTACCCGCCAGTTCTTTTCAAAGCCATAGGCTTCCATGAAGGGTAGGGCGTCGCGATTGGGATAGGCTTCAAAGACTTCACTGCGATGGCCGGGCAGGGTGGCCCGGTAGCTGCTGATTGCCTGCCAGGGTCGGCTCACTTCCAGCTCCCTGCCATCTCGTATACTCCTGGATGGCGACTTGAGTGCTCGAAGGACCCCAAGGGGTGACCAGCTGAACTTGTAGCGGAATTCATTGGCGACAGCGGGAAAGCCGCCGCAGTAGGATCGAAAATAAAGTTCGTTGTCATCGTCGTAGGCTGATGATGCACGGTAAGCCGCGACCAGCAGGTGGGCCATGAGATGATCAATTCCAGGGTCCAGCCCCACTTCGTTGACAAGGCAAAGCTGTTTTTCTCTTGCTTCTTCATCAAGTTCGGCCATCTCGGGGCTGATGTAGGAGCTTGAAACAAAATGGCAGCGCTGTTCGAGGCAAAGCCTGGCGATGACCGGGTGAAAACTACCGGGTAGCATGGAAACCACGATATCGCCCGGTGACAGGGCGGTAGCAAGGGCATCCATGTCAAACTGCTGCAGCTTCACGGGCGATGACAGGCCCGCCAGCACATTCTCTGCTTTTTCAATTGTGCGGTTCCACAGCCACAGCCTGGCGGGGCCCTGTGCCAGGCGACGAATACCCGGTCCGGAGGACAGGCCTGCTCCGAGCCAGTGTACCTTGATATTTTCAGCAGCTTCAGTCATTTGATTCACAGGCTTTCAAAACAGGCTTGCACACTTTTCGTTAAACAGCTTAAAGGCGCCTGACCAGGTCCTGTCATTGGGATCGGCCACGTTCAGCAAGTGCGGCAACAATTGCTCTCCAAAATCCTCGCTCGATTCTGCCGGTAATAATGAAGGCAGGTGATCAATTGCGCAAAGATGAAGCGGTGCTTCGTCGTTGACGAGCGTTTGCACTGGCCTGGCGAAAGTTGTGCACTCATTATACAGCGGTATCGGGTTGAAAGGGCCGGGGTCACAACTCACATCACCAATCACTGACAGTTTGCGTCTTTCATGTTGGACGCCATCGCTACTAATAAAAGGCGGTATTTTTTTATTCACCAGCACGCAGTTGATAAAGATATCCCTTTCAAGGATTTCGTCAAAGGGTCCGCCCCTGGCAGTCTCCTCGAGATCCCACGATGTGATATCGAGGTCAAAGCGGTCAGCAAGATCTGACGCACCCTTGCCAACCCTGCCAAGCGCACCCAGTATAATGACGCTGGGCAGAACATTGCCCGTGGCTAGTGCCCTGTCCAGTGAAACTTCCACGTCTTCCAGCAGGGCGGTGCGGTCAACATAGGGCTCAAGCGCGGTGATTACCGGTTCATAACCGAGCCTTGACCCGGCCCATATTTTTACAGCCAGCGCGCAACCGACAAAACCGGCCCAGTAACCAAAGGCCGCTACGCGTCGCCCGTTTTCATCAAGCAGGTACTCCAGGTCATAAAGCTGTCCGCCACCTTCGGCAAAACGGCCAAGTAATTTTTCCCAGCCGGGCTGGTTCTTGTAGGCATGGGCGAAATAGATATGACGATGACGAAGCACGCTGTCATCGTCGGGCAATTCCTTCAGGCCAAGGATCCAGGCATCAGCAGGGGCATCGCGCCAGTTATCCGCCTCGACCATGAAACAGCCGTTTTCAGCATACTCATGCCCCCTGAATATTCGCTGCTCGCTGTTTTCAACAATGACCTCCATGCCATTTTTTACAAGCTCGCCACATTGGGCCGGTGTCAGGACACTTCGTGCCTCATCTGCTTTTGACTCCGCCCTGAGCCAGATTATCGTTGCCATCTACTTTGCCTGTGATACTGCGGGTGAAATTGGGGCAAGTGTAACGTATATTGAGCTCTACCTGTTCAAAGATTGGCCAGGGGTTAATAATGGAAAACACTTATGTTGCCTGACCTGACTTCGTATGAACATTTCCAGCAGTTGAGCCAGGTTCGGCTCCGCTATCTCGAGGCTGGCGAGGGGCCATGCCTGCTACTGCTTCACGGTATGGGCCCGCAGGCGTCTGCCGAATCCTTCCAGTTCATGTTTGAAGACCTCGCTCAAAAATATCATGTCATCGCTATCGATCTGCCGGGCTTTGGAAAAAGTGATCGCGTCATGAAACACGGTCCGACCTTTGATGTCATCGTTGATGCCCTGAGGGAATTCATTGATGTAAAAGAATTACAATCTCCAGCTGTCCTTGCGCACAGTGCCGGCGGCTGGTTTGCCAGCATCCTTGCCTATGAAAGCCCGGAGCGCCTCGGCAAGCTCGTATTAATCGGTCCTGCGGGACTGAATATAGAACCTGCAGCAGTAGCCTCGGCAAAAGGCGGCCCCACCCTGGAAGGCCTGGTCAAGGGCAACATGGCAAGTGTCTACGAAGGTTCCGCTTTCACTGCCGAAATGGCTGAAGCGGTGGGACAGCAAATGCTGGGCTTTATCCAATTGCCCGGCGCCCTTGAAGCACTTGGCCCACTGAAGGCGCAAATGTCCAATCCCGACAGTCGTGGTGCCTACCTGTTACAACGAAGATTTCCTCTGACCAGGAATCCTGTACTGGTGATCTGGGGCGGCAAGGATCGCATGGAGCCCTTTCCTACCTGGACTGAAGAATGGGAAGAAACAGGCGGGGATCCCGGTAGAGGTTCAAAGCCATGGGTATCGCCGGGGATGCAATTTGTCATGATCCCGCAAGCCACGCATTTCACGCACTGGGAGTACCCGCAGCGGGTGCAGGCGCTCGTCCACGAGTTCCTTGGTTGACATGGGAAACAAGGCGCAAGAGAAGTCACCCTGGCAGGCATACCTGGACGCCAGCCTGGGTTTTCGCAATCACTGGTACCCGGCGTTTTTTAGTAAGGAACTACCCGAGGCAGATGAAAGCCAGGGGCTTGGAGAGCCAGTCAGTAATATTCGTACTGAAGTGATTTGCGGTGAACGTATTTTATTCAGACGCATTAATGGCGAGGTCTTTGCGGTTCACGATCAGTGTATCCACAAGGGCGTGGCCTTTTCAAAGAAACCGGAATGCTATTCCAATGACAGTATCACCTGCTGGTACCACGGCTTTACCTATGATCTAAAAAGCGGTGAACTGGTCAATATCATTACTGATCCTCAAAGCACACTGATTGGCCGTCATCACCTGAAAACCTATCCCGTGCAGGAAGCAAAGGGAATGGTGTTCGTGTTTATTGGTGACGAATCACCTACCGAGCTTGTCAATGATGTGCCTCCCGGTTTTCTTGATGATGATCTATTGATTTACGCCGATGGCTGGTCGCGGGAGGTGAAGTGTGACTGGCGACTGGGCGCAGAAAATGGTTTTGATCCCGCACATGCCTACATGCATCGCAACTCGCCGCTGGTGACAGGTTTTAAAGTGCCGACTGTACTGGGGGATGCCGATCTTGGGGAAGGCGGCATGGAAATTGTGAATGCAAAGCGGGAAGAGCCGGGCCCTGTCGGGGTCAGGCTGATTCGCGGAGTGGGTCGACCTATCTGGGAAACGGAAGTTGTGCCCGGGAAAACGCTCAAGGCCCGATACCTGCCGGACGACCCCGGAGTAATGGAAGGCATGGTGCCGGAAGTGGGTATCTGGATGCCGGGGGCACTTCGGGTTGATCCCTTTCCGGCTCCCCACCTGGTGCATTTTGAATGGTATGTTCCTGTTACTGAACGCAGCCACCGTTACATGATCACATGGGGAACCCTGGATTCGGATGCACAGGCGAAGAAACGGTTTCACGACGAGATCACCCACCTGTGGAAGGATTTTGTACCCCGGTACTTCAACAATGAGGATGTGTTCGCACGTGAATCCATGGATGAATTTTATGGAAAAGAAGCAGGCTGGGAGAGGGAGCAGCTGTTTGGCCCCGATGTACTTGTCACGGCCTGGCGAAAGCTATGTGCAAACTCCAATCGCGGGATCCAGGTTCTTCCCTACGGCGCACAATTACCGACCTCCTGACATTACCCCAAAGGCCCAGAGGTTGCCGGGTGCCAAGCCCCTGATTCAAAAAGCTTTTTATTAAGACGCCAAACCTGGATCCTGGTTAAAGCTTGCTCGTAATTGGTCGATATACCAATAAGGGGAGTTAAAGGAACATCAAGGCGTCAACAATCGAAATGAATATTGCAGAAAACGTCCTGGCAGAGGTGCCAGCCGTCACATCCGTGATAGACCTGCCGGCCACACCCTACTGCATCAAGGGTGAGAAAAGAAATTTTTACGAAGCACCCATTGAACTGCACTTTGCCCATGGCTCTATCGACTATGGTCAATTGCACTCGCTGGATCACGAGGTAGAAGAAATTTGCTACGTATCCAAGCAAACACGCTGTGAGCTTCGCGTCAGTTTTAACGACATCGGTTTTATTCTTTTTCCCGCAGATCTCAAATACCAGCTTGATGAACATCCACTGAAAAACCAGCCCGGCACCATGGATAGCTCGGGTTTACCACAGTCATTCAGCATCAAGTTTAAAAACGGCAGTAGCATGCAGGGCGACATGGCCATCGCTATTGACAGTGATACGGCGTTGCACCTGTTCAAGGTGAAGCAGGGTAATGTCGCCACACGCCTTTTTATTCCCAAGCGCAGTGTTGACAAGTATATCCTCGGTGACCAGCTTGGAAAGATCCTGAAAAAAGATCTCGGTGTACCGAGCGAAGCCGTGGAGAAAGGCCTGGAAAAGCAACAGGAAGTTCGAGAGAAGCCGATTGGGGAGTATCTCAAGGCCCAGGGCGTTGTCAGTGATGCCGATTTGAGAAAAGTACTCAAGCACCAGACCAGGTTTCCCAAGGTAAGACTGGGTGAATTACTGATCGAGGAAGGGCTGATTACGGAAGAAGAACTGGAAAAAGCCCTGATGATGCAAAAGGAAGATCGCAGTCGTCGCCTTGGAGATATTCTCATCGACATCGGTGCGACATCCGAAGACACGGTGCATTCTGCCCTGGCTCAAAAGCTGGGCCTGCCATTTGTGAACCTGAAGGAGTACAACGTCGATCCTGCCGTGCTCGAGCTGATGCCGGCAGATATTGCACGCAAGCATACCGCTATGCCCCTGATGGTCACCAACGACTACCTTGTCGTCGCCGTGGCAGAACCCCACATGGGAGAAAACATCAACGTGCTTTCCTTTGTGACCAATCGCACTATCGAACTGGCCATATCTACACCGAGCCAGATCAGGTGGGCTATTGACCACTACTATGGCAATGCCATCGATGATGATGGCGACATGCTGGAAGCACAGATTGTCCCGCTAAACGACGGGCAGAAAATTGATGAAGACATGGAGAAGCTGGCCAATGAAAAACCCATTGTCCGGCTCGTGCAAAACCTGCTTGCTGAAAGTATCGAGCGTGGTGCATCGGATATTCACATCCGTCCCCTGTCAAAGAACGTGCAGGTGCTGTTTCGAATTCACGGCAAGATGACCCATGTACGTAACCTGGGTAAGCCACTCCTGGCCCCCATCGTCTCGCGCATTAAGGTGATTGCCCACATGGATGTGGCGCAACGCCGTATACCGCAGGATGGCCGCGTGCAAGTGACTATCAATGACGAAATAAAGGACATGCGCGTCTCTACCATCCCCACGGTTGAAGGGGAGAGCGTGGTAATACGACTGCTCGCCAGCGCCGCAACGCTCAAGCCACTTGGTCAACTGGGTTTCTCCGACGGTGATACGGAAACATTATCGGAACTATTGCAGCGCGGTTCCGGCATGTTGCTGGTAACAGGCCCAACCGGTTCAGGAAAATCCACCACGCTGTACTCTGCAGTAAACATACTCAGGGAAACGAGCGTCAACATTATCACCGTGGAAGACCCTGTCGAGATACGGCTGGATGGCCTGGAGCAGGTGCAGGTCAACCATGACATCGACATGGGATTTGACCGCGTTCTTCGAAACGTTTTGCGTCATGACCCGGACGTGATCATGATCGGAGAAATTCGCGACGAGGAAACCGCGAAGATAGCGGTCAAGGCGGCCCAGACCGGCCACCTGGTACTGAGTACCCTGCACACAAACAGCGCTGCCGACACCATCGTGCGCCTGCGCGAGATGCACGTTGAACCCTACATGATATCCACAGCCCTTCTTGGTATCGTGGCGCAGCGACTGATCAAGCGCAACTGTGAACACTGCATCGAGGAAGAAAACGTTTCCAGCACAAATCGCCAGTTGCTGGGTGTCGGTGAAGATGAAAAATTTTACATCGGCAAGGGATGCAGCAAATGTAATGATACCGGCGTGTCTGGCAGGGTTCCCGCCTACGAGTTTTTAAACGTAACGCCCAGTGTACAGCAGGCAATCCTGCAAAACGCTTCCACCCAGGAACTCAACGAGATAGCCCGCTCCTGGGGAATGAAATCCCTGTCCGAATGTGGAATCAAGTACGCCAGGGAAAAGCAAACCAGTATCGAGGAAGTGCATCGTATCTATACAACTAACTAGGCATTTCAATAACCGGTTTTCTTGAAAGTCCTTTCCAGGGTACCTTAATGGCTTGCCTGGGCTACCTTCTTGCCAACATAATGACCAGGTAAAATTTTACCTGGATCTTGCAGATGCCAATGGACAAGCAGTCAGAAAGCACCGAACCCGCCGAGCATAACAAGCTCGCAGAGGCAATCGGTTCGCAGATACGGGACTATCGTAAGCAACTTCAAATGACCGTAGCGGATCTTTCAAAACAATCCGAGCTGTCCCCCGGCATGTTGTCAAAAATTGAAAGAGGAGTTACTTCACCTTCTCTAAACACACTGGCATCAATCGCGGCGGCGTTGAATGTACCGGTCACCGCCTTCTTTCGAAAATACGAGGAGCAACGGGACTGCACTTTTGTTCGATCGGGAGAAGGCCTGGAGATAGAAAGGCACGGCAGCCGGGCAGGTCATATTTATCGATTGCTTGGACACAACATTGGCGGCCGGGTTAATGCTGAACCCTATTTGATTACCCTCACT
>CAZXDV010000008.1:0-28345 GCA_964639535.1 uncultured Enterobacteriaceae bacterium | reverse complement strand
TTGTCATCCTGGCGATTCGACCATCCATGCCATCCAGCACCATGGCAACAAAAATAGCAATGGCGGCGGGCTCATAGCGGGCGTTTATTGCTGCAACGATGGCATAAAATCCGCAGAACAGGGCTGAAGTCGTGAAAAGGTTCGGCAAAAGATATATACCGCGACGTCTCTTACTCATAACACAAGGTTACCTTTGTGACTTTATATCAGGTTACAGAATATGACATGAGGATACCAGAAAGTTGCTTGTACCGAATTGCCTGCCACTGCACGCAGCACGTGCGCCGGGCCCTTCTCAGGCCTGGTGAACGTACTCCCCGATTATCGAAGTGCCGGCATTGACCTGCTCACCAACTTCAACCTTGAGCCTGGCGTTCTCGGGAACGTAGAGGTCAAATACGGATGCAAGGTAAAGGTAGCCACAACGCTGTCCATGCCCTGCACGCTCTCCCGGTGCGATGCTCAATTTTCGATAAACGGCAAGCTTTCCCATGCCCAGTGAGAGTACCAGGTCATCACCCTCGTCAGTCTGGATCCAGTAAGCACATTCACAATCAAACTCGTCGTTGTTCTCAGTGGAAGACCATTGTTTCATGACCTTGCCTTCGGTCGGGCAGCGCAGGCAATGTGTATCCCAGGGCGACATCCTGATCCGCACTTTCTGTGCACGTCGCGACAGGCGGTAATCTTCAACGTGGTTAATGGACTCGATAACGCCACTTGCGGGACTGAGCACCGCCAGGGGCGCCGAGGGAAGTTCGCATCTTGGATCCCTGAAAAGGTAAAGACCCAGCGCAAACAGGATAACGAACAGCAGGGCCAGGAAAATCCCGGCGCTGACATAGCTGATAGTGGCCAGCACCAGCAAACCGAAAAGAACCGGTATACCTTCCCTGGCCACGAGACGAACGCCGTTACCTGACATCGCCCAACTTCCCTAAATACTGCCTGGAACCAAACTACGTCTTTGGCAGCTAGTTCTTTTCCTGGTCTACCAGTTGATTCTGCTTGATCCACGGCATCATGGACCGAAGCTTGGCGCCGACCTGTTCGATCTGGTGTTCCTCGCCCAGTCGACGCTCGGCCTTCATCACTGCAGCGCCGCTCTGGTTCTCCAGGATAAATTCCCGCGCGAACTGGCCGGTTTGAATTTCCTTGAGGATTTCCTTCATCGCCTGGCGTGACTCGTCGGTGATGATTCGTGGTCCACGGGTAAAATCACCGTATTCTGCTGTATTTGAAATGGAGTAGCGCATGTTTGCGATACCGCCCTCGTAAATAAGGTCGACGATGAGCTTGGTCTCATGCAGGCATTCAAAGTAGGCCATCTCAGGGGCGTAACCTGCTTCCACCAGGGTTTCAAAACCGGCCTGGATGAGAGCCGTTATACCGCCACAGAGAACTGTCTGCTCACCAAACAGGTCTGTTTCGGTCTCTTCCCTGAAATTGGTCTCGATAACGCCGGCACGACCACCACCATTTGCGCTGGCATAGGACAGGGCAATATCACGTGCCTGGCCTGAAGGATCCTGGTGAACAGCAATCAGGGTAGGCACGCCACCACCCTGGGTGTAAGTTGAACGCACGAGATGCCCCGGGCCCTTTGGTGCAATCATGATCACATCCAGGTCACTGCGCGGTTCGATCTGCTGAAAATGAATATTGAAACCATGTGCGAATGCCAGTGCCGCGCCTTCCTTGATATTGGGTGCTACCTGTTCACTGTAAAGCCTTGCCTGGTGCTCGTCGGGCGCCAGGATCATGACCAGGTCCGCCCAGGCAACCGCATCCTCGATGGATTTGACAGCGAGCCCGGCATTCTCGGCTTTCGCCGCTGAAGCTGACCCGGGACGCAGACCCACACACACATCCACGCCGGAATCCTTCAGGTTGTTAGCATGGGCATGTCCCTGGGAACCGTAGCCGATGATGGCAACTTTCCTGGATTGTATTAGTGATAAGTCTGCATCTTTGTCGTAATAAATATTCATTGTCCTGTTCCAAAAATTACTTGTTGTTAATTTAAACCGTAATGGCCTTGTCGCCCCTGCCTATTCCAGTCACACCTGTTCGAACCACTTCCTTGATCAGTTTCCCGTTCAAGGAATCGATAAATGCATCCAGCTTGTCTCCAGAGCCTGTCATTTCGATCGTGTAGGTCTTTTCTGTTACATCGATGATACGCCCGCGAAAAATATCCACCAGGCGCTTTACTTCCTCCCGTGCCTCGCCCTCGGCTGACACCTTGATAAGCATCAGCTCGCGCTCTATATGCTTGCTCTCATTCAAATCAACGACCTTGATCACGTCCACCAGCTTGTTCAGCTGCTTGGTGATCTGTTCGATGATCTCGTCAGAACCAACCGTGACCAGCGTCATGCGCGATACGGAAGGATCTTCCGTCACCGCCACCGTGAGCGATTCGATATTAAAGGCCCTGGCCGAAAACAGGCCAGAGACCCTCGATAATGCGCCAGCTTCGTTTTCCAGCAACAGGGAAAGAATATGTCTCATGCAAGTTCCCTCTCGCCGGTCAGGTGCATTTCGTGCTGTCCCTTTCCTGCCGCAATCATGGGGTACACGTTTTCTGTCTTGTCGGTAATGAAATCAAGCAATACCAGCTTGTCCTTCATTGCCAGCGCTTCTTTCAGTGCCTTTTCAACATCGTCAGTTTGCTCCACGCGAATTCCAACGTGTCCGAAACTTTCCGCCAGCTTGACAAAATCAGGCAGGGCCTCGAAGTAAGAGTGGGAGTAACGGCTATCATAGAAAAACTCCTGCCACTGCCTGACCATGCCCATGTAACCATTATTAAGGTTAATGATTTTTACAGGTGTGTCGTACTGCAGGCAGGTGGAAAGTTCCTGGATACACATGACCAGGCTGGCCTCGCCGGTGATACAACAAACCGTTTCATCCGGCAGCCCCAGTTGAACACCAAAGGCGGCGGGTAAACCAAAGCCCATGGTTCCCAGTCCGCCGGAGTTAATCCATCTTCTTGGTTGGTCAAACTTGTAAAACTGCGCCGCCCACATCTGGTGCTGGCCCACGTCGGAGGTGACATAGGCCTCGCCGTTGGTAAGCTCGTAGAGTTTCTCAATGACATACTGCGGCTTGATGACCCTGGTCTTCCTGTCAAAGCGCAGGCAATCCATCGCTTGCCAGTCCTTGATTTGCTCCCACCATTCTTTCAGGGCATTTTCTTCAGGCCTGCGATCGTCTTCCTCAAATACTTTCAGCATATCCGTAAGAACATGCTTCACGTCACCAACAATGGGAATATCCACGGGTACGTTCTTGGAAATTGATGATGGATCCACGTCAATTTGAACAATTCGCGCGTATGGACAGAATTTTTCAAGATCCCCCGTGACCCGGTCGTCAAAGCGAGCGCCGATTGCAACAAGCACGTCACAATGATGCATGGCCATGTTCGCCTCGTATGTGCCGTGCATACCGAGCATGCCGACAAACTGCTCGTCCGTTGCCGGGTAAGCTCCCAGTCCCATCAGGGTATTGGTAATCGGGTAACCAAGATGCCGGGTCAGGCGCGTCAGTTCTTCGTGGGCTTCAGCAAGTACAACACCACCACCCGTGTAAATCATCGGCTTCTTGGCCGACAGAATCAGGTCAACGGCTTTCTTTATTTGCCTGGGGTGCCCTTTTATCGCTGGCTTGTATGAACGCAAATCGGGCTTTTCCGGGCACCCGTACACCCAGCTATCGGCGGTAATATCCTTGGGCAAGTCAACCAGTACCGGTCCCGGCCTGCCACTGGTGGCGATGTAAAAAGCTTTCTTTATCGTGCTGGCAAGCTCACTGACGTCATTGACCAGGAAATTATGTTTCACGCAAGGTCGCGTGATGCCAACCGAGTCGACTTCCTGGAAGGTATCGTTACCGATAAGCTGGGTGGCTACCTGCCCGGTAAACACAACCATGGGAATCGAATCCATGTGGGCGGTGGCAATGCCTGTCACGATGTTCGTCGCACCGGGACCCGATGTCACCAGTACCACGCCGGGTTTTCCGGTAGCGCGGGCATAACCATCTGCCGCGTGTGCGGCCCCCTGCTCGTGGCGCGTCAGGATATGCGTGACCTCATCCTGTTTAAAAAGTGCGTCATAGATATGTAGCACGGCGCCACCGGGGTAACCGAATATGTATTCCACACCCTCGTCCCTCAGGGCTCGGGTAAAGATTTCTGCTCCTCTTAATATTTCTTTTGAATTACTCACCGGGTCATCTCTTTGATTTCATTTTGACTGTAGGCAAACTAGCGGAAGTTACTGATTTTTATGCTCGAGGTCAAGTTGTGCTGTGCACAATAAGGGCTGTTGAAAGTGCTTCCACGGCGCCAGTTTCGGCTCTACTTTTCAGCTTCACCGAGGTAACATACGCCACCTCGATGGGCTGCGAGAGTGATTTCGCGGCTGCGTCTCTTTAAGTAAATTCAGAAAAACAAAACCATGCAAACGACACAAATCCTGCTGGCCACCCAGCGCGAAGCGCCGGCAGATGCAGAAATAATCAGTCACCAGCTGATGTTACGCGCCGGCCTGGTAAGACAGCTGGCATCCGGTATCTACACCTGGCTTCCCATGGGCCTGCGGGTATTGCGTCGCATAGAAAACATCGTGCGAGAGGAAATGAATCGTTCAGGCGGGCAGGAAATCCTGATGTCGGGTGTACAGCCTGCAGAACTCTGGCAGGAGTCCGGCCGCTGGGAAGATTACGGCCCCGAGCTTCTCCGTCTCGAGGACAGGCACGAACGCGGATTCTGCCTGGGCCCGACTCACGAAGAGGTGATAACGGACCTGGTGCGGCGGGAAATACGAAGTTACAAGCAGCTACCGGCGAATTTCTACCAGGTACAAACCAAGTTTCGCGACGAGATCAGGCCGCGTTTCGGCATCATGCGTGCACGCGAGTTCCTCATGAAAGACGCCTACTCCTTTCACCTGGACCAGGCATCGCTGCAGGAAACCTACGATGAAATGTATCGCTGCTATACCCGCATATTTGAACGAATCAAGCTGCATTTTCGAGCCGTTGTAGCTGACTCGGGCAGTATCGGCGGCAGCACATCCCACGAGTTTCACGTGCTGGCAGATTCCGGTGAAGACGAAATTGTTTTCAGCGACTCCGGCAGCTACGCCTCAAACATCGAGCTCGCCGAGGCTCCGCTTCCCGCTGAAAAACGCGCGGAGCCCTCAAGAGAATGTGAAAAGGTCAGCACACCCGGGCAGCACACCATTGCCGAGCTTGCCTCCTTTCTTGGTGTTGCCGAGAGCCAGTGCCTGAAAACCCTGATCGTGCGCGGTGACAATAATAACCTGGTGGCACTGCTGCTTCGAGGTGACCATGAACTCAATCGCATAAAGGCTGAAAAGATTGACGGGGTTGCCAGCCCACTGTCATTTGCATCCGCCGACGACATACGCAGGGAATTGAAATGTGATATTGGATCGCTGGGGCCTGTCGGGCTGAATATACCCGTCATTGCGGACCACGGTGCAGCGCAGCTCAGCGATTTCGCCTGCGGCGCCAATGAAAATGATTATCACCTGGTCGGCGTCAACTGGGGACGGGACCTGGAGGAGCCTGCCACGGCTGATATACGCAATATCGTTGAAGGAGAGCCCGCTCCCGATGGAAATGGAAATGTCCGCATTGCGCGCGGTATCGAAGTCGGGCACATCTTCCAGCTTGGCACAAAGTACAGCTCAGCAATGAACACCACCTGCCTTAACGAAAACGGTGAGGCGACAACGTTGGAAATGGGGTGTTACGGCATAGGCATCTCACGCATCGTTGCGGCAGCGATCGAACAGAACCATGATGAAAAAGGGATCATCTGGCCGGAGAGTATCGCGCCCTTTACCCTGGCGCTGATTCCTATCCACATGCACAAATCTCAACGCCTGCGTGAAGCGGTGATGAAACTTTACGACAGCTTTTTAGACGCCGGGGTGGATGTCATTCTCGATGATCGGCGTGAACGCCCGGGCGTTATGTTTGCCGACATGGAACTACTGGGCATTCCCCACAGGCTGGTGTTCAGTGAGCGGGGCCTGGATGCGGGAACACTTGAATACAAGGGACGCAGGGATGAGGACAGCACGGACATTCCGCTCGACAGCGCCATCGACTTTATCCAGCAGAAACTGGGGTAAAGCCAGCTGCCCTTTACCTTATCGCAAAACCGCTGAACGATTCCTGCTCGCTGGCTTCAAATTCCAGCCCCTCGACACTTGCCATGGGTGGCCCGGTCTGCAACCAGTCCCTGAACCGGGCCAGCTGATCATCCGTTCCCCGCGCGACACCTTCCACATCGCCATTGGCGCAGTTGCGTACCCAGCCCACCAGGCCAAGCTCATCGGCTTTTTTCTTACAGGAAGCCCTGAAAAAAACCCCCTGTACCCTGCCGCTCACGCGGAATGCCTTACACGTTTCCATAGTCTCGTTGTCGTTCTATCCAGACAAAATTATGCTCATACCCCGCCTTTACCTGTCAAATCGTGATTCCTGCCGACACCGCTGAATGAAAGGCCGGCCCTGTTCCCGGCTGGGCTGTCCAGGTGAGCTTGTATAACATTGATTTACCGGTGTTTATTCCGGTTTCCAGGCGCAGTTGCCGGGGCCCGGCAAAGTCACTTGCGATGATGCATTGAGGGCTTAAAATTGTGCACTACTGCATATTTTGAACTTTTCCATGCCCCGCGTGAAATTCATGGAATGCAGATTGCAAAGAAAGGGTAAACTGTAAATATCACTGCACCACGGCCTCACGGTCCTGCAGCAAATAAAATAATAAAAGCCAAGGGAAAAGAATTGTGTCTGATATCACTTCAATTCCAATGCGAAAAACTTCGGCAGGAATGGTCGTGGAGACACGCCCGCTTTACATAGAGGAGTGGCTCGACAAGCTCCCCTATATCGATTTTCAGAAAACGGCGACCATTCTCCATGAAGCAGTAAAAGCCACCAACGGAGAACAGCTTAAACCCGCCGTACGCATTGAGCTGGTAGAGCTATACAACCGTCCCTACCAGTACTACCTGGAATCCCAGATCAAGGCGGGTGCCCAGCACACCCTGCAGTCAATCAGCTCCATGCAGTCCCAGCTCGAGATACTGAAGAAAATAGCAGTCAACCTGGGGCTGGCCTGTAAACTGGCAGTGGACGAACTACTCAAGAAGAAAACACTCTGGGGTCAGACCAAGCCACCCCTGCCAGCAATGCTGATGTCGCTCAATTACCTGTCCCACGCGATGATATTCAGCTTTCTCGAATACTCACCGATACCGAAAAATGTTTGGCGCGAGGTAAACTTTATTTACTCCTTTGCACAGGATATCGGCCAGGAAAACAATACCATCGTACTGCCCGGTAAGGACGCAAAAACCGAGGCTACTTCCATCGCTCACAGCTACAAGAAAATTGTACTGGCATCACTGGCAGATCCACACCACCTGCCCTTTGGTGCGATCTGGGAAATTTATGAACAGCTGCATACCTGGGCTGAATTTGTACAGTTAAAGAAATTCAGCGAACCGCCCGGGCCAAGCGGTTTCTTCGTGGTGAACCTGGACAAGGATACGGCTGCCCTGCCCTACTCCAAGTTCAATACGAAGCTCGGAAGTGACCGTCATCGCCTGGTGGACACCACGGCGCTTGGCAAAGTCATACAGCAACACCTGTCCACACTGGATGCCGGCCATAAGCTCGATAGCAGCATAATCATCTCGCCCTATTTTGCCAGGTCAATTCTTTCGCACATGAGCAAGTCCTGGGGGCTGCCGGCAAAGCGCTCACTGCCAAGGGAAACGCGTGAAGGTACCATGCAAATCACCTGTGGTATCAATTCCAGCTACTACTTTTTAAATGGTGGTATGGATTTTATATCGCCGGGTGGTGATACCGATGATGATACTGACTTCGATTACATGGATGATATGGAAGAAACCATCCAGCGTTCTTACAGCGCCGACGAGTGGAGTCTTGTTGACGAAGGTCCCGGCGGCTTTGCCGTTATAAAGAACGACAAGCCGAGGGATACCGTCAGAGTGGGTGACCTGCTGGCGATAGCCGACTCTGCCTCACCGAGTAAGTGGAAGCTTGGTGTCATACGCTGGTTGATGATTCGCCAGAACAAGATTTTCAAGGTCGGCATACAGGCAATAAACAAGCAGGCATTTCCGTGCGCCGTGCGGGCCTGCAGCGGTACCGCGCTGGAAAAACGCTACCACCGTGCATTCCTGTTGCAGGACAAGGCAGAAAACAACAGGCGAAGCATCATCATGGCAAAAGGCATGTACAGTGCTGACCGCGAGCTGGAAATAAGTTACAAGGACAAAACACAAAAAGTCACCGCGACAACCCTGGACGAATCAACCGTCAGCTTCGATCATTTTAACTATAGCTAGCGTGGTGGCCGGGCAGTAGCTACTGCTGGCTGTCCATGTCATTGAGCAGGTCGCGCATACTAATATCCAGCAGCGCTTCCTTTTCATTATTATGCTGTCCCAGGATTTCACATAGCCGCGCAAGCTGCGTATTTTTATCCTGCCTCGCCGTATCAAGTGGCAATCGTCGCGGGATTATTCTATGCAGGTCCATCAGGCTAACCTCCGCCAGGTCACGGGACAGGATCCAGGAACCACCTGCAGTGCCCTGCACCCAGTTGGCGCCTTCGAGTACTCCCATGATTTCGTTCACCTGGAACTGCGGCAGTTTAACCCTGTACTTGTGCAGGCGCGCAGTACTCAGGGGCAGGCCCTCTCTCTGGGATCGCCACAGCGCGCTGACCACCATGAACGCATCAATGAAGTTCCAGTCCGCATCTTTTTCGCCATAGCGCCAGGCATCAAGTCTGAAAGCTGACAGGCAAAACGTGATATGCGCACCGAGGATAACGATCACCCAGGACATGTATATCCAGACGAGAAAAGTCGGAATGATCGCAATGGCTCCGTAGATTGCCTCGTAGCTCGGAACGGACCTGACGTATATTCCAAAACCGTACTTGGCCAGTTCAAACAGTACAGCGGCAATAAATCCACCGATCATGGCATTTCGCCTGGAGACATAGCAGTTCGGTACAAGGATATATATGAGACTGAATGCAACCGAGGTTGTCAGGAAGGGCAACCACGATATCAACCTTGCCTTTAATTCAAAACCAAGCGATACGTCGACCTCGTTCAGGGCCGGGAGCGAAAGTATGTAGGAGGTGGAGACGAGCCCGATACCAAGCAGGATAGGTCCCAGAGAAATTATTGCCCAGTAGACAAGGAACCTGGCAACCGGGTTTCGGCGCTTACGTACATGCCAGATCGTGTTCAACGCGGCATCAATGGTTGCCATCAGCATCAGTGCGATGGCAACAAGCACGATGATACCGGTACCGGTCAGCTTCGATGCCTTGCTTGAGAACTCGTTCAGGTATTGCCTGACGCTGTCACCAAAGGCCGGGGCGAAATTGTTAAAAATGAAGGTCTGGATAGAGTCACCCATGTCGGCAAATATGGGCAGGCCACTGAGAAAACCGAACATCACCGTGACCAGTGGCACCAGGGAAAGCAGCGTTGCATATGCCAGTGATGAGGCGATTTGCAGGCCTCTTTGACGGTAAAACTGGTGTATGGAAAAGCGTGCAAAGAAAAACAGCCAGAGACCTGTGAGCTTTAGCTGGTCGATGATTTTATTTGCCATGCGGTATATCCAGTATCTTTTGCAGTTGCCTGTGCCGTCACCGTGTCGACTGGCATGCAGGGCTGGTCGACGGGTAGAATACCACCACGAATCGAAAGGAGACAGGCATGAGTGTACGTATATACCATAATCCCCGCTGCTCCAAGTCCAGGCAGACACTGCAGATTTTGCAGGAACGGGGCGAGGAAGTAGAGATTATCGAGTATCTCAAAACACCGCCCACGGCAGCTGAGTTAAAGGAAACGCTCACGCTATTGCAGATGAGCCCGCGTGACCTGGCACGTAAAGGTGAAGCTGTTTACAGGGAACTTGGGCTTGATAACGAGACTCTTTCCGATAGCGAACTCATCGATAGCATGGTGGCCAATCCCATCCTGATTGAACGACCCATCGTGTTTGCCAATGGCAAGGCAAAAATTGGCCGGCCACCAGAGAGTATCTCGGAAATTCTTTAACCTTTTGGACTAGCGTCATGAGCGAAATACTCATCCTGTATTACAGTCGCTATGGCAATGTTGCAGAGATGGCCAGGCATATTGCCCACGGCGTGGAATCCGTTGAGGGATGTACCGCGCGAATTCGCTGTGTGCCACCGGTCTCCAGTGCTACCGAGGCAAGTGAGCCGGCGATTCCCGAGTCGGGTCCGCCCTACGCCACTAACGAAGATTTGCTGGAGTGTGATGGTATCGCGCTTGGCAGTCCAACACGATTCGGCAACATGGCCGCAGCGATGAAGTCCTTTCTCGATGGCACCGGTGATATATGGGCCTCTGCCAGCCTCGCCGGTAAACCTGCCTCGGTATTTACATCAACCGGCAGCATGCATGGTGGACAGGAATCAACGCTCCTGTCGATGATGATTCCGCTGTTACATCACGGCATGCTGATCCTGGGCTTACCCTATTCCGAGGCGGCACTCATGAGCACCAGCAGCGGTGGTACACCCTACGGAGCCAGTCACCTTGCAGGCGCAGGCAGCGATCGTGAAATCAGCGAGGAAGAAAAATCCCTGTGCCTGGCCCAGGGTAAACGACTGGCAGAAACCGCCCGGCAACTGGCAAAAACATAGGGACCTGGAAGTTACTCGTCCAGCAGGTTTTTCACGAAGGGTATCGTGAGCTTCTTCTTTGCTACCAGGCTTGCGCGGTCAAGACCATCAAGCAACTTGAATAGACTGTGCATGTCGCGGCTCACTCGCCGCAGCAGGTAACTGGCAACCTCATCCGGCAGGTCAAAGCCGCGTGCGTCGGCTCGCTTCTTCAGGGCCCTGAGGCTTTCTTCTTCGTTGAGTGATTCAATGTGAAAAACGAGATCCCAGGCCAGGCGTGATGACAGGTCTTTTAGAACAATGGAACTGCCCCTCGGGCTTTCACAGGCGGTGACTACCATGGGTGTCTTTTCATCACGCATGCGATTAAACAGGTGGAACAGGGCCTGTTCCCATTCCGCATTTCCTGCAATACCATCCACATCGTCAAGGCAAACGAGGTCGAGGTTCTCGAGACCTTCCAGCATGGCCGGAGTAAAATTTTCAGATTCAGACAGTGGAATATATACCACGGCGAGTTCATGGCCGGCCGCCGCATTGCATAGCGCCTGCATGAGATGACTCTTTCCTGAGCCCGCCGGGCCCCACAGGTAAAGATTGTTTTTATCCTCGCCCGCTGACAGGCTCTTTAACTGTTCAACAAGCTGCTGGTTGTTACCGGCTTCAAACAGCTCAAAGTCAATTTGTTCGAACTTGCTAAAGGCCAGCGGGATTTGCGGGCCCGCAGAAACGCTGGTCATGGCGTGTAGAATTCACTTTCAAGGTAGTGCTGCCTCAGGTGGCGTAATAAAACGACTATTACAGCGGCAACGGGTAAGGCCAGCAGCACTCCAAAAAAGCCGAATAACTGGCCACCGGCCATGACCGCGAAGATGACTGCAACCGGGTGAAGACCAATCCTGTCCCCGACAAGTATCGGAGACAGGATCATTCCTTCGATAGCCTGTCCGCCCCCAAACACGAGGCCAACATATACAAGGTGAAGGAAATCCTGGAATTGCATAAACGCCAGGATACCGGCGATACCGATTCCCACGATGGCACCGAGGTAGGGTACAAAACTGACAAGCCCGGCGAGCATGCCGACCAGCAGGGCAAACTCCAGGCCGACGGCCCACAGGCCGATGGAATACATGAATCCCAGGGCCAGCATCAGCAATAGCTGGCCGCGCAGGAACTCCGCCAATACAACGTCACACTCTTTCGTCAGGCGGCTGACCAGGGGTTCATACTTGCGTGGAATAAGGTCATGCACCTGGGCGACAAGTATGTCCCAGTCCCTGAGCAGGTAAAATGTGACCACCGGCACCAGCACCAGGTAAGCCAGCCAGGCAAATATCAGCTGCCCCGAATGCCCCACTTTTCCGAGCACGATGCCGAGCAGGTTGCCGAGATCCTGCCAGTTTCCAGCCAGGGTACGCTTTAGAGCGTCAAGATTGATATTCTCGACGGAGACATTAAAAGTGGTGGCGATCCAGGGAATAGCCACATCCTGTAACCAGGGTACGATGAGTGGAATCCTTGCGGCCAGCGCATTGATTTGCTCCTGCAACAGCGGCACGAGTATCAACAACATTAACAGGCCGAAGATAAACATCACGGCAAATACCACGAGCACCGCAACTGTGCGTGAAAGTTTTCTTTGCTCCAGCCTGTCGGTAAGGGGATCGCCGAGATAGGCCAGCAGGGCTGAAACAAGAAACGGTGTTAAAACCGGCGCCAGCAGGTACAACAGCCAGGCACCAAGAAAGATACAGGCCAGTAACAACCACTTCTGTGCATCCGTCATGATCACGGTACCAGCCTGTAGTCTGAGCCCTGGCTCGTGATTGGTTCAAGAATTCGCCCAAGTTCTATTGCCTGGTTTACGGCAAGCTGGCCACCGTGTGCTTCAAGCAAAAAAGTCACCCGGCCGGCCTGCACCTGTTCCACCTCTACGTCTGAAACAGAGTTGAGTGAACCAAGGTAGGCCAGCACCTTTGCATACTGATCAACGGAGAAAATATCAGACACGGCCAGCCTCACCTGGTTTGTACCAGCATCGATAACAGTGGGCGTGTACTGGGCGGCCAGCACATCCGCAAGATTATCGATCCCCTCGTCCAGCACTGCCTCGACCAGGTCAGACTCGCTGCTCCAGCGCGCCATTTGCCCGTCCAGGTACATGGTCCAGTTTGCCTCCCATATTCCCGGGACCGGTGATTCGAGGGTAATGGCAAGGATGGTGTCTGCCTGGTAACGGGAGGATGCATTTAACACGGGCTCCCTGAAGCCCCCCCAAAGGTCACTGGCCCTCAACATGGCCGTGTCATCCAGGTCCAGCAAGGGGTGTAAAAGCGCTATTCCTCTTTGCTTCGCTCGAAGTTCAAGTACCTCGATAAAGTCCGCGCCCTCCTCAAGGCCAAGCAAGCGTCGTCCTTCCTGGTCTGAGACCGCCAGCCACACCAGGGTGGACGGTCTTTCCCACCCCCACACGGGGATACCAAGACCGCGTAATGCCTTGTTCAGGCTATCTTCGTCAAACTTGACCCAGAGCCGTGTCTCCGGGGTGCGCACCAGTGCGCCTTCTCCCGTGACCTGCTCGCTGAACGTTTCCCGGTAGCGATACTGCTGCAGGTAATCCTCCGCCCTGTCGAACAGCGGTCTAATTGATGCTCTTCCGGCTGCCTGGCGATCGCCGGTGAGCTTTATCAGCACGCGGCGAAATGCCGTTTGCACACCATCTGCACGAACAGCTTCGGACTGATCGATCACCGGGATTTCCACTTCGTAAAGACCCGGCACCTTTATGGCAAGGGCGTTCATGGAACTGGCAAGCAGCAGGACGAGCAGCGGGGTTCGTAGCTTCAACATAAGCATCAAGCTATGCAAGAGCCGGTATGAAGTCAAGGTTTGCCGGGGGTAGTGCTTAAAATTCAATCTGCCTGTAACATTATGATATGTCCAGCAACAATAAATCCGGCGCCAGTTACGCCGATGCGGGTGTCAGCATAGATCGTGGTAATGCGCTGGTCGATCGCATCAAGAACCGTGTCAAGGCCACTGAGCGCAGCGGGGTTCTCGGCGGGCTGGGCGGTTTTGGAGCACTTTTTGACATCTCCTCGCTGGATTATCGCGAACCCGTGCTGGTTTCAGGGACGGATGGCGTAGGTACCAAGATCAAGCTGGCAATCGAATCCGGGCGACACGATACCATTGGCATTGACCTGGTGGCCATGTGCGTCAATGACCTGCTGGTGCAGGGGGCGGAACCGCTGTTTTTTCTCGACTACTTTGCATGCTCCAGGCTGGATGTGGATGTGGCCGAGCAGGTCATCTCCGGTATCGCGAAGGGCTGTGAACTCGCAGGCTGTGCCCTGGTTGGCGGCGCAACTGCTGAAATGCCGGGAATGTACCAGGAGGGAGAGTACGATCTCGCCGGCTTTTGCGTCGGTGCGGTGGAGAAGTCCGGGATCATTGATGGCACAAGCGTCGCGCCCGGTGATGTCTTGCTGGCGCTGGCATCGAGCGGCGTACACTCAAACGGCTACTCGCTGGTGCGTCATCTTGTTGAGCGTAGCAACACTGACCTGGGCGAGAGTTTCCAGCAGGGAACCCTGCTGGATGCCCTGCTCGAACCCACCAGGATTTATATCAAGAGTGTTCACCAGCTGCTTGGCAAAACCCGGGTAAAAGCCATCTCCCATATTACCGGCGGTGGCCTGCTTGAAAATATTCCCCGGGTGGTACCCGCGCAATATTGCAGCGTAATTGATCGCAATAGCTGGCAACTTCCGGAAATATTCCAGTGGTTACAGCAAGCCGGTCGCATAGATGACAGGGAAATGCTTCGCACTTTTAATTGCGGCGTGGGCCTTGTACTCGTTATAGACAGGGGCGACGTCGACAGCGCCATGCAACTGCTTGAAGATTGTGGCGAAAAGACCTGGGTGCTTGGGGAAATAAAAGCCGGTGAAGGTGGGCCGGCTGTGCAGGTGAGCTGAGTGCCTTTGAGCCTGTAAACTAACCTTCCTCGTTTTTTCGGGAAAGGTTCTGACGTACCGATTCGATAATTCCCCTGACCATGTTGTACTCCTCCGCATCCAGCTCGCTTCGATTGATGATACGCTTGAGTCGTCGCATCAGGCGGCGCGGTGTTCCAGGATCCAGGTAACCGGTTTCGACCAGGCAGTGCTCAAGCTGTTCAAACAACTGCTGGATTTGCTCATGGCTGGCAGGAGCGACGCGATTTGTTTCCCCGTCATCAAAATTTTCTTCAATTTCCCCTGACAGCAGGTTCATTCTTATCTCGTAACTGATGATCTGTACCGCGGATGCGATATTGAGCGAAGAAAAGCCGGGGTTTGCCGGGATCTGGATCATCGCGTTGCAAAGCTCAAGCTCCTCGTTTGCCAACCCTGAACTCTCCCGGCCAAACACGAAGGCAACGCCACTTCCCTGCTGCAGGGATTCTCGCACTTTCGTGGCCGCATTTGATGGTGTGTACAGCGGCCAGGGTATACTTCGTCTTCGCGTACTGGTGCCAAACACGAGGTGGCAGTCCGCTATTGCATCGGCAAGGGAGTCCTGCAGTTGCGCGTTAGCAAGAATATCATCCGCCCCGGAGGCACGTGCCGTTGCTTCAGCATCCGGATATATTTTTGGATTGACAAGCACCAGGCTTGAGAGGCCCATTGTTTTCATTACTCTCGCGGTTGCGCCAATATTTCCCGGGTGCGTCGTACCTACCAGGACAATTTTAATGTCATTTAATAATGATTCTGTCATGCTTCGCGCTTCTATACTTTGCCGTGCCCCCGTACAATAGCACGTTACGCCGCCACGATTGGCAACTGTGCCAGCTTACAAACCCAGGAGTAGATAATCAAAATGCACCCTATGCTCAATATTGCCATAAGAGCAGCTCACGCGGCAGGCGATCACATAATTCGTTACGTCGACCGGATTGAAGGCATGGAGGTCGATACCAAGGGAAAAAATGACTTTGTCACCGAGGTCGATCGGCAGGCAGAAAGCATCATTATTGACCAGCTCAAGAGCGCCTATCCTGACCACGCTATCCTTGCGGAGGAAAGTGGCAAGACGGGTGAATCTGAATATACCTGGGTGATCGATCCCCTTGATGGTACGACAAACTTTCTTCATGGTTTTCCCCAGTACGCAGTGTCCATAGCGCTTTTGCACAGGGGAGTACCTGACCAGGCCGTGGTCTACGATCCCCTGAAGCAGGAACTGTTCACCGCTAGTAAAGGGGCCGGAGCCCAGCTCAACAAGCGACGAATTCGAGTGAGCCGGCAAAAACGTCTTGAAGCAGCGCTGATTGGCACCGGTTTTCCATTTGGCAAAATGGAAAGGCTGGAACAATACCTGGATAACTTTCGCGCCATATGCCCGGTAACCTCCGGAATACGCCGGGCGGGTTCCGCGTCACTTGACCTGGCCTACGTAGCCAGCGGCAGACTGGATGGGTTCTGGGAATATGACCTCAAGACCTGGGATATCGCGGCCGGGGTTCTACTGGTACTTGAAGCCGGTGGTGCCGTTGTAGACATGCAGGGCAAGGAAGATTACCTCGATTCGGGAAACATCATTGCCGCAAGCCCTTCTTTAACCGGTGAACTACTGAAAATTCTTCGACAGTGATCGCTTGTTGAATCATGAAGATTATAGTGACGGGTGGCGCAGGATTTATTGGTAGCAACCTGTTGCGCTATCTTCATCAGCAGGGTGAGCATGAACTGCTGAATATTGACAAGCTTTGTTTTCCAGGCAGCCGACACACTATTAGCGAGTTCGAGTCCGTGGACAATTATCGGCATGTCGCATCTGATATTGTGGACCAGTCGCAGATGATGAAACTGTTTGCCGAGTTTAAGCCCGATGCTGTTTTTCACCTGGCCGCCGAATCCCACGTTGACCGATCCATAGACAGCCCGGGAAGTTTTATCGAGTCAAATATTCAAGGGACCTATTCCCTGCTCGAGGCATTTCGGCATTATTATTCCGGGCTTGATGAAGAGCAGCGACTGCACAGGAAATTTATCCATGTGTCCACGGACGAGGTGTATGGAAGTCTTGAACCGGACCAGGCAGCCTTCACCGAGCACAATGCCTACCATCCTAATTCACCCTATGCTGCAAGCAAGGCGGCATCGGATCACCTGGTCACATCCTGGGGCCACACCTACCAGTTACCCCTTGTTATTACCAATTGCTCCAACAACTACGGGCCCTACCAGTTCCCGGAGAAATTGATCCCACTGGTCATATCCAAGGCCATTAGCGACGAACCAATCCCGGTTTATGGAAAAGGAGACAATGTTCGCGACTGGCTGCATGTTGAAGACCATGTACGGGCACTGGTAAAGGTACAGGAGAAAGGTAACCCCGGGGAAAGCTACAACATTGGCGCCCGAAACGAGGTGAGTAATATCGAACTTGTTCAGCAAATTTGTGACATTGTCGATGATATTCATCCCGGAAATACGCCAAAGCGTGACCTGATTCAATTTGTTCAGGACAGGCCAGGTCATGATTTCCGCTATGCTATTGATAATAGAAAAATAATTAAGGAACTCGGCTGGCAACCCCGGGAAGAATTTGGTTCGGGCTTAAGAAGCACCGTGGCCTGGTACCTGGATAACCAGCAGTGGTGTCAAAATGTTTGCGAAGGAAGTTACGATGGCAGAAGACTGGGAGTGAGCACAAAGTGAAAGGGATAATTCTTGCCGGCGGGCTCGGTACGCGCCTGCATCCACTTACCAAGGCTACCAATAAACACCTGCTTCCCGTGGGAAGGGAACCCATGTTGTTTCACTCGATACATCAACTTGTCAGTTCCGGCATCGAGGAAATTCTTGTCGTCACGAGCACCCAGCACATGGGAGACGTTGTGCGCTGCCTGGGTAGCGGAAAGGAATTTGAATGTAACCTGAGTTACAAGGTACAGGAAGAGGCAGGTGGAATAGCACATGCGCTTTCACTGGCCGAGGATTTTGTAGGCGGAGAAAAAATTTGCGTCATCCTTGGAGACAATATTTTTGAACATAGCATACAGCCATATACCGAGGCATTTCGTGCGCAGGATTCGGGAGCCCATGTACTGGTGAAAGAAGTAGGTGACCCGGAACGCTATGGTGTTGCTGCACTGGATGAGCACCAGATAATTGAAATCGAGGAAAAACCCAGCAACCCGAAATCATCATTTGCAGTAGTTGGTCTTTATTATTATGACGAACATGTATTTGACATTATTCGCTCTACCTCGAAGTCTGACCGGGGTGAAATGGAAATCACGTCAGTGAATAATGTCTACATAGAAAGAAAGCAATTACACTACAGTATTTGCAGGGGAAGATGGACCGACGCGGGGACCTTTGAGTCCCTGTACGAGGCGAATCGCATTCTCATGGAAAACGATAACAAGTTGAGAAACGACTAACCTTACATAGTCTTCTTACTTCTTGATAAACGCTGATCGAGCTGTTTAATTTCGACTTCACGGTTTTTCTATGACCAGACACATCGTAATTATTACTACCTCGTATCCCATAACAAGCGATGGCAGCGAAGCCGCCGGCGCCTTTGCCCATGATTTCGTTGCCGCACTTGCCAAAGAGGCAAGTGTCAGTGTCATTGCCCCGGGACAGGATAACGAGATTAAGAATAATGGCGACGTGACTATCTACCGCTACTGGACCCCGCAGGGGAAACCACTTTCAACCCTCAACCCTTTGAACCCCGTACAGCTGGTGCAAATCGCCCGGGTCTTATTGGCGGGATTCCGGGCAGCCCGCATGCTGCACAAGTCTGAAGCGAAGCTGGATTTTATTTTTTGCCTGTGGATATTCCCCAGTGGCCTGTGGGGTTCCTGGCTCGCAAGGAAGAGAAAAATTAATTACGGTACATGGTCGCTCGGCAGTGATGTCTGGCGATTATCCAGGATAGCCGGCCTGCGACAGCTACTCCAAAGTATCCTCTCCGGGTCGCTGGTAAATTTCGCAGATGGTCACCAGCTATGCAGCGATGTGAAAGAGCTCTCGAAAGAACACTGCGAGTTTCTCCCCAGTTGCCGCAACATGCCTGTATTGGAGAAGAGTATTAATACGACCGGCCCCTATAAACTGGGATACCTCGGGCGCTGGCATGAAAACAAGGGTACCGATATCTTGCTGGATGCCCTGTCACAACTCGATGAGAAGGCCTGGGATAACATTTCACTGGTGACGATTGCAGGTGGCGGTCCACTGGATGAACTGGTCAGGCAGGGGGCCAGGGAACTGTCCGATCTTGGCAGGCCGGTTGAAGTGAAAAATTACCTGGGCCAGGAAGAAGCAGCCGAGTTTATTGCAAGCCATGATTACATTCTTCTCCCTTCACGTCTTGATAGCATACCCGTGATTTTTTCTGACGCCCTTGGTAATTCCAGTCCCCTCGTGTCTACGCCCGTCGGTGACATGCCCGCCCTTATCGACAGGTACCAGTGCGGCGTCCTGGCAGACGGGTTTTCCGCATCCGAATTCGCCCGTGCGATAAAAGTAGCTGTAAGCTCAAACCCTGGTCAGTTTCTCGGAATGAGAGAAGAACTCATGCTTGAATTTTCCCCTGGGCAGTCTGCAAGGAAGCTGCTGGATAACATTGAATAGCCGCATGAAGAGCATTTATCCAGGTTTATTCAGTTCAGAAACATGGTCTGCGATCATCGAGGACAGTTACCGGGCCACTGTCACGCAGGTCGAGATTGACGGGCATGCCCTGCTCCCGGTGGTCGTTTTTAGAAAGGGTCCTTTCAAGCTGGCCTACCCGCACTTTCCCGGCAACGTGGAAAGTCCGGACCTGGACAGGATCGTCAGCGCAGCAGCCGCTGCGGGCCTCGATTATCACGTAATGCGTTGCCTTACCAGGGAAGTGCCGGCGGATAACTCTGTATTTACTGTTGTTGCGGAATTGCCAGAGACGATTGTGCAAGATTTACAGGAATTCGATCCCAACGACGATCAGAAATTAAGGAGGGCAATACGACGCGCAAACAGGTACGACACGCGGATAACCAGCGACGTCACATCGGTAAAGGCCGAGGCATTGTTTGAACTTTATCGAGATACGATCAGCGCCCGCAGGGGAAGTCTTCGCTACAACAATGAGTACTTTAAAGCCTTGCTGGAAAGCGCGGCGACAAGCAAGGATTTATCAATCCTGGTCGCATACACAGATGACACCCTGAGCGGATTCCTGGTCATCGCCATGGATAACGGGGAGGCGCATTATCTTCACAGCGCCTATCACAGGGATTACAGGACTCATGGTATTACCGATCTTCTCGTGCAACAGGGCCTGGCCCATGCAAGGGAAAATGGGGCCCTATCCTTTAATTTTGGTGTGTCTCCCATTGATCAACCGGAACTGACAAGATTCAAGGAAAAATGGGGCGGCACCACCAGCAGTCAGTACACGCTTGATTACAGCAGGAACATTTTCTGGGGTACGCTGTTTCGAATCGCCAGCAAGGTATTGGCCCTGCTGGGTTCATGGCGTAATTGAACAGACTGTTCAGCTGGGCAATTTTAAAAACCATGAAAACAAAAACAAAGAAGCTGTTGATGACGATCCTGCTGGGATTAAGCATTGCTGCTATCGTTTACCTGCTGATGCCAAATATCGGCCAGCTTGAAGCTGCCGAATTCACCATTGGACCCGTCAACCTGGTTGTTATCGGGGTCCTCATGCTCTGCCTGCTCTACCTTAAAGCCCTGGTGCATTCTGTGATTCTTGAAAAGTACCAACTCGACTCAGTTTCAAGAATGGACATTATTACTTCCTATGCTAACGGCCAGGTGGTGCGCTACATACCAGGAAAGGTACTTGGAATAGTGTCGCAGTCCCTGAAACTCGGCGAAGTAGCCAGGGCTTCCTATGTGTGGGAAGCAAATCTAAGCCAGTACCTGATCACTAATATCGTTTCAATATTGCTAATTGTTTCAGTTGCCGCTTACGTAGTGTTTGAAAATGTCATTTTCATACTTCTATTTTTTGCCTGCTCTCTTTTATCTACCAGGTTTCTCACGAGCAAGGGTCTTACCAGGCTATTTGATCTTGCCTCCCGGGTACTGTCTGTCCCATCGATATCCACCGGGGACCATAGCCTGTCTGCCAGGCAGGCACTCCTGGTCATGTTCCTGTTATACATTGAATGGATAATGTATTTCGCCGCCTGGTACTTCCTGGTTGGTGAAAGCGTTAGCGCTTCTTTCTATATAGGGACACTTTATGCAGCTTCTTCCTTACTCGCGCTCCTGGCATTCGTGGTACCAAATGGCTTGCTGGTACGAGAAGCGATTTTTCTCTGGCTTGGTACGATGGTTAGTATTCCAGCTGAAGAATTGATTTTTTATGGGCTGGTTATCAGGGTATTCTATATTATCAGTGATGTACTCTTTTACTTTCTTTGTGAACTATTCATAAAAATAACTTCATGGTCGAAGAAATAGACAAGACCAGGCTTTTCTGGAACGAGATGTCGGCACATGGTGTTGATGCGTCCGTTATCGATCCTCACGATACCATTGGCGAAAAAAATGCCTACATTGAGTTTAATCGGAACTATTACATCGCCAATGAATTATCTCATCTTGCGAATGAATCCCTGGTGCTGGATTACGGCTGCGGCACAGGAAATATTACGCGACATATTTCGAGCCTCGGATATCAATGTATCGGCCTGGACATCGCCTTTGATCTTCTCGCCTTGAATAAAAGTGGAAATGACCTGTTGTGCTACGATGGCGAGTGCATACCTTTTGACGATAACTCGTTTGATGCAGTTGTATGCTACGTGGTACTAAACTACCTGCTTGACAGGGAGTATTTTGAATCCATGCTGGGAGAGATACACAGGGTGTTAAAGCCCGGCGGCAAGTTTATAGCAATAGAACAGGTAAACAGGACCAGTCGAAAAATAGCGGAGGATAACAAGTTGCAAAGGTCCGTCGAGCTATTTAGTGAAAGTTTTGAAAAGTGCCACTTTGAAGTAGAGGCGACATATCAAACAAGGGCCGGTCATTTCCCCTTTATATACCTTGTTCGGGCGGGGTTCGTGCCGCGACGTTTTTTCAGTTTTGTTGTGACCCTTGACCGGGTTTACAGCTCAATCTTTTCATTTTTGCCTCTTGATTACTTTGATACTGTTTTCAGGCTGCGTAAAAGAGTGCAACCCTGATAGCGGAGATAATGTGTGAGTTCCGTTGAACAACATGATGTTGTAGTCATTGGTGCGGGTCCGGCTGGATTGAGCCTTGGCTACTTCCTGGAAAAAGCGGGCCTCGACTACCTGTTGCTGGAAAAAGAAAGAGTTGGCTATTCCTGGAGCACCATGCCGGAAAAACTGGTTGTGCTGAGTCCGTGGTGGGTAAACACCCTGCCCGGCTCATGGATTGGCTTGCGAAATCCTTTCCGCCTTGTAGGCAAGGATTTCTATACCGCCTACCTTGAGCGTTACGCAGAAAATAATCACATAAAAATCAGGGATAAAACAGCCGTGTCCACTGTGGAGTCCACTGCATCGGGATTTGAAATACAGCTTGGAGAGAAGAGCTTGCAGGCGAGGATTGTTGTTTGCGCTACGGGTTACTACTCTAACCCCATGCTCCCCACACTTGAAGATGGCAACGATAACAGTATTACCGAGATGCATGCGGTTAACTATTATTCAGCCAGCAAGCTGATTGAAGAGTTTCCCGGCGTGAAAAACATCCTGCTGGTTGGGAAGCGCGTGACCGCAGGCCAGCTGCTGGTGGAGATCAGTGACGCAGGTTTGGATATAGATATCTGCTGTCGTTCCGAACTTGAATTCAGGGATAACTACACCCTCAAAGGTATTACCAGGGAATACCTGTATTACTTTTATGAAGCAGTACAGGTGCTGTTCAATCCGAACTTACGTTATGACTCATTTCCAAGCATGGATGGAGGGGCAACAGAGGAATTGATTAATGGCGGCAAGGTGGGAAAGAAAAGCGCAATCCAGGCTATAAAAGATGGTAACGTGGTATTTGCCAATGGAGAGATGAAGAATTATGACCTGGTTATTTATGCGACCGGGTACAATCCTACTATTGGATATCTTGCAGATTCCCTTGTACAAACCAATGAAAAGCACGTGCCCGAAACTTCAGACATGGAAAGCAAGCTTTGCGACAACCTGTTTTTCCTTGGTCTCGATAACCTCGTCAACTTCAGAAGCCGCTATCTCCGTGGTATTGCAAGCGACGCAAGGCTACTATCCAGGATCATCCAGGCACGCCTGGGCTCAATGCAATAATTCAATATGAGCGAAAACACTAACAGGGCTATCAAGTTCCATGAGCCATATATTTCAGGTGGCGAGAAAGCAAACCTGGAGTCGGTTTTTGATAACGATGTTTTTGCTGGTAATGGACCGTTTACAAAAAAGGTCCAGTCCTTTCTTGAACAGCGTTACGAGATTCCCCATGTCCTGCTCACTCATAGCTGCACAGGCGCACTTGAACTGTCAGCCCTGCTACTGGATCTCGAACCGGGTGACCAGGTAATACTGCCATCCTATAACTTTGTCAGCGCGGCTTCTGCTTTCATGCGAGCGGGTGCAGAACTTGTCTTTTGCGAGATCGACCCGGCCACGATGAATATTGACATCGACGATGCGACCAGCAGGATGACCGAGCGCACTCGGGCAATCATTCCTGTGCACTATGGAGGAATCGCCGTAGACCTCGACCGGCTCGGGGAGTGCTGTGCTGAACGCGATGTGTTGATCATTGAAGATGCAGCC
Source organism: uncultured Enterobacteriaceae bacterium (assembly GCA_964639535.1). Lineage (GTDB taxonomy): Bacteria > Pseudomonadota > Gammaproteobacteria > Eutrophobiales > Eutrophobiaceae > WLWS01. The sequence goes on along the minus strand of CAZXDV010000008.1, from coordinate 4,775 downwards.
CAGGGGCTGGATGCCAGTTATGGCGAACGCTGGCTGGGAACAATATCGCCCCTGGCCACGATGTCTTTTCACGAAACAAAAAACATTCATTGTGGACTTGGTGGCGCGTTATTCATCAATGATGCCGACTATTTTGAACGCGCCGAAGACATCTGGGAGCGAGGTACAAACCGCACCAAGATGTTCAGGGGGCTTGTCGACAAGTATTCCTGGGTAGATACCGGGTCAAGCTTTTATCCTTCTGAATTACAGGCGGCTTTTTTACTGGCGCAGCTTGAGTCCCTCGATTCGATGAAAGCACAGCGACGAGTGATCTATGAGCACTACTCTTCTACTCTTTCAGATCTTGCAATGAAAGGCCTGTTTGCATTACCAACCATTCCCGCCGAGGCTCAACTGAACTTTCATTCCTTTTTCATTATCTGTAATTCGATTGACGAGTGTGATGCCTTGCGCGAGTACCTCCTGGGTATTGGGATCCAGGCCTTTATCGGCTACGTCCCTCTGCATTCCTCAAAAATGGGGCAATCACTCGGGAATAAGCCCGCTGATCTGCCAGTTACCGAGGAGTATGCTCATCGCGTACTGCGTCTTCCTTTTCACTGTCGCCTTGACAACGATGACCTTGATTATGTTTGTGATGGCATCAACAGGTTCTTTCAACACTCCTGATATGACAGTCAGCCCGGTTACGAGCGATTTGCAGGATAGAGCCTGGACACCCTCGATATGTCGAGCTTTACCGGCCAGGCCCGTAGGTAACCATGGATATTAATCTCGCAGTCATTGGCGTTGGCGGCCATGCACTGCGCAACACCCTGCCCGCGCTCCAGGCTATGGATAAAGTGAACATCGCCGGTATCCTGACCCGAAATAAGGAGATAGCGAAAGAAACCAGTCAAAGTTACCGCTGCGAATCATTCACCAGCCTGGAACAAGTCCTTGAAAACGAGCAGGTTAACTGTGTTTATATCGCCCTGCCTACTGGCCTTCACGCAGAATACGGCCTTAAAGTTGTTGATGCGGGAAAACATCTCTGGTGTGAGAAGTCACTAACCCACGATCTCGATTCATGTACGCAACTGATTGCACGGGCTCAGCAGAATAAGGTTGCGGTGTGTGAGTGTTTTATGTACCAGTTCCACCCACAATTTGAGCGACTGAAGCAGCTCATCAATGAGTCCAGGATAGGAAAACCGGTAAATATTCTTGCAAGATTTTGCTTTCCCCATCGTGACCCCGGCGATGTACGCTACAGCGCAGAACTGGGTGGTGGTGCCCTGCTTGATGCGGGGTGTTACCTGCTCCATTCATGCCGCCTGTTGCTCGAGGAAGTACCGACCAGGGTCGTATCCAGCCTGGCAACAGAAGTCGGTTTCGAGGTCGACACCTCTGGATATGCAGTGCTTGAGTTCAAAGCCGGGACCAATGCCTGGCTGAACTGGGGTTACGGAATGGCTTATGTCAACGAGCTGGAAATCCTCGGCGAATCCGGGCGAATCCGGGTGGAACGAGCATTTTCAAAGCCTGCTGGGTACCAGTCCTTGATCGAGATTCAGGACGCCAGTGGCAGCAAGGAAGTCCTGGAAATTCCACCGGCGAATCACTTTGTAAAAATGTTTACCGAGTTTACCCGTGCCTGTGAAGATGATGCCCTGAAAACGACCTATTTCAATGATGCGATGGCACAGTCCAGGTTGCTAAATGAATTGAGGACGGGCGGCCAGCCTGGTTAATCGCATAACCCCTGAGCCGGAACCATTAACCAGGGTCTGGCGGTGAAGATAATTTCGCGAGGACTGCAACAGGTTCGACGCCCTCACCTTTTTCAGCATAGTACGCCTCGATTATTTTAATCCTGTCCTCGATACGTACCCAGGGGTAGTAAGCGATAGGAAAAGTCGGGCTGGAGAAAGAGTAAAACACGAGGTACTGACAATCACCGCTGGAAATGGCCTCGTTAAATTCATTGTCATCCAGTGCCGGCTTGGGTGGTATCTTGCTTATCCTGTTACTGTAAAGACCTGTTATAGCAGGCTTGATGCTATACACGCACTGGTCTTCAGGTATTACAGTTCCCGCTCTTTCCAGCGCCTGTGCCATTGCCCTGTAACTCCTGATGCCACTGCTTGCTACGGCAAGATTACTCGACTGCCAGGCATAGGTTCTTCGAAATTTTTTCAGGCCTTCCTCCAGGGGGGAATTAAACCTCGATATGCTTAAGAGGGTGTTAGGCAAGGTAATCACGATAAAAACAGTCACCAGTAACAGACCGGCGTGCCGCGCTCCGGGTATTGCACCGGGTTCGGCACCGGGAAGACCGGTGAGACTAAACATACCCAGCAGGAGTACCGGCACCAGGGGAAACAGCAGCCTGGCAGACTCAGCGGGATACGGCCAGAACACGATGAGCCCCAGGTACAGCAGACCATAGAGACCATCCAGCTGCCTGTTCCAGGCTCGCAGGCACACACCCGCCACCGAGAGGATGACAAACACTACAAGGAACACCGAGCCTGCTTCTCCCACGGTAAAATTGGCCTTCCAGATATCCACCATGAACACACCCTGCTGGGCAAACTGCTGTACTACCTCTACAGCGGAGTTACTCCCGAAGTGGTTTTTCACGAGGTCCAGGTAGGACTCACTCCTTTGATCCTTGAAAAGGTTCCAGGCCAGCACCGGAAGCAGGGCAATTGCTGTAAGCAGGTAGCGTGCCCTTATCCTGTTGAGAAACAACCAGGCCAGGAACCCGAGCAACAGGGCAATCCCTGCACTCCTCGTTAACATGCTGCAGGCAACCAGCATGGCAACACAGATTAACGCCCTGTCACTATCCCGTGCTGTGCTGGCAATAAAAAGCGCAAGCAGTGAAAAAAGCAGGTACAGGTTCTCACTGTGAATAGACAGTGCCTGTATATATGTGCCCGGGGCCAGTGCAAACAGCAGAACAATTAGCAGCGCCAGTACCGGGTAAATCTTCTCCCGCACAAGCCAGCAATAAAACACGAGGAATGAGACCAGCAGGAAGGTCGTGGTGACAACGTGTGCCAGCAGGATACTGTTTCCACCTCCCAGTAAGCCGAGCACCAGGGGATAAAGCGGCGGATACTGGCTATGTTGCGCATAGTAGGATGACACCGCCAAAGATTCTTTCCACGGCGATACCAGGTTGGCCGTAAAAAAATAAATCGCGTTATCCCCGCCAAACGCTGCCAGTATGGGACTCCATGTCCAGTGATAATAGCAACCTGCCAGCGCGATAAAGACAAGCAGAGAGATAATCGTCGTCTTGCGATTCATGGAACTCAAACTTTGCACAATAGCCTCTTTCACCTTTGCATAATTATCCACAAAACCCTGCCGTAGCCGCTGCATGGTTAGCCGAGATCAAAGTGAACATCTCGTCTATGTACTCTGCATCCTCCACTTCACCCAGTTTACGCGCCTGGTCAATATAACGTGCAAATACTTCGGGATCACTGTCACAAACTGCTGACAGCGATGCCAGTGAAAGGAGATGATCGACAAGCGCGGAAGTTTCTTCGATATAGGGCAAAACCTTTTCATGCAGTCGATATGAATCACGTAAAAACCCACCCTCGCGCCGGGCCAGGGAAACAATCAGCAGGCCATTGAGAGAAACCACGTCTAGTTCCGTGTCACCGGTCATGCCGGTGATATTTATTTCCGGTGTCTCTTTCGCCTTGCCCATAAGCACATAATCTGCGCCAGGCCTGAGGCGATAATCCCTGTAATAAAAAAGTACAAGCACCGGGCGACGCATCAATTCTCGCCACCCCGGTGCGCCCGATGCCAGGTCCTTTGACCTGAGCAGGTTGGTATTACCTGCCGGGTAACGATACATTCCGTAGAAGTAGGGCTTCCAGCTGTGGGATTTACTCAGGGAATCAAAAATCACGACATCACTTTCGCTGAAATTTGACCTTGAATACTCTGACAGCCCGCGCCAGTCGGTCTTGTTAGCGTGATTTTTGAAATCCACCAGCACAGCGAGAGCAAGGCCAAGAAACACAATGACTGCGGCAGTGGAAACAAACCGAAGCTGTGTAAAAGAAAACCTTTGCTTTAACAGGACTCGCAATGTTTCCACACCCTGGGCCGCCAAGAGCAACGCCAGTGGCATAATATAAAAGGCATAAGGCGGTCTGAACGGTGATGAACTTTTCAGGCTGAATACCATGAAATTGAGGATCGCCACCCCCACCAACAGGCAGGTATAAAATTGCAGCTGTGGTTTTTCCTGCACCAGCCTGGATGAAAAGGAAAAATAACCTCCCACGAGGGCCAGTGGAAGAACAATAAATTCGAACGGTTCAAACTGCGCGGCGTAGGCCTGCCACAGGGGTAAAAAAGAAAGGGTTTGCAGGCGCTGCAGCACGCCACCCTGGCTTTCACGGTCCAGGTAACCCTGCCCTGCTTCCAGGATATTCATCAACACCGGCAAGTAGATGAGAAAAGCAATTAACAGGCTGAAGATCACACCTGCATGTGGTGCACTCCAGTAACTTTGCTGTTTCCCGGCTGCCTGGAACCATGAAACCAGCACGAGAAAAACCACGAGGCTGAATACACAAAGCGGAAACAGGGTTCGTGAGTACAGGAACAGGGTGCACACGCAGGTAAGAAGCACCAGCGGTACAATACCGCGCGCTTTTCGTAGCAGCACAGTTTCCAGCATAAGCATAAATGCCAGCAGGAAAAATAGCGCGATTGCGTAAGGCCTTGCCTCCTGCGAATAAAAAATATGAAAG
>CAZXDV010000007.1:9079-28776 GCA_964639535.1 uncultured Enterobacteriaceae bacterium | reverse complement strand
AACCCGCCGATGGCGGGTTTTTTATTTTCCAGGCTGATATTTTCTCGCTGGCAAGGCAGAAACACTGGAGATTAATCGAAAGGGATTTAAACTTCCGTGTCATGCTCCAGGTAAATAACAAGCTGTGACGGTCCGGCATGGCAGGTAAGCCGGCGACAGGCGATAGCATGGTATCGGTGAACGAGGTGAGCCGCTACTACGGTGACTACTGTGCTGTCGACAATATCAGTTTCTCCCTTGCCCGGGGAGAAATACTCGGTTTCCTGGGGCCAAACGGGGCAGGCAAGAGCAGTACCATGCAAATTATCTGCGGTGTGCTTGCGGCCAGTGAAGGCAGTGTTTCTATTGCCGGTCATGATATCGTGGCGGAGCCCCTGGCGGCGAAACAGCAGCTGGGGTTTTTACCGGAACACCCGCCGCTTTACCCTGACATGAAAGTCGACGAGTACCTGCTTTATTGCGCCAGGCTACGCAGGGTGGCAAAACCTTCCCTTGCAAGCGCCATTCAAAACGCCAGGGAAAGATGTGGTCTTGAGAACCACGGTGACCGGCTTATTCGAAACCTTTCAAAGGGCTATCAACAGCGCGTCGGCATCGCCCAGGCAATTGTGCATTCACCGGCCCTGGTGGTGCTGGACGAACCGAGTTCCGGCCTTGATCCCATCCAGATTATTGAAATAAGAAAATTGATCGCTGAGCTGGGCGAAGATCACAGCGTGATCCTGTCTACCCACATCCTGCCCGAGGTTCAAAGCAGCTGCGACCGCGTGCTGATCATTAACCAGGGCAAGCTGGTACTCGACGCGGGGGTTGGCGAGCTGGCTGGTGAACAGGGAAGCAGGGTCATCACCATCGCCCTGCGAAACCCGCCATTGCCTGAAGAGCTTTCCATGCTGGGTGGCGTCGAGCATGTGGAAGTGCTGGACGGGCAACGCTTTCGCCTGTCAGCCAGCAAGGGCGACGAGGTAAGCGAAGAACTGGTAAAACTGTCTGTCGAAAATGACTGGGGGCTGTATGAGCTTGTACCTGAATCCGGAACGCTGGAACAGACTTTCCTGGAGCTCACCTCCGGGCAGGTCGGCAGTACGCTACAGGAGGAAACGCAGTGAAGCTGGCGCTGGTCATCGCAATCCACGATTTCAAAAGGCTGTTTTCCTCGCCACTGCCCTGGCTCATCCTCGCCTGCGTGCAGTTCCTGCTGGGCATTTTTTTCTACCTGTTGTTATCAAGGTACATAGAGTCCACGGCTCTTTATGCCAGTCGCGGGATCACCGAGGTTGTTATCGTGGGCGTATTACAGATCGCCGGCGTGTTGATGTTGCTGATCTCTCCTTTTGTCACCATGCGGTTTTTCAGTGACGAGTTGCGTAGCGGCACTATCAAGCTCCTGCTCTCTTCACCTGCCTCTGTAACCTCTATTGTTCTCGGCAAGTACCTTGCCGTGATGTCGTACTACTGTTTAATAGCCGTGGCAATTGCCCTCATGCCAGCAAGCCTGGCCGCCGGGACAAGCCTTGATAGTGGCCTGCTGTTTTCCGGTTTTCTCGGCTTGTTAATGCTGTTTTCAGTATTCGCCTGCATCGGCCTGTTTTTCTCCAGCCTCAACCATTCTCCGCCAATGGCTGCCATCAGCAGTTTTCTTTTCAGCTTTCTGCTCTGGATCAGCCACATAACAAGTGACACGGAAAACCCCCATGTTGAAGCGCTGGCAAACTACGTGTCGCTGCAGAAACATTTTAACGCGATGCTGAGCGGGGCTTTTAATACCAGCGATCTCGCCTTCTTTTTTCTCTCATCACTGTTGTTCCTCGCGCTTTGTATATGGCGCCTTGACCGGGTGCGAACACACCAATGAGACAGCAACTGCTACTCAGGCTGTTAAGCTACCTCAATGCAGTATTCATCGTGCTCGCCTTTGTGCTGGCTGCGTGGCTCAGCACCCGTTATTACTTCGAAGCTGACCTGACGCGTTCCGGCAGGCACACGCTTTCCCGGGCCAGCCACGAAATCCTGCAAAAGGCCGACAAGCCACTCGCCATCACTGCTTATGCGAGGGAAAACTCGGAGCTACGCGGCCTGATCAGGAAGTTTGTTGGCAAGTTCCAGAAAGTTAAGCCGGACATATCACTCCAATTTGTAAACCCCGATGCTGTACCGGACGAGATTCGCTCCCTTGGGATAAATGTTAACGGGGAGCTTGTGCTGCGCTATGACGGCCGGGCAGAACATGTAAAAACCGAGAACGAGCAGGAATTCATTAATGCCCTGCAACGACTGCTGAGAAAAAAGGAAAGGTGGCTTGCCTTCATTGAAGGCCATGGCGAACGAAGCCCCGCTGGTAAGGCCAACCATGACATGGGAGAGTTTGCAGCCCAGCTCAGGCACCGCGGTTTTAACAGCCTCGCAATCAACCTTGCCGAGACCCGGGTGGTTCCTGACAACACTTCAGTACTGGTTGTTGCAAGTCCGCTGGTCGCATTGCTTGAAGGGGAAGTCAATATCATTTCCGATTACATTGAAAGTGGTGGCAACCTGCTCTGGCTCATCGATCCCGGCGACCCGGCTGCTATGCCAGGGGTGTCAGGCCTGCTGGGAATTAAGCCCGGCACCGGTGTTATCATCGATACGGCCGGCCAACTTCTCGGCATCAATGATCCGACTATTACGCTGACAACTGCCCGCCTTTATCCGCAGCATGCTGTCACTGCCGGTTTTGATATGACCGTGTTTTTTCCCAAGACAACTGCTCTTGAAAACGAAAGGGTCGAGGGCTGGTCAAGCCAGGCGCTGCTACAAAGTGGAAACCACACCTGGCTGGAAATCGACGAATTACGCGGTGACGTTGACTTTGATCCGGACCGGGAAATACAGGGCCCCTTAAATATCGGCCTCAGCCTTGAGCGGGAAATCAATGGCCAGCAGCAGCGGGTGGTTGTTATCGGAGACGGTGACTTCCTTTCAAACACCTACGTAGGCAACCATGGCAACCTCGAGCTTGGCATGCGAATAGTAAACTGGCTCACCCACGACGAGGAATTTATACAGCTGCCGCCACGAGTAATCGAAGACGATCAGCTAAACATGTCGCAGGTCATGATCGGTGGTTTTGGCGTGCTGCTGTTACTGTTGCTGCCCGTGCTGTACATGCTTGCCGGGCTGGTAACCTGGTGGCGCAGGAAGAATGCCTGACCAGGGATGAAGGCGCGAATTTTTTTCAGCCTTGGGCTCCTGCTCCTGGTCGTGCTCGTCTTTGCAGTGCTTTTGCTCAACCCGAAGGAAGTTGATGACACGGGTATAAGTAGCGTCAGCAGTGTTGATGCCCAGGCCACCCGTCGAATAGAAATTACCCGGGGACAGCAGGCGTCGCTTGTGCTGGAAAAAGAAGCTGCTGGCTGGATGATAGTTTCACCGATACTGGCGCGCGCAAACCCTGACCGGGTTGAATCCATGCTTGGTATCGTTAAAGCTACCAGCCATACCAGGATCGCTGCGGACAGGGACAGGCTTGGTACCTTTGGTCTTGACCCGGCGCAGGTCGTACTGCGACTGGATCAGCACGAATTTGTTTTCGGCAACACCGATCCCATCGACGAGCGGCGATACCTGTATTTCGATGGAATCGTTCACCTCGTGGACGATGGCCTTTTTCACCAGCTAAGACAAAAGCCTGAGTTTTTTGTAAGCACTCGCCTTGTACCGGGGGAAGAAACTATCAGCGCCATGCGCACCGAGAATCTCCTGCTGGAGAAAAAAGGAAACAGGTGGTCCATGCAGCCTTTGCAGGCGGGACTGGACTCGGCAGGACTTGCGGCAATAGTGGATAACTGGAAACAGGCAAGGGCGCGCAGGATCCTGCCCTACACTGCTGGCAGGCAAGCACAAAGTATTCAACTTACCCTTGCCAGTGGCAGGGTGATCCGCTACGAGCTGGTGCTGGAAGAACCGGTCTTTGTCCTCGGCCGTGCGGACCTCGGGCTGCAGTACCAGTTTGAAGCCGGGGTGGCCTCGCTATTGCTGCCCTCAGCGGACCCGGGTTAACCGGCATGCCAGAGCTACCGGAAGTAGAGACAACCAGGCGAGGTATCAAGCCCCACGTTGGCGGCAGGCAGGTTGCACGGGTAATTGTCAGGAATGGCTCCTTGCGCTGGCCGGTACCGACCTCGCTTTCGAGCAAACTCAAGGGCAGAAGAATTGAAAGTGTCGAACGCCGGGGAAAGTACATACTGCTAAACAGTGCTGCGGGAACAGTCCTGGTCCACCTTGGCATGTCCGGCAGCCTGCGCATCGTCGATGCATCGGTAAAGCCGGAAAAACACGACCACGTAGACATCATCCTGGATAACGGAAAGTGTCTTCGCTTCAGGGACCCAAGGCGCTTTGGCTGCATACTGTGGGCAGGGCAATCCCCCCTTGAACACAAGCTGCTCAGGACGCTTGGCCCGGAACCGCTTGATGACGACTTTAATGCTGACAGTCTTTACCTGCCGTCAAGGGGGCGCTCCCAGGCAATAAAGCTATTTATCATGGATAGCCATAACGTTGTCGGGGTTGGCAATATCTATGCGAGCGAGGCGCTCTACCTGAGCGGCATAAACCCCAGGCGTGCGGCGGGTCGGGTTTCCCATGAACGTTACCGGGAGCTTGTCGCAGCAATCAAGGCTGTCCTGTCCGGGGCCATAGAACGCGGTGGCACAACACTTCGGGACTTTGTTAACAGCGAGGGTTCGCCGGGATACTTTGCACAGGAATTAAACGTGTACGGAAAGGCGAATGAAGCCTGTAACAGCTGCGACGGCAAGGTGCGACAGATTGTGCAGGGGCAGCGCTCAACCTTTTACTGCCCACGCTGCCAGACCTGACAGCGCAGCCCTTTCGCTAGTAGCTGAATACTTTCGCCTGGCCCTCTCCGCGTGGGTCACTGGCCGCGTGCACCTTGCGCTGCTTGCGGTCCCAGAGAATCGCATGCATGTTGCCATAACGACGATTCTTCTCCCGCAGCACATGTCCTTTTTTCTTTAACGCCAGGCGCTCATTCAAATCCAGGCTGTTTAATTCGTACTGCACCTCGTCAGGAAGATACTGGTGGTGATACCTTGGCAGGCTGACCCAGGACTGCGGCAGGCGACCATCGGCAAAATCAAGAACGCCCAGTAACACCATGCTGATGATACGGCTACCGCCCGGCGTGCCAATGATACCAATCTTGTCTTCCGTCTCCATGAACGTCGGCGTCATGCTGGACAGTGGGCGCTTTCCGGCCGCCACTGCATTTGCCTCGTCTCCCACAAGCCCGTAGGCATTTGGAGTATGCGCCTTGATAGAGAAATCATCCATTTCATCATTTAACAATACGCCGGTGCCTGGCGGCACAAAACAGGCGCCAAAGGGCAGGTTTATACTGAGGGTAGCCGCCACCCGGTTTCCTTCCCTGTCGATGACAGAAAAGTGGGTCGTGTCAGCGCCGGACTGTTCGAGACCGGGCGTATTTCCAAGCTCTGCGCTAGGTGTCGCCCTGTCCGGGTCGATGGTTACCGCCAGGCCGGCAAGGTAGTCGCCATCGAGAAGCCGCTTCACCGGAACGTCAAAAAAATCAGGATCACCAAGATAAACCGCCCTGTCCCTGTAAGCCCTGCGCATGGCCTCGATAACATGGTGCTTGCGCGACAGGTCATCCATGGTTGCCAGGTCAAAATGGTTGAGTATCTTCAGTGCCTGGCCCATGACGATACCACCGGATGAGGGTGGCGGTGCGGACACAACCCTGATGCCCTTGTAATTTATAACAATAGGTTCCCGTTCCACGACGCTGTAGTTCGCGAGATCCTGCCGGCTCCAAATACCGCCCGCTTCGCGCACGCCCAGTACCATCCTGTCTGCCAGCTCACCGCGATAGAAACCATCAAAGCCCTGCGTGGCGATAAGCTCCAGCGTGTGAGCCAGGTCTTTTTGCACAACCCGGTAACCGATTTTCGGAATACGACTGTCCTCGAGAAAAATGCTGTCGGTTTCAGGATCAGAGCGCATTGCTTCCAGGCGATAGCCGACCAGGCGCTGATAGCGTTCGGTGACCTTGAAGCCTTCGCTGGCATACCGGATAGCAGGCTTTAGTGACTCTGCCAGTGACAGCCTGCCGTAGTGCCTGGCAAGGTGAACCATGCCTGCCGGGACCCCGGGAATTCCGGCGGAAAGCGCGCCGGTCAGGGACTTGCCCTTGTTAACATTGCCTTCCTCGTCCTGGTACATGCGACGGTGGGCCAGTGACGGCGCAGTCTCACGACCGTCTATCATCACCTGCTTCCTGTCTGAGGCACGATGAAGCAGCCAGAAGCCACCGCCGCCAATTCCCGAAGAGTAGGGTTCCACTACGGCCAGGGCTGCGGTGACGGCAATCGCGGCATCAAATGCGTTACCACCCTGCCTGAGGATCTCCTCGCCTGCACTGGTTGCCAGTGGATGAGCGCTGGCAATAGCCGCGGAAGGCGGCTTGTCGGCCCACGCGTTTTGCAGGCACGCAAAAACAAGCAGCAGGCACAGGCTGGCGCTTTTAACCAGGTGTCGGGATGTTTTGAATTCAACCATTGGCAGTAATTTTTTCATACTTCGCCTGTAATTGCTCGCGTGATTCAAGGTGGTCGGGGTCGAGGGGTATACAGTCAACCGGGCACAAAACGACACATTGTTGCTCCTCAAAATGACCTACGCATTCGGTGCATAGCTCCGGCCTGATCTGGTAATGCTCTTCGCCTTCGTAAATTGCATTGTTAGGGCAGGCAGGTTCACACACATCACAGTTGATGCATTGTGATGTAATCATCAGGGCCATGGATTATTTCGCCAGGCGCTCCTCGAGTGCCTTCCTGACACTGTCGTGGACAAAATTACTGACATCACCGCCGTAACCGGCCACTTCCCGCACAAGGCTGGAAGAGACAAAGCCGAGGTGCTCGGCCGGTGTAAGAAAAACCGTTTCCGCGCTGTCATTAAGATGGCGGTTCATACCCGCCATCTGGAATTCGTTTTCAAAATCAGAAAAGGCACGAAGCCCTCTTATAATGACACTTGCGCCCTGGTCCCTGGCAAATGATGTCATCAGCCCATCAAAGCTGCGCACCTCGACATTCTCAAGGTTCTCAAGGGCGGTTCTCGCCATCATGACTCTTTCGTCAATTGTAAAAGAGGTATTCTTGCTGGTGCTCTGGGCCACGGCAACAATGATCTTGTCAAACAACCTCGTGCCTCTTGCAACGATGTCCGTATGACCGTTTGTGATTGGATCAAAAGTACCTGGATAAATTGCTGTTATCATTTTTTTTCATGGTGCCTGCTGGCTGCCTCGTAGCAGGGCAAAGTTGACCGCGGCAGCCTTGCTTTGTTTATAAACTTCGAATTCCGGTAAAACGGGTATATTACCGTCAGTTTCAAGGTAGACAAGCGCCGTTTTTTGCAAACAGCCCGAATCCAGTAACAATTGACAGATCTTTTCATGCAGGTCGAGGCTGAAAGGAGGGTCTATAAACACCACATCAAAGAGCGTGTCTACCCCTGCCAGGTATTGCAATGCGTCCCCGTGCACAATGTTTAACGACTCGCATTGAAGCTGCCGTGCGTGTTCCTGCAGGTTATCAGCAAGCTCGCGCCTGCTTTCTACCATTGTGACTGCAGCAGCGCCACGGGAAAGGGCTTCAAAGCCAAGAGCACCGCTGCCAGCAAAAAGGTCAAGACAGTGGGCGCCTTCTATTACAGGCTGTAACCAGTTAAAAAGGGTTTCCCTGGCACGGTCGGGCGTGGGCCTCAGATCGTCAAAAACAGGAACGGCAATCTTACGCCCTCGCCACTGCCCGCCGATAATACGGACCTTGCCCTGCTGTTTACGACCCTTGATCTGAGCCGGCCCTCAGTCTTCCCCGGCAAGTGGCCCAACCATCACTGCCACCAGCTTGTCGGGGTCGATTCTCCTGGCCATTGCCGACTTGATGTCATCCAGGCTGACGGCCATGACCTTGTCATTAAAGGTCTCCAGGTAATCAAGGGGAAGATTGTAAAAACCGATAATGGTCGCGTAACCCAGCAGGTTGCTGTTACTGTCAATGCGCAGGGGAAACCCACCGGTGATATTCTTCTTCGCAGCTTCCAGGGCTTTCTCAGCCGGGCCGTTCTCGATAAACGAACTGATGACATCGCGCAATACGCGAAGCGCCTCATCAGCCTGGTCTGCTCTCGTGGACAGGCCCGCAATGAACGCCCCCTTTTCCCGCATGGGAGAAAAATAACTGTAGGCGCTGTAGGACAGGGCTCGCTTCTCCCTTATTTCCTCAAACAGGATTGACACCAGCCCACTACCACCAAGAATATGGTTGCCCACGTAAAGCGGAAAATAGTCAGGATCGCCGCGTTTCATCCCCGGCTGACCCAGTAATATATGCGTTTGCGTTGACGGGTGATCCTGCTTTATCACGGAAGCGCTGGTGAGTGAAGCCACCGCTGGCAGCGGACTCGCCTTCTTGCCGCGCTGCAGGCCTGAGCTCAGCTCCTCGGCAAGTTTCTTAGCCTGCTTCCTGGTAAGGTCGCCGACGATAGCGATAATGCCATTTGCCGCGACATAGTATTGCCGGTGAAATTCAAGGATGGCCTCCCGGGAAATACGCCTGATGCTTTCCTCGGTTCCATCGCTGGGATGAGCGTAGGGATGTGACGCAAACACCTCCTTGTAAAATGCTTCATTTGCCATGGCACCGGGAGATTGTTTTTTTTGCTGTAAGCCAACAAGGTAGCGTTGTCTCTGCCGCTCGATGGCCTTTTCAGGAAAGTCCGGTGCATTCAATACCCGCTTCAGGTTTTTCAGTGCCGGCACCAGCTTGTCTTTCTCAACCAGGCTACGCAGCGAAACTGAAGCAAAGTCGTCCCCGGCGCTGGCAGAAAAATTGGCACCCAGGCGTTCAAACTGGAAACCAAGCTCATCCGCACCCAGTCCGTCAGCACCCTCGGAAAGAAGACTGCTTGTAAATGATGCCAGGCCTTCTAGGCCTTCAGGATCCCTTGCACTGCCAGCATCGAAAGATAACTGGATATCCACCATGGGCAGCTCGTGGGCCTCGACAAAGTACACGCGGGTTCCCTTGCCAGTTTGCCAATGCTGTATTTTTGGCGCAGAGAAGACCGGTAATGAAATAACAAGGGCAAGCAGAAATAGATTAATGCGCATGGCGTGACCCTCCAATAGCTCTTCGTGGTCTCGGCTGTTCCATTGGCAAGGGCTCAAGAACCGCAACGGTAAGACTGTCCTCCACCAGGTACTTTTGCGCGACGGCCTGTACCTGTTCGGCAGTTACTTTCTGAATATTGCCGACGTACTCGTCAGCCAGTGTCCAGGGCAGGCCGATGGTTTCCAGCATGCCAATAATAAGCGCCTGGTAAAAAACCGAGTCCTTTTCATAAACATCTGCGGACACAACCTGTGCCTTTACCCTTTCCAGTTCCTCGGCAGTGACCAGCTCCTGCTTGATGGTCTCTATCTCTTCTTTTATCGCCGCCTCAAGTTCTGCCGTGGTTTTTCCCTTTGCCGGAGAACCGCTGATGGCAAACAGGCTGCTGAGCCGTGACACCAGCGAATACCCTGCCCCCACACCACTCGCCACTTCCCTGCCACGAACCAGGCGGGAAGCAAAGCGCGCGCTACTTCCACCGTCAAGCACGCCGGCAAGGACTTCAAGTGCATAGGGCTCCCATGGTTCTATATCACCTTCTCCATTGATGACCGTGGTCAATACGGGAGCCTTGTAGGACATCTGCAGGTGAGGCACCTCTGCCGGTCGTTTTACAACTACGCGCTTGAGCCCATTTTGCTTAACTTCGCTCGCAATACGCGGGCTCGCGACATCTTCCTTTGCCAGTCCGCCAAAATATTTTTTCGCCAGCCGGTATACCTCGTCGCTCTCTACATCCCCGGCCACCACCAGTGTTGCGTTATTGGGGGCATACCACTCCCGGTACCAGGATTTTAAATCTTCCACGGTCATGCTCTGCAGGTCTTCCATCCAGCCCACGATTGGCTGTCGATAAGGGCTTGTTTGAAAAGCCGTCGCCATCGAGACTTCCCGGGCAAATGCACGGGGGTTATCCTCTGTACGTAAACGTCTTTCTTCCTGGACTACTTTTATTTCCTTTAAAAACTCCTCTTTCGGCAGGGTGAGATTACGCATTCGATCGGCCTCGAGCCGCAGGCTAATCTCCAGCCGGGACTTTTCCAGGGTCTGGAAGTAAGCCGTGTAGTCTGTGCCGGTAAAGGCGTTCTCCTGTCCGCCATTTTCAGAAATAATTTCTGAGAAACGCCCGGCCGGGTATTTAGTCGTGCCCTTGAACATCATGTGCTCAAGAGCATGCGATATGCCAGTGATGCCATCATGTTCATAGCTGGAACCAACCTTGTACCACACCTGGGACACCACGACCGGGGCCCGGTGGTCTTCTTTTACCAGGATTTTTAATCCATTATCCAGCTGGTACTGCTGTACATTGGCCGTCACACTGGTAAATGGACTGGCAAAACATGTACACAATAAAAATCCGATCAATCTTTTCAAACAAGTTCTCCTGTATAATGCCCAACCGACGCATGGTTGTGGCAAGTAACCGTTGTCCTTAGATGCTAAATAAATGCAGTAGTTCGCTACACTGAGAATGTTCAACAACAAGCAACAAGAGCAGGATTCTGACACAGATGGCTTTTTTCAGCGACTGCGCCGTGGTCTGAACCGCACGCGCTCCGGTCTGCTGGCCAGCCTCACAGATATCGGCGCCAGCCGAGCCCCGGACCCGGCAACCCTTGAGGAAATTGAAACTGCCCTGCTGATGGCTGATGTGGGCATGGAATCCACCGTGAAGATCATGCAGGCGCTGGAAAAGGAGTTAAAGAAACCCGGTAACAATACCGGGCATGACCAGGTTATAGCCTGCCTGAAACAGCAAATGCTGGAAATTCTTGAACCGGTGCAGGCACCAATCGAAGAAATTTTTGTTATCAAGAAACCGCTGGTTATTCTCGTGGTAGGGGTAAACGGGGTTGGCAAGACCACGACAATCGGCAAGATGACACGCTATTTTTCCCGCCTTGGCGACAAGGTCCTGCTGGCTGCCGGAGATACTTTCCGGGCCGCCGCCATAGATCAAATCAAGGTCTGGGGAGATCGTAACGAGGTTCCCGTCATCGCGCACAAGGATGGCTCGGACAGTGCGGCGGTTATTTTTGATGCACTTCAATCCGCGCGCGCAAAAGAGTCTGACATCGTGATTGCCGACACGGCTGGTCGACTGCACAACAAGGACAACCTGATGGAGGAGTTACGCAAGATTCGCAGGACCATCGACAAGTTTGATGAAGAACTGGACGTCGAAGTTATGCTCGTACTCGATGCAGGCACGGGACAGAATGCCATGTCCCAGCTACAGCTGTTTGATGAGGCAGTGGGCGTCACCGGTCTTGCGCTGACAAAACTGGATGGTACCGCGAGGGGCGGAGTAATCTTTGCCCTGGCCGAAAAGTTCAAGGTGCCGGTAAGGTTTGTAGGAGTTGGTGAACAGGCCGAGGATTTCAGGGCATTTCACGCTGCAGACTTCGTCGATGCAATGCTGGACATCCAGGCATGATTCGCTTCACCGATGTATCAATGCATTACGGGGACGGTCACGAGGCCCTGCGACGTATTAACCTGTTTATTGAGCAGGCTGCCATGGTCTACGTTACCGGCCGGTCCGGTGCCGGTAAAAGTACCTTCCTGCGGCTGGTGGCGCTCATCGAGCGACACAGCAAGGGGCAGATTATTGTTAACGGCCAGAACCTCGAACGGGTGACGGGCCGTCGGGTTCCCCTGTTCAGGCGTAACATCGGGTTTATGTTCCAGGATCATCGCCTGCTTTACGACCGCTCCGTGTTTGACAACATTGCCCTGCCCCTTGTTATCGCAGGCTATCGTTACCAGGAGATCAGGCGCAGGGTACATGCCGCACTCGACAAGGTAGGCCTGCTGAAGAAAGAAAAAGTTAGCCCGATAGCGCTTTCAGGCGGAGAACAACAGCGCGTCGGCATAGCCCGCGCGGTGGTTCACAGGCCAGCGCTGTTGCTTGCTGACGAGCCCACCGGCAACCTTGACCCGGCGCTATCGTGGGACATCATGAAACTGTTTGAACAGTTTAACCAGGTTGGGGTCACGGTGCTTATTGCCAGCCACGACCTCGAGATGATCAAGAAAATGAACAAGAGCATCATCACCCTGCGGGAAGGAAGGTTGCTCACTCATATTGGCCAGACCCTGGTGGAATGAACCGGCGCAGCTCGCAATCAACAAGCCGGTATAACCTGAAGAAACTATTCAGCGTCTGGCTCATGCAACACGCCCAGGCCTGCGTTTTTAGCCTCGGGCAACTGTGGAAAAACCCGCTTAACGCCCTGCTCACCACGGCGGTGGTGGGCATCGCACTCTCCCTGCCCGCGGGCTTTTACCTGTTGCTGGAGAATTTTCAGCGTGTCGCCTCGAGCTGGGATAACGGCGCCGAGATCACGCTGTTTATGAAACAGGGTGTCAGCGAGGAGAGAATTCTCGAGATCTCCGGCAACATTCGCGAATACCCGAACATTCGCGAGGTCAGGTATGTCAGTGCGGAAGAAGCCTTGAGGGATTTCCAATCACAATCGGGCTTTGACAATACGCTGGTGTTGCTCGATGAAAATCCAATCCCGGCACTGTTGCTGATTCAACCAGCAGTTGGCGAGATGGCTGACAGTGAGAGCAGCAAGTTGATGACGACACTTCGTGAACTTGAAGAGGTGGACAGTGCGCAGTTTGACAAGCAATGGATCCAGCGGCTTTTCGCGATAATTGAAATTGTGCGCAAGGCTGTCCTACTGCTCGGGGTCATGCTGGCCATGGCAGTTTTGCTGATAGTCGGCAATACCATTCGACTCGCCATTTACAACCGCAAGTCCGAGATCGAGGTCAACAAGCTTTTCGGTGCCACAGATGCATTCATCCAGCGGCCATTTCTCTACTCCGGCCTGTTTCACGGTCTTGGCGGAAGTATTCTTGCCTGGGCCCTGCTGAGCTTTTCCCTGCAGCTGCTTGAGTCACCGGTATCCAGGCTGGCCCAGCTCTATTCCAGCGGTTTCGTGCTGCAGGGGCTGTCGGCCAAGGGGCTCGCCGGGCTGTTTGTTGCCGGGGCCCTGCTCGGCCTGGTGGGCTCCTGGACCTCGGTAAAGCGGCATATTCGCGCCATCGAACCCGCCTGATTTCCCTTAAATCCACCGGATAAACCACTGATCTCCGGGAACAATTGCGTAAATTAGCACTCTAATTCCATGAGTGCTAAAATTCACCGCAAATAACGCTTTTTGAGGGACGTAATAGTGGAAAAAACGATGAACTTACCCCTGGCCCTGCCAGCGGGATCGCTGGATAGCTATATCCAGAGCGTCAACAAGATCCCCTTGCTGAGCGAGGAACGGGAACGCGAGCTGGCGCTGAGATTCCGTGATTCGGAAGACCTGGAAGCTGCCAGGGAGCTCGTGCTGTCGCACCTGCGTTTCGTAGTGCGGGTTGCGCGTGGTTACAGCGGCTACGGCCTGGCCCAGTCTGACCTGATCCAGGAAGGCAACATCGGCCTGATGAAAGCCGTAAAGAGATTCGACCCTTCCGTGGGTGTTCGACTGGTTTCCTTCGCGGTGCACTGGATCAGGGCCGAGATGCACGAGTTTATCCTGCGCAACTGGAGAATCGTCAAAGTTGCTACGACAAAGTCCCAGCGCAAGCTCTTCTTCAACCTGCGCTCGGCAAAAAAACGCCTGGGCTGGTTAAACCAGGAAGAAGTGGACGCGGTAGCAAAGGACCTCGGCGTATCTTCAGCCGACGTGCTTAAAATGGAACAGCGTCTCAGCGCACATGACGCCTCCTTTGACGGGCCATCAAGCGAAGATAGCGTGGTAGAGACCTCGGCGCCTTCCGGCTACCTGGAAGATAATCGACCGGGGCCCGAACAGCTAACCGAGTCGCTGCAAAACGAAACGCTGGACCAGCAGCGCCTGCTGCAGGCTATCAGCGATCTCGATGAACGAAGCCAGGACATCATCAAGCGTCGCTGGCTGGACGAGGAAAAATGCACCCTGCATGACCTGGCAGAGGAATATGGTGTCTCGGCTGAGCGTATTCGCCAGATCGAGAAAAACGCAATGAACAAGATGAAGGCGGCCTTTGCCGCCTGATTCAGGCTGCGTGTGAACCCGACAGGAAAATGTAGAGGTAGTGGTCTACCAGCAGGAATGCAAACAGCGCCAGCAGGTAGACAATAGAGAAAGAAAAAGTATGCACTGCCAGCTGATCTGAATGGTTACGCTGCATCTTGATGGCGTAATATAGAAACCACCCTCCCAGCACCACTGCTCCAAATAAATAAGTGATGCCACTCATTCCCGTGAGATACGGCAGTATGCTCACGATAAACAGTATTACCGTGTACAGCAGTATGTGCAGGCGGGTAAACCCTACGCCATGGGTCACCGGCAGCATGGGTATATCAGCCTTTGCATAGTCATTTCTTCGGTAGATTGCCAGCGCCCAGAAATGCGGTGGCGTCCAGGCAAAGATGATGCAGAACAAAAGCAGCGAATAAGGATCCAGCGTGCCGCTGACTGCGGACCAGCCCAGCACCGGTGGCGCAGCTCCCGCAGCACCGCCTATGACGATGTTTTGCGGCGTGGCCCGCTTCAGGTACATGGAATAAATAAAGCCGTAGCCAACCAGCGAGCCAAAGGTCAACACCGCGGTCAGGGTGTTCACCTGCGTCACCAGCACGATCATAGATAGAAGGCACAGCAGTGCCGCCGACACCATCGCCCCCTGGGCGCTCACCTTGCCCTTTTGCAGGGGCCTGCGGTTTGTTCGCGTCATGAGCGAATCGATTTTTTCATCGACGATATGGTTGATGGTTGCCGCCGATGCGGCTGCCAGTGCAATGCCAAGGCTGGCAAAAACAAAAATATCCAGGGGCACAAAGCCGGGGGTGGCAAGGAACATGCCCACCATCGCCGTGAAAACAATCATCGCCACGATCTTTGGCTTGCATAGAGCAAAGTACTCTTTCCAGTAAAACTCTGTGAATGTGCCAGTGGTTTCGTTCAATGTCTTATGCTCTTTCCTGTGCCATCCGTGAAAAATGCAGCAGTGTAATTAGTGCCAGCAACAAGAGTGCGGCAACGCCATTATGTGCCACTGCGACCGGCAGAGGCAACACGAGGAGCACATTTGCGATGCCCAGGGAAACCTGGGCAAGTAGCAGCGCGAGCACCAGCAGGCCCAGGCGAAACAGGCTTCGATATCCGGCCAGCATGGCACAAAGTGCTACAGCACAGATAACCACGAAGGTAAGGGCAGCGCCAATACGGTGACTCACGTGGACCGCTGTCCTGGCTGCCATATCGAGCACGCCACCCTCGTAATCAATGCCGGTGCCCCGCCACAGCACAAAGCCCTGCGAAAAATCCATCTCCGGCCACCATGCACCCTGGCAGCGCGGAAAATCAACACAGGCCAGGGCAGAGTAATTGGCGCTGGTCCAGCCACCGAGGGCGATCTGCCCGGCAAGCACGCAAAGCCCGCATACCACGAACCAGCTAAGCCGGCTCCAATGACCGGGCACCGCGGGGAAGCGGGCGTTTACCAGGAGCCACCATAAAAGGGCGAGTATCGACATACCCCCTAGCAGGTGACCCATGACCACGATCGGCTTCAGCATGAGTGTTACCGTCCACATCCCAAGCGCGGCCTGGAATATAACCAGCCCGAGTAAAAGCACGGGTAACAGCACAGGCACACCGGTCTCCTGCTTACGACCACGCACGCAGTACACCGCCAGGGCCAGGATAAGCAGGCCAAGCGTGCCGGCCGCATAACGATGGGCCATTTCCGTCCAGGCCTTGGCATGTTCAAGGG
The DNA here is from genome assembly GCA_964639535.1 of uncultured Enterobacteriaceae bacterium. Taxonomy (GTDB): domain Bacteria; phylum Pseudomonadota; class Gammaproteobacteria; order Eutrophobiales; family Eutrophobiaceae; genus WLWS01. The sequence goes on along the minus strand of CAZXDV010000007.1, from coordinate 12,802 downwards.
GTCGCTCGGGGTAGGCGTTATTGGCCTGGGCTTCAAAACTTTCGTCGCCGGGCATAAACAGCTCGCCATAACAGCCGGGCCAGTCCGGGCACCCCAGGCCCGAGTCGGTCAAGCGTGTATAGGCGCCGAGGACAATCACAAAATAGGCCAGTAGCACTGCCACCAGGCAAAACAGGGTAAATTTCTTCTTTTCAGACATTAACCAATCCGTGAATAGCGTAATAAACGTTTTAGATCCTTGATTATGCCTTTTGGTTCAGCTTTTTCGGGATAGGCCAGCATCAGGTTACCAAGCGGATCCACCAGGTATATTCGCCGCTGCTGTAAAGGCGCATCATCCTGCTGTAGGCGGAATACCGAGATACCGGGGAAGTTTTCTACGTCCTCCGTTTTTAACATCAGCTGTCCGGCGAAAGCCTGCAGCTGCTGATCATTGAGTGGTTGCCCCTCGTTGCCAAGCTGTACAAGCACGCGCTGCAGTCGCGGCGCATGTTTTCCCGATGCCAGTCGAATTTGTCGAATCTTGTAAAGGTTGTCAGCGCAAACTTCGAGACACTTTCCCTCGTGCAGGTAAAGCATGCTCCACTTGCCGTGCAGTGTTTCAGGCTGCTGTGGATCAACAAGATTTTGCAGCTGCATATTTGGTAGTGGCCTGGGTGGACTCACCAGGCTGCCGTGGCTTCCGCCACTGCTTTCCCCGATACTGGTATAGCTTAACAATAGCCAGGATATAACGGCAGGTGCCGCAAACAAGGCAAAAATTAACACCACGACCAGTCGACCGCGTTTACTCCCCTGCGTCATTTTTTCCCGTCCTTTTAGAGTTCAATACAACAAATATTACCGCCAGGGCAGTAGCCATGGCGAACCACTGGAACGCATAACCAAGGTGCTTCTCCCTGCCTGTCGCCGGCGATGCCCAGCCTGTTTCAAAGGAAGCGCTGGCCCCCTCATCCAGGCGCAGCACCATCGGTACCACGTCGAGATCGTAGTTTCGATTAACGTGATCCAGGTCAAGAAACTGCAGCCTGATAAACCGGTCGTGCAAAACCTCGTCGGTATTATCGGCGAGAAGCTTGCCTGTTCGTGGCGGTAACTTTAAAGAGCCGTGAATTTCCATGGGTTCAGCAGGTGTCATGATTTCCGGCAGTTCATCACGTCTTGGCATGGCCTGCACCCAGCCACGGTTAACCAGTATGTTGTTACCGCCTGTAGCCCGAAACACCGAGTAAACAAAGTAACCGGGGATTCCGCCTCGCACGCGATTATCCAGCAGCACGAGCGGTGCAGCCTGGAATACGCCTGACAGCCTCGCGCGCCTCCAGGCAAGACCTTCATCATCGAGGTCTAACTCCAGGCTCGTTATTTCTTCCATGGATTGTCTCGACTGGATTTCGTCAAGCAGTCCTGCTTTCATCTCGGCTCGGTCCAGTTGCCATACTCCAAGCCTTGCGAACAACAGCAGGAACACCCCGGTCGCTATACAGGACCAGGGCCTTGGTGAAAAATCCACGCTGCCAATTCGCATATGCTGTTAAATAAAAAATCGTTTTTGTAAATTCATTAGGGTGTAAACTGAAACGCCACAAACACTAGTGAGCCCTGGCCGTGACAGCTGCCGTAATTTTTAAAGCCATTATTATCATCCTGCTCCTTGCCATCCTGGCTTCGCTCGCTATGGGGCTGTTTTTCATGGTCAACGACGACAACGAATCCAGGAGGATGGTGACATCTCTGAGCTTCAGGGTGGCACTATCGATACTGCTGTTTGTTACTCTCTTCGTTGGCTACGCCCTGGATCTCATCAGGCCGCATGGAATATTTCCCGTGCAAACAGAAAAGGCGCCACCAACGGCAGCGCCCCCTGAAGAACCCAATCGCCTGGCAGAGTAACGGAATTGCCAGGCTAGCTGATTTTTACAACCAGTATACGAATATAAACAGCCCCAGCCAGACCACGTCAACAAAGTGCCAGTACCAGGCCACGCCCTCAAAGGCGAAGTGGTCGTGGTCGCTGAAATGGCCGCTCATTGACCGTGCCAGTATCACCAGCAACATGGTTGCGCCCATGGTGACGTGAAAACCATGGAAGCCCGTGAGCATAAAAAACGTTGAGCCATATATTCCAGAGTTTAGCGTCAGGTTCAAATGACCATAGGCTTCGGCATATTCGCCAATCTGGAAGTAAACAAAGATAAAGCCGAGTGCAACAGTTGCCGCCAGCCACCAGCACAAACCGCTCCTGTTGTTTTTCTTCAGAGCCCAGTGTGCAAAAGTGACCGTTGCGCCACTGGCAAGCAATATAGCCGTGTTGAGTGCCGGAATTCCAAATGCCGGGATAACCTCATGGAACACGGTAAAATTGCTGGGATCCGGCATCGCATTAAGCGGCCAGCTGGCTTCAAAATCAGGCCAGAGAAACATGTGGGTCGCCAGCTTGGCGCCTTCGCCGCTGAGCCATGGCACTGAGTAGATACGGGCATAATAAAGTGCGCCAAAAAATGCCGCGAAGAACATGACCTCGGAAAAAATAAACCAGCCCATGCCCCAGCGAAAACTGATGTCCACCTGCTTGTTGTAATGGCCCGCGAGGCTTTCACCAATGACATCGGTGAACCAGCCGGCAAACATGTAAACAAGTGCGCCTACGCCAAGCCCCAGGATAAACGTGCCCCAACCGGAGCCATTGAGCATAACCGCGCCACCGATAAAAGTGACAAACAAGGCCAGGGTCCCCACGATCGGCCAACGACTTGGTTCGGGAATAAAATATGCGCCATGTGAATCAGACATAGACTTTCCTCTTATATAGTTTTAATTCTAAATGCTCTCGCCATGTTCCTGCTTTGGAACAGCCTGGTCTGCCACCGCTTCAGACCCTGGCAGGGCAAAAAAAGTATATGACAGGGTGAGTGTGCCAATCCGGCCTGGAAGTTCAGGGTCAACAATAAACCTGACTTTCATCTCCCTGCTCTCTCCCGCTTTCAATAATTGCTCTGAAAAACAAAAACACTCTGTCTTGTTAAAATATACAGCTGCCTGTGTCGGAGCCACGCTCGGAATGGCCCTGCCAACGATATCGCGGTCCGACTTGTTTTCCACCAGGAAGCTGGCCTCCCCAAGCTCTCCGGGGTTAACCGTTACCTTGCGTTGCTGTGACCTGAACTCCCAGGGCAACTGCCTGGTGTTTGTATCAAAGGTCACCGTCACCTGCCTGCTTTCATCGAGGCCAGACTCCAGCCCCTCGGCGACCGTGATTTGTCCGGTCTTTCCGTTTAAACCCGTGATGTCACAAAACAGGTCGTACATCGGCACCAGCGCGTATCCAAAGCCAAACATGACCAGCGAGAGCAGTGCCAGCTTTCGAGTGGTGCGCTTTATGTTTTCCTCAGACATCTACAAGGTGCTTCAATATAAAGCCCAGGTAAATAAACAGGGCTATACCCCCCAGGATAAATGCGAGCCGAATATTTTTCTTCTTCAGCTCCTCTGGCGGTGTTTCCTCGTTTACCACTACTGTCCTTTCCTAAGAGTGAGCAGTGGCATCAGTCACTTGCGGTGGTACCGTGAAACTGTGGAATGGTGGCGGTGACGGCAGGGTCCACTCGAGACCATGAGCACCTTCCCACACCTGGTCGGTGGCTTTCTCACCACCGCGTACACACTTGATAACCACCCACACCATGATTAGCTGGCTCAGGCCAAAAGCAAAGCCACCAATAC
>CAZXDV010000007.1:0-8979 GCA_964639535.1 uncultured Enterobacteriaceae bacterium | reverse complement strand
ATAACCACCCACACCATGATTAGCTGGCTCAGGCCAAAAGCAAAGCCACCAATACTTGAAATCATGTTCCACTCGGTGAACTGGATGTTGTAATCCGGTATACGTCTTGGCATACCAGCCAGCCCAAGGAAGTGCTGCGGGAAGAAAAGAACGTTTACCGAGATCGTGGACAACCAGAAATGCAGCTTGCCCAGTTTCTCGTCGTACATGTTGCCAGTCCACTTGGGCAGCCAGAAGTACACGCCACTGATAACACCAAAGATAATGCCGGGCACGATCACGTAGTGAAAGTGGGCAACAATGAAGTAGGTGTCGTGGTACTGGAAATCTACCGGGGTGATACCCATCATCAGGCCGGTGAAACCGCCGAGTGAAAACATGAAAAGAACGCCAATGGCAAAAAGCATTGGTGTTTCAAAAGTCATTGAGCCCTTCCACATGGTTGCCATCCAGTTAAATATTTTTACCCCGGTCGGAACCGCGATGGACATGGTGGCATACATGAAGAACAGTTCACCGGTTAGCGGCATACCAACCGTGAACATGTGGTGAGCCCAGACGAAGAATGACAGGAAGGCGATCGCCGCTGTCGCATAGACCATTGACTCGTAGCCAAACAGGGGCTTACGGGCAAAGGTCGGAATAACCTGGGAGATGACGCCAAACGATGGCAGCACCAGGATGTACACTTCCGGATGGCCAAAGAACCAGAAAATGTGCTGGAACATAACAGGGTCACCGCCGCCCGCTGCGTTAAAAAAGGCGGTACCAAAAAACTTGTCCGTTAACAGCATTGTCACGCCACCGGCAAGTACAGGCATGGCTGCAATAAGCAGGAATGCCGTAATAATCCAGGTCCAGACAAATAGCGGTAGTCGCATAAAGGTCATGCCTGGTGCACGCATGTTAAACACGGTGGCGATAATGTTGATCGCACCCATGATCGAGGACACGCCTAGAAAGTGCACCGCGAAGATCAGGAACGGAAATGCGTCTCCTGTTTGCAGGACCAGCGGTGGATACATGGTCCAGCCACCTGCCGGAGCGCCGCCTTCCATGAACAGCGTGGAAAGCAGTAGCGTAAAGGCAAAGGGCAGGATCCAGAAACTCATGTTGTTCATACGCGGCATGGCCATGTCCGGCGCACCAATCATCATGGGAATCATCCAGTTGGCAAGGCCTACGCCGGCTGGCATGAGCGCACCAAATATCATGACCAGCGCATGCACTGTCGTCATGGAGTTAAAAAACTGCGGATCCACGTATTGCAAGCCCGGTTGAAAAAGCTCGGCACGGATAACCATCGCCATCGCGCCGCCGATGAAAAACATGATAAGGGCAAACACCAGGTACATGGTGCCGATGTCCTTGTGGTTGGTTGAGAACAACCAGCGACCAATGCCGCTCGGTTTATGATCGTGATCGTCGTGATGCTCTTCGTGACCGACTGCTTCGCTCATTTTACCTTTCCTCTAAAAATTTCATTCATTGTTTGGATGCTGTTTATCGCCGCGCTTTTACATCTTCCGCCGTCACCTCATCCCCAACATCATTACCCCAGGCATTTCGCTCATAGGTAACGATTGCCGCAATCTCCTCGTCGGATAATTGCGGTCCATAAGCCAGCATGGCGGTGCCGGGCTTACCATTTAAAACAATATCGATGTGCCCCGCTGCCGGCCCGGTAGCAATCGGGCTTCCGGCAAGGGCAGGGAACGCACCAGGCAGACCCTGGCCGTTTGCCTGGTGGCAGGTTGAACAGTGCGTGGCATACAGCTTTTCACCATCAATCTCGGTGGGCTGGCTTTTCATTTCTTCCACCCACACCGCGTAGTCAAACTTGCTGACGGCCTTTACAACGATCGGCATGAAGCCATGGTCTCGACCGCAGAGCTCGGCACACTGGCCGCGATACACGCCTTCTTCTTCAATGATTGTCCAGTTGTCGTTGATATAACCGGGGATCGCATCTCGCTTCCAGCCCAGCGCTGGTACCCACCATGCGTGAATAACATCAGCCGCGGTTGTCAGGATGCGCACCTTGGTATTGACCGGCAGCACTACCGGGTTATCCACGTCGAGCAGGTAGTGCTCGTGGTCTTCCGGCTTCATGTCAGACTCATTCCTGCGAATGCTGTTGCTGAGCTCGTCCATGGAACTAAAGAAGCTGACGTCGTCTTCCAGGTAGTCGTATTTCCACTTCCACTGGTAACCGGTGACCTTGACGGTTATTTCTGCATCGCTGGTTTCTTCCATCTTGATCAGGGTTTTTGTGGCAGGCACTGCCAGCACAACCAGGATGACTATGGGAATGATGGTCCAGATCAGTTCAGCGGCGGTATTGTGGTGAAACTGGGCGGGTTCAGCGCCCCTGGACTTACGGTGATGAATGATAGACCAGATCATTACACTAAACACAAGCACGCCAATCGCAGTTACCACGTACAAGATGATCATGTGCAGATCGTAGACTTCACGGCTTATCGGGGTTACACCCCTGGTGAGGTTTAAACCCCACTCTGCTGCCGCACTTCCACTAAACATCATCAATGGAAGTATCAGTCCCCAAATACAACTTCGCAGTTTCTCTAAAAACATGCAGCTTTCCTCAGCAATAACGATTCGGTTAGATTTTTTATGTTTTTTATGCGCGCGCGGCCCATGGGGCAACCCGCAGAATTCAACTCTAAGCGCGGCAGGGATCATATAAAAACCGGGGGTAATAGTCATGCACGCAGCAGCTTTACCCAGGCCCTCATTTCATGTCGGCATCACCTCTTTCCTCTACGACAGCGAACCCTTGTGCCGACCCTGTTTTGGCCATTCTTGCTCAATGCGACAATATGCCTCAGTGTGACGGCGTGATGCAAGTCTCAAGTGGCCTTCCCGGGCTAAAAAACTCAATCTATCAGCACATCTACGTCAAGAGCTTCAGCCAGTTTGTCCGGTTGCAGGGTCTGCAGGCAGGGAGTGAGCCCGAGCAGCGGGGCCGGTATCGAGGTTTCAAGGGTACGCATGGTCGCATCCTGCATCAGGTAGTCGCTTTCAAGCTGGTTTGCCACCCAGGCCCTGAGCTCTATACCGTCCCTGTCCAGCGCTTCCGCGGTCAGCAGGGCATGGTTGATACAGCCCAGTTTCAGGCCCACCACCATGATCACCGGCAATTCAAGCGCTTTTACCAGGTCTTTCAGGGACAATTCGTCGGAAAATGGCACTCGCCAGCCCCCCACACCCTCTATTATCACCCTGTCGGCCTGTCCCTGCAGGATCTCGTAACACTCGAGGATCGTTTTCAGCGACACCTGCACGCCCTCTTTCGCTGCGGCAGCGTGAGGCGACACCGGTGGCTTAAAGGCGTAGGGGTTAACCAGGGAGTAATCCACGGCTTGCCAGCCAGCCTGCTGTATCAGCAGGGCGTCTTCATTACGAAGCTCGTTATCTATAACTTCGCAACCACTGGCCAGCGGCTTCATCCCAAGCACGCGTTCCCCGCGATCAAGAAAAGCCCGTATCAGCGCTACCGTTACCCAGGTCTTGCCGATACCGGTGTCTGTACCGCTCACGATGAAGGATGTCATTGGCGCGGCATACTCCCTTTTAAAGCGTCCAGCGAGAAAGTCGCGGTGTTGCCTGCGGTCTTCCTGGCCAGTTCCACCGGGGACTTCCACGCGTGGCCGTAAACCACTTCGTAAGTAACCGGCAGCTTGCCCTGGTGACGAAGCTTTTCGTATTCGGCCAACATTCCCTGCATGCGCGTTTTTCCTGTCAGGCTTCTGCGCCGACCCTGGTTTGAGTTTTGTGCACCAAGCTGTTTCAGATCGTGCATGAGCCTGCGTGCATCCTCATACTGGAAGTCGATATATTCAACCTCCAGCACAGGGTTCTGCAGCCCGCATCGCACAAGCCCATCACCCACATCATGCATGTCGAGGAAGGTATTCACATGCACTTCGTTGTCAACGGCCTGCCAGCTCTGTCTTAATTCCTTTAGCGTGTCAGGGCCGAAACTCGAAAATATAAACAGCCCGTTGGGTTTCAAAACCCTCTCAACCTCGGTAAATACACTATCCGGGTTATCACACCATTGCAGCATCAGGCTGGAAAACACCACGTCAACCGATGACGAGCGCAGCGCCATTTTTTCTGCATCCGCGCAAATTCGGCGACGCCTGGAAAAAAACTTCCTGTCATTACGGCTTGACTCGAGCAACATGCCCGGGGACATATCCAGCTCCAGCACCCTGGCTTTTTTGAACGCGCCCTGCAGCAGCAGGGCAGAAGTGCCGGGGCCGGACCCCATGTCCAGCAGCTGCTGCGGCTCCAGCGTCATGTACTCCATTCTTTCCAACAGGCGCCTGGCCACGACGTTTTGCAGGCTGTTGGCCTGCCTGTAGCTGCTTGCAGCGGCATCAAAATTTCTTGCCACGGTACTTTTCTTCAGCCCGGCCTTCACATCCATTACAAGTATCCTCTCAGGCCACCATTGCGGGGCCCAGCACATCAAGCAATCGCTGCAGGTCTTTCGGCTCATGGGCCGCTGACAGGGTGACTCGCAGCCTGGCCGTATTGGCCGGCACCGTCGGTGGCCTGATCGCGGTAACCAGGATGCCCTCCTCTCTCAAGGCCTGGCTCAGCTCAAGGGCCCTTGACGCATCGCCCACGATCACTGGCCTTATGGCCGGGCTGCAGCCGCCCTCTAAAACGCCATTTCGAGGCAGGGCCTGGTCAAGAGATGTTGCCAGCTGGCGCAGTTTTTCCCGGCGCCAGGCTTCATTTTTTACCAGTTCAATTCCCCTGCAGGCGGTTTTTGCCAGCGCCGGCGGCATTGCCGTTGAGTAGATGTAAGGCCGGGCTTTTTGTAACAGCAGCTCCACCAGGTCTTCACGTCCAGCGACAAATGCGCCGGAGCAGCCGACTGCCTTGCCAAAGGTGGCGACCATTAGCGGCACCGCATCCTGGTCGAGACCCAGCTCCTCCAGGGTGCCGCCTCCGTCACGACCCAGGACACCAAGACCGTGGGCATCATCTACTACCAGGCACGCGCCAGCCTCGCGCGATATCTCCGCAATATCTGCCAGGCGCGCAATATCACCATCCATGCTGAAAACAGCATCGGTCACCACGAGTTTTTTCCCGCGCACCGGCTCAGCGATCATTTGCCTAAGCCCATCAATGTCTGAGTGGGAATAACGACACAGGCGCGCGTTACCAAGCTTTGCTGCATCAATGATAGAGGCATGGTTAAGCCTGTCCTGGTAGATACAGTCATCGCGACCCGGGGCGAGCGTGGCGCTGACCGCAAGGTTAGCCAGGTAGCCGCTGGAGAAAACCAGCGCGCGATCGCGTTTGCAGAGACTTGCTACCTGGTTCTCCAGCTGCTCGTGGGCTTCGCTGTAACCACAAACCAGCGGCGAGGCACCACTGCCGACACCGTAGTGCTGTATAGCTTCACACATGGCTTCGGCAAGGCGCGGATCGTTGGCAAGACCAAGGTAGTCATTGCTGCAGAAGTTGAGCAATTCATTACCAGCGACAGTTACCGAAACAGATTGCGGGCCTGTATGGACGACGCGCCGCCGGTATAAACCGCTGGACTCTATTTCTGATAATTGCGCCTGGACGGCTTCCCTGGAAAAGCCCTCTGTACCCTGCGTCACTTACGCCGTGGGCCTCATGCCAAGCCTTTCAAACAGGGCCATGTCTTCGTTGTGTTCAGGGTTTTCAGTTGTCAGAAGCTTTTCGCCATAGAAGATAGAGTTGGCGCCGGCGTGAAAACACAGGGCCTGCAGCGCTTCGTCCATGTCACTGCGGCCTGCAGAGAGGCGAACATGGGAAGCCGGCATAACTATCCTGGTCACGGCGATGGTGCGCACAAACTCAAAGGGATCCAGCTTTTTTACCCCTTCAAGCGGCGTACCTTCTACCTGTACCAGCAGGTTGATTGGCACGCTTTCCGGGTGCCTGGGCATGGTTGACAGGGTCACCAGCAGGGACACCCTGTCCTTGCGGCCCTCACCCAGTCCGACAATACCGCCACAGCACACGCTCATATCCGCCTTTCTCACATTTTCCAGGGTATCGAGCCGATCCTGGTAGGTACGGGTGGTAATGATCTCGCCGTAATATTCTTCCGAGGTGTCCAGGTTATGGTTGTAGTAATCCAGCCCGGCGCTTTTCAGCTGCTGCGCCTGGTCTTCATCAAGCATGCCAAGCGTGGCACAGGTTTCCAGGCCCATTTGTTTCACCTCGCTCACCATCTCCAGCACCTGGTCAAAGGCCTTGCCCCTGGGGCTACGCCACGCCGCTCCCATGCAAAAGCGGCTTGCACCCTGTTCCTTCGCCAACCGTGCTGATTGCAGTACTTCCTCGACATTCAGCAGCGACTCCGACTTAACCGAGGTGTCGTAATGGGCGCTTTGCGGGCAATAGGCGCAGTCCTCTGAGCAACCGCCAGACTTTATGTTCACCAGGGTACTCAGCTGCACCTCGTTTGGATTAAAATGGTGGCGATGCACGGATTGCGCATAATGCAGGAGATCGTTGAAAGGGAGTTCAAACAGCTCGCTGATTTGTTCGTGGGTCCAGTCATGTCGACAGGCATAATCAGCCTGCGTGGAACGGAACTCTTTTATATTTGCGACCATCGGTTTACCCCCTTTCTGTTTCGTGGATCATTGCGCCTGGCCTGGGCGCTGTCAACAAGGTGATTCAAGCTTGGTTTACAAGTGGTTAAATATTAATCAATACATTCCCGGGGCCTGTTTTCTCTGCCGATCCCGCGTTTCCAGCGGCAGGCTATTTTGCCGGGGCTGTCGCGAAGACATGGCGGTGGCCGAACACGGCCAAAACCCACCAGCAGCATTAGCAGCTTCACTTGAGAATAAAGCCATAAGCGAAATGTACTGTGCCTGGTCTTACCGGTTTCCCATGGACAGCCTGTTGCAGTCCCTGAAATATGGAAAACAGCTGTTACTTGCCACGGAGCTTGGCAGGCTTATGGCCGAAGGGATCGCCGCTGAAAACCTGCTGACACCCGATTTCCTTGTACCCGTGCCACTCCATCCTTACAGGCTGTATTCAAGAGGATTTAACCAGTCCCTTGAGATCGCGCGCGTACTTGGAAAACACCTCGGCGTGCCACTGTTAAAACCGCACCCGCGGCGCAGCAGGAATACCCGGCCACAGTTTTCTCTTGGCGCAAAGGAAAGAAAATCAAACCTCGAGGGTGCTTTTTGCTGTCCAGGCCAGCTGAATGGAGAAACGGTAGCCATTATTGATGACATCGTGACCACCGGTCATACCGCCAACGAACTTGCAAAACAGCTCAGGATGGCCGGAGCCGCAGATGTCAGGCTTTGGGCCTGCGCCCAGGCCCGTCCGGGCAGCCAGGTCTAGGTATCCAGGTTTTCCACGCTGAGGGCGTTGAGTTCAATAAACTCACGCCGCGGCTCTACCTGGTCACCCATCAGGGTAGTAAAGATTTCATCTGCCGCGACGGCATCTTCAATCCTCACCTGTGACATATTCCTGGTAGTCGCATCCATGGTTGTTTCCCACAGCTGATCAGGGTTCATTTCCCCGAGCCCCTTGTAGCGCTGGATATGCAGGCCCTGCGAAGCTTCTTCAAGCAGCCAGATAAATGCAGCGCTGAGACTTTGCACCTGCGCTTCCTTGTCACCCCTGGCAACAACGATAGCTGCGCTGTCATGACTGCTCTCCAGCTCGGTCAGGCGCCTGTACTCGCCGGAGGCAAAAAAGTCCGGTGAAAATACGTTAACCGATTTTATACCGTGGGTATCAACACTGACCTTTCCACCAAAGTCCGCTCCCCCCGTGGTTGAAAAAACCTCTACTTCGTAGCTGGCAGCATCACCCTTTTCGCTCTCCAGTCGACGCAGGAGCTCGTCAAACCAGTCCCTGACGCGACTTTCATCCGCGCAATCAGCCGCAGACAATTGCCGTATCTTGCGAATCTCATCGAGAATTCCCGGGTGATAGCGTTTTGAAAGACGCTCCAGCTCCTGGCGCATGTTGAGGAAGCGCTCGGATAATTCCCTTGTCTGTTCGTCGGAGAGCGCTTCAGCTGATTCATCCAGTTTTACACTCGCGTCTTTAAGGGCCAGCTCCATAACATAGCTTTCACGCTGGGCTTCGTCATTAATATAGCGCTCCTGCTTGCCCTTTTTTATCTTGTAAAGCGGCGGTTGCGCGATATAAACATGCCCTCTTTCGATCAACTCCGGCATTTGCCTGAAAAAGAAGGTTAATAAAAGGGTACGAATATGCGAACCATCCACGTCTGCATCCGTCATGATAATTATGCGGTGATAGCGTAGCTTGTCCGGATCAAACTCATCCCTGCCAATACCACAGCCAAGTGCAGTAATAAGCGTCCCCACCTCCGCCGAAGACAGCATCTTGTCAAAGCGTGCCTTCTCTACATTAAGGATTTTTCCCTTCAAAGGCAGGATGGCCTGCGTGCGCCGGTCACGTCCCTGCTTGGCCGAGCCTCCGGCTGAATCACCCTCCACCAGGAAAATTTCAGACAGGGCGGGGTCTTTTTCCTGGCAATCTGCAAGCTTGCCCGGCAAGCCCGCCACGTCCAGCGCAGTCTTGCGCCTGGTTAATTCCCGCGCCTTGCGCGCAGCCTCCCTGGCCCTGGCAGCGTCAATAATTTTTTCACACACGCTTTTTGCTTCGGTGGGTTTTTCAAGCAGGAATTCCTGCAGTTTTTCTGCCACGGAGGATTCAACAACCCCTTTAACCTCACTGGACACGAGCTTGTCTTTTGTCTGGGACGAGAATTTCGGGTCCGGCACTTTCACGGAAAGCACTGCTGTCAGGCCTTCACGCACGTCGTCACCGGTAATGGCTATTTTCTCCTTGCCCGCAAGCCCACTTTTTTCCATGTGATTATTGATACTTCGAGTCAAGGCTCCCCTGAAACCCGCCAGGTGGGTGCCACCGTCCCGCTGGGGA
>CAZXDV010000006.1:0-30054 GCA_964639535.1 uncultured Enterobacteriaceae bacterium | reverse complement strand
GGATTTGACAACTTAAACATCGACCTGATGCACGGCCTGCCTGGCCAGGATGTCAAAATGGCGCTTGCTGACCTGCAAGCTGCCATTCAGCTTCGGCCTCAACATATCTCCTGGTATCAGCTCACCCTGGAGCCAAATACTGTATTCTACAGTAAGCCACCGACCCTGCCGTCCCACGAGCAATGCTGGGAAATCCAGCAGAACGGAAAGGCCTTGCTGGAGTCTGAGGGGTATCGGCAATACGAAGTGTCGGCCTGGGCCAGGGACGGCCTGGAATGCAGGCATAATGTTAATTACTGGCAATTCGCTGACTATTATGGAGTTGGAGCTGGTGCACATGGCAAGCTGAGCAATGCGCAAACGGGCAAGATAACTCGCTACCAGCGCCATCGTATCCCTGGCATTTATATGCAGAAAAGCGTTGCGGGCAATGCAGTCTCACGTGAAGTAACCTTGTCCAAAGAAGACCGGGTGCTGGAATTCATGATGAATTCCCTGCGCCTGCTATCAGGGTTTTCACCGGATCTTTTTACAGCGCGTACAGGGCTGGAGCTTGGCCGTATTGAACATTTACTGAAGCAGGCCAGCGGCGAAGGATTGCTGGAATGGCAGGATGACAATATCAGGGCCAGTGAAAAAGGTATGGACTTTCTCAATGACCTGCTGGCCATATTTTTACCCGGTGTTGCAAAAAATGAATAGAATGTAACAGGTCAACCTGCCTGGGCCTTACTCGTTAGTAAAGGGAAGATTATGGAGCAACACAGAAATTCACTACAGCCAGGCTACCAACTGCATTGGTACGTTATCAAGGAGATCCTTGGCCAGGGTGGCTTTGGCATAACCTACCTCGCGCAGGATACCAACCTGAACCAGGAAGTGGCTATCAAGGAGTACCTGCCGGTTGAGCTGGCAGTACGTGATGGCGATCATTCCATTCACCCGGTTTCCGGTGAACACGGGGAACAGTTTAGCTGGGGCCTGGATCGCTTCATGAGTGAAGCACAAACACTGGCGCAATTTAAGCATTCGAATATTGTGCGGGTACTTACCGTCTTTCCTGAAAATAACAGTGCCTACATGGTCATGGAGTATGAAAAGGGACAGGCCATGCACGAATTGCTGAAGCAGGAAAAAACCCTGTCGGAGGAAGGTATCAGGGAGATTATCCTGCCGATACTGGACGGGCTCGAGGAAATTCACCAAGCGGGTTTTATCCATCGTGATATCAAGCCGCCAAATATTTTCATTCGTAGGGACGGTTCTCCCGTATTGCTGGATTTTGGTTCAGCCAGGCAATCTCTCGGGGAAAAGACTCATACCCTGACCAGCATGGTATCTCCGGGTTTTGCACCGTTTGAACAATATGTCAGCAAAAGCGACAAGCAGGGACCCTGGACAGATATATATGGGCTTGCCGCGACCATGTACCGTGCCGTGATTGGACGTTCTCCCTCCGAAGCAATGGATCGTAGCGAAGCCCTGTTGCACACCCAGCGAGACAGCTACGTCAGCGCGGTGGAAATTGCACCGCCTGGTTATTCGCAGGCACTGCTGCAGGCGATCGACAACGGAATGGCATTCAAGGCCGACGACAGGCCTGCCACTGTGAGGGCCTGGCGTGCCATGATCAATGGCGAAACTGTCGCCAGCGAGGCAGTGACGGCAGTTGCGAGTAGCAGTCCCGTGGAAAGACCCCAGGCGCCGGTGCCGGAAGTCGCTGACAGGATCACCATAAGGGCCGACGTTCGAAGCGAACAAACAGAGGTCATCGAAAAACCGGTATCCAGGGGCTGGTACAGGAAACCATTAAAGGTTATCGCGGTCCTGTCTGGTGTGTTCCTGCTGCTGGCAATAATCGGAGACGACAGGAAAAACCGTGAAGAGCCGCAGCAGGAGGAAAAGACGATCGCGAGTCCGATGGCCGACGTGACAGGTGGTGATACCGGGCCAACCGCAGAAGAGCCGTCCAGCGAGGCGCCTGCTGACACGCAAACTGGCGCGCTGGCTGTTGATGTCCCTGCAGCGCCAACTAAAGAAGAAGCAGTGAAGATGGACCTGCCGCAGGAGCTGATTGAAAAATCTGATCGGCGCCTGCTTGAACGAATCAGGCGACAGCTTGAGTCGGATCCGGAGAGTCCCCAGGCACGGCGTTCTTTACGCAAGCTGACGGACAAGTACGAAGGAAAACTGAAACAGGCCATAAAGGATAACAGGTATGATCTTGCCGAGGCCTATGTCAACGCCATGCTCAAGGTATCTCCCGATAGCCAGAAACTGAAAGAGGCAGCAGCCAGGATACGGGAGCGAAAAAATGCCGCCGGGCAGTGAAGGGGTCGCCCGGGGCGTTGTGAAACATTATTAAAATGCAGAACGAGATGTAATTAATGAATACAAAGCTGGATGACCTCATCAGGGGGCGAAGAACCATTCACCAGTTCAGGGCCGGGCAGGTGCCCGCGGCTGGTGTCGTGGAAAATGCAATTTCCCATGCTACCTGGGCACCCAATCATCATCTCACCCAACCCTGGCACTTCAGGATTATCGGTGAAGAGACAGCGGACAGGATAGCCGTGCTTAATGCGCGACTGGTCGAAGCCCAAAAGGGGCAGCGCATGGCGGATGTGAAATTAAAGCGATGGCGGGAAATTCCGGGCTGGTTGCTGATGAGCTACACGCTTGATGATGATGAATTGCGACGCCGGGAAGACTACGCAGCCTGCTGTTGCGTGGCCCAGAACCTGGCGCTGTTGTTGTGGGAGCAGGGGATCGGGATGAAGTGGACCACCGGTGCCGTGACCCGTGACCCCGAGTTTTTCGATATTGTCGGCCTGCCAATGGGGCAACAGGAGGTTGTAGGCCTGTTCTGGTACGGCTACCCGGAGGAGGTCCCTGCCGCCAGCCGTCGGCCACCTGGCGAGTTCCTGGCGCATCTTCCCTGATACTGAAAACATTTCCAGCACCAGGCAGCGATCATTCTCGATAACTTTCGCTGTCCGGGACCGCTGCTAATTAGATCAACAAATCAGTGCCTTGCAGGCAAGTTGTCTGTATAATTCCGGAGCAGTTACGGGCTGATCGCGGTTGGCCTTGATGGAAATTAAATAAACAGGCAAATCTGGCCGGATTATTGCTAAACATATTCACATGTTGCTGGAAAATTACTTACCTATCCTGATATTCCTGGTACTTGGCGTAGTACTGGGCGTTATCTTATTCACTATTGGCTATTTTCTCGGGCCGAACCGGCCTGATACGGAAAAGGGCTCGCCCTACGAATGTGGTTTCGAGGCCTTTGAGGACGCACGTATGAAATTCGACGTGCGGTATTACCTTGTCGCCATCATGTTTATTATTTTTGACCTGGAAATCGCCTTTCTCTTTCCCTGGGCCGTGGCCCTGGACGGTATTGGCATGGTGGGTTTCTGGGCGATGATGATCTTCCTGGCTGTCCTGGTAGCGGGTTTTATTTACGAATGGAGAAGGGGGGCCCTGGAATGGGAGTAGATGAGCAGATAGATAACCGGAATTTCGCGGTCACCACCGTGGATAACCTGGTGAACTGGGCTCGAACCGGTTCCATGTGGCCAATGACCTTTGGCCTTGCCTGTTGTGCCGTTGAAATGATGCATGCTGGCGCTTCCCGTTACGACATGGATCGCTTTGGCATCATTTTTCGTCCCAGCCCCAGGCAGTCAGACGTGATGATTGTTGCCGGCACCCTTGTTAACAAGATGGCACCTGCCCTGAGAAAGGTGTATGACCAGATGTCAGAGCCACGCTGGGTGGTATCCATGGGTTCCTGTGCCAATGGTGGAGGCTACTATCATTATTCCTACTCCGTGGTGCGTGGCTGTGATCGCATTGTGCCGGTGGATATCTACGTGCCAGGCTGTCCTCCTACAGCCGAGGCCCTGTTGTTTGGACTGATCCAGCTACAGAAAAAAATCAAGCGCACGGGTCAGAACACCTTCCTCCGCTAGGGCCGACATACAAAGAATTAATCAACAAGAGATGGAAAATTTGAAGGAACAGCTGGATAGGCGTTTTGCCGAGAAGATTCTTTCCAGCCATGAACACTGCGGGCAGCTGAGTATTGAAATCTCCTCGACGGACCTGCTTGATGTTGCCGCTGCCCTGTCTGCAGAAGACGAATTCCAGTTTGTCCAGCTTACAGACCTGTGTGGTGTCGATTACCTCGGATATGGGCAGGCAGACTGGGAAACTGAAGATACCACCAGTACCGGCTTTAGCCGCGGTGTGAGTAGCGGTGTACGTGAAGGCTCAAACCCGCTACCCAGCAGGTTCGCAGTGGTATACCACCTGCTTTCGGTAGCACACAACCGTCGTTTACGCTTGCGTTGCCTTTTACCGGGTGATTCCACGCGAATTGCCTCGGTTGTCGAGGTGTGGCCGGCGGCCAACTGGTACGAACGCGAGGCATTTGACCTGTTTGGGATCATGTTTGAAGGGCATCCCGACCTGCGCCGCATTCTCACCGACTATGGCTTTATCGGCCATCCGTTTCGCAAGGATTTCCCTCTCGAAGGAAATGTTGAAGTCCGATACGACCCCGAAAAAGAAAGAGTGGTTTACCAACCGGTCACGATCAAGAACCGGGTGCTGGTACCCCGAGTGATAAGGGAAAACTAGGTATGCCCGAAATCAAGAACATGACCATGAATTTTGGTCCACAGCACCCTGCGGCCCATGGTGTACTTCGCCTGGTCCTGGAAATGGACGGCGAGGTCATTGAGCGAGCCGATCCCCATATAGGGCTTCTGCACAGGGGCACTGAAAAGCTGGCCGAGTCCAAGCCCTATAACCAAAGTATCGGCTACATGGACAGGCTCGACTATGTCTCGATGATGTGTAACGAACATGCCTACGTGATGGCAATTGAGCGCCTGCTGGGTGTCGAGCCACCTGTTCGAGCCCAGTACATTCGCGTCATGTTTGATGAAATTACCCGAATACTTAATCACCTGATGTGGCTGGGAACCCATGGCCTGGATATCGGTGCCATGACCATGTTCCTTTACTGTTTTCGCGAGCGCGAAGACCTGATGGATTGTTACGAGGCCGTATCCGGGGCTCGAATGCATGCCACCTACTATCGCCCGGGTGGAGTGTATCGTGATTTGCCGTCTGTCATGCCCGTCTACCAGGCTTCAAAGTGGCATGACGACAAGCAGGTCGCCGACATGAACGAAACCCGCCAGGGTTCCATGCTGGATTTCCTTGATGCTTTTACAGAGCGTTTCCCAGGCTGTGTTGACGAGTATGAAACCCTGCTAACTGAAAACCGTATCTGGCGTCAACGCACAGTGGGTATTGGCGTGGTTGAACCGGAGCGGGCCCTTAAGCTTGGCTTTACCGGTCCCATGCTGCGTGGTTCCGGGGTAGAGTGGGATTTGCGCAAGAAACAGCCTTACGAAGTTTACGCGGACCTGGATTTTGATATTCCCGTCGGTGTTAATGGTGATTGCTATGACCGCTACCTTGTAAGGGTAGAGGAGATGCGCCAGTCCAACCGTATCATCAAGCAGTGCGTGGACTGGCTAAAGGCAAACCCGGGCCCTGTTATCATCGATGACCACAAGCTTGTACCTCCCAAGCGTGAAGAGATGAAGGACGGCATGGAATCACTTATCCATCATTTCAAGCTGTTCACAGAAGGCTACTGTGTTCCCGAGGGAGAAGTTTACTCGGCGGTTGAGCACCCCAAGGGCGAATTTGGCATCTACCTGCTATCCGATGGCGCAAACAAGCCTTACCGCCTGAAAGTCAGGGCTCCCGGCTTTGTACACCTGTCTGCCATGAACGAAATGGTGGAAGGGCATATGCTGGCCGACGTGGTCGCGGTGATAGGAACCCAGGACATCGTATTTGGGGAGATAGATAGGTAATTAAATTTATGAAGGGGCTGAATGAATTCAGCCCTACAGTAGGGTCGAATTTATTCGACCAGCAACAAATTATGACTGAAGAAACGAAAAATTTATTGTCGGAACATGCACGGGAAGAAATCGACCACTGGGTGAAAAAATACCCGGAGGAGCAGAAGCAGTCTGCGGTGCTGGCTGCGCTTCGCGAAGTTCAGCATGAAAACAAGGGTTACCTGACTACCGAGCTCATGGATGCCGTTGCAGAGTACCTGCAAATGCCAAAAATCGCGGTTTACGAGGTTGCTTCGTTTTATTCAATGCTGGAAACCGAGCCCTGTGGCCGCCACAGTATTTCCGTATGCACGAATATTTCCTGCATGTTGATGGGAAGTGACCAGATAGTGGAGCATATCGAAAAGAAGCTCGGTATAAAGACCGGTGAATCCACCGAAGATGGGCGTTATTTCCTGAAAGTGGAAGAGGAATGCCTGGCAGCCTGCTGCGGCGGCCCCATGATGATGGTGGATCATATTTACCATGAAAACCTGACACCTGCGAAGGTGGACGAAATACTGGACGGACTGGACTGATGACAAACAAGGGACTCAACCAGAACTGCTATGCGACCCTGCAATACGATGAGCCGTGGAGCATGGAAAGTTACCAGCGTGTCGGCGGCTACGAGGCCTGGAAAAAAATACTGCAGGAAAAAACACCGCCCATGGATATTATCGAGGAAATAAAGGCCTCCGGTTTACGTGGACGTGGCGGAGCCGGTTTTCCCACGGGGTTGAAGTGGAGTTTTATGGCAGGCGACACACCGGGGCAGAAATACGTTGTCTGTAATTCTGACGAAAGTGAGCCGGGTACCTGCAAGGACAGGGATATTCTTCGTTTTAATCCACACTCGCTGGTAGAAGGTATGGCCATTGCCTGCTACGCCATGGGTGCAACCGTGGGGTACAACTATATTCGCGGGGAATTCATGGATGAGCCGTTTACCCGCTTTGAAAATGCGCTGAAGGAAGCCTATGAGGAGGGCCTGCTGGGCAGGGACATACAAGGTACCGGTATCAATGTTGATCTACATGCCAGTCTCGGCGCCGGCGCCTACATCTGTGGTGAGGAAACCGCGCTGCTCGAGTCGCTGGAAGGTAAAAAGGGTCAGCCTCGCTTTAAACCACCTTTTCCTGCGAACTATGGCCTGTATGGTCGACCCACAACCATTAACAACACAGAATCCTATGCATCCGCACCCATCATCATGCGCAAGGGTGCGCAGTGGTTCAAGGACATGGGCGTGGAGAACAGTGGCGGTACAAAGTGTTTTTCAGTCAGCGGGCATGTGAACAAGCCGGGTAATTTTGAAGTACCCATGGGCATGCCTTTCAGCGAATTACTTGAACTTGCCGGTGGCGTTCGAGATGGTCACCAGCTAAAGGCGGTAATTCCCGGAGGTTCATCAGTGCCGGTTGTCCCCGGTGAGATCATGATGCAGGCCAACATGGACTATGACTCGATCCAGCAGGCCGGTTCAATGCTGGGTTCCGGTGCGGTCATCATAATGGATGAAACAACCTGCATGGTCAGGGCAATCCAGCGCATCGCACGATTTTATTTTTCTGAATCCTGTGGTCAGTGTACCCCCTGCAGGGAAGGCACCGGCTGGATGTACCGTGTTATCAGCAGGATCCTTGAAGGTAAAGGCTCATCTGAAGACATGGACAAGTTGGTAGATGTTGCCAACAAGATCGAAGGTAGAACAATCTGCGCCCTTGGTGATGCTGCCGCGTGGCCGGTGCAGAGTTTTATCAAGCATTACCGACACGAGTTTGAATACATGGTGGAAAATAACGGGCGGAGTATCGTGGATAGCCCGGAATATAAAGCAGCATAAGCCAGGGTAAAGATTAAAGAAGAAGTGGTCGCATGATGAGTGACGATACGATAACAATTGAAGTTGATGGAAAATCAGTCGAGGCCCGCCCCGGGCAGATGCTGATCGAGGTAACCGATGCGATGGGTACTTACGTACCGCGTTTTTGTTATCACAAGAAACTGTCAGTCGCGGCGAATTGCCGTATGTGCCTTGTCGAGGTTGAAAAAGCACCAAAACCGCTACCTGCCTGCGCTACTCCCGTGATGGATGGCATGAAAGTGTCTACGCGCTCTGACTATGCCAGGGACGCACAAAAATCCGTCATGGAGTTCCTGCTTATTAATCACCCCCTTGATTGCCCAATCTGCGACCAGGGTGGTGAATGTGAGTTGCAGGACCTGGCCATGGGCTACGGCAACGACGTGTCCCGTTACCAGGAAACGAAGCGGGTTGTGAAGGACAAGAACATTGGTCCCCTGGTGCAGACAGAAATGACCCGCTGTATCCATTGCACCCGCTGCGTGCGTTTTGGCGAGGAAATCGCAGGAATGAGGGAGTTGGGTGCAACAGGGCGTGGCGAATTCATGGAAATCGGCACCTACGTTGAGAAAGCCATGACATCGGAAATGTCCGGCAACGTTATTGATGTATGCCCGGTCGGTGCACTTACGTCCAAGCCATTTCGTTTCTCAGCAAGGACCTGGGAAATGAAACAGCTTTCCGGTCTTGCAATGCATGATGCGGTGGGGTCGAACCTGCATTTTCATATCCGTCGTGACGTATTAAAGAGGGTAGTGCCAGCAGAGAACGAGGCCATCAACGAAGTGTGGTTGTCTGACCGTGATCGCTTCAGTTACGAGGCGTTGTACAGCGAGCAACGATTAAAAACGCCCTTGATAAAGAATGGGGGCGAATGGCAGGAAGTTGACTGGGACACTGCCCTGCAAAAAACAGCAGAGCTTCTCAAGCAACAAATCGCCAGCGGTGGTGCGGAAAAAATTGCGGCCATGGCCTCTGCCAACAGCACCAGCGAAGAACTTTACCTGCTGCAGCAGGTAATGCATGACCTTGGTTCCAACAACATTGATCATCGTCTCGGGCAAAGGGATTTCAGTGAAGAGCAACCCGGTGTCCCCTCACTGGGCATGCCGATTGCCGAGCTTGAAAATCTTGATGCCGTCCTGATTGTGGGTGGCAATGTTCGCAAGGATCAGCCAATACTCAACCATCGACTGCGCAAGGCCGCCCTTAAAGGTGCCAGTATTATGCAGTTGAACTCGGTGGCCTACGAGTTTAATTATGATCTCTCCGATGAACTCATCCTGTCGCCGGCAAAGCTTGTTAACGGGCTCGCGGCAATTGTTAAGGCCGCCGGGTCTGAGGATGAAAGCCTGGAAAAAATTCTCTCCGGCGTCAGTGTTGAACCCCGGCACGAGGCCATCGCAGAGCGTCTGAAAAATGCCGACGCAGCCTGTGTTTTGCTGGGAATACTCGCCGAAACCCATCCACAGTTCACATTGCTAAAAGGTCTTGCCGATGCGCTGTCAGTTGCAACAGGGGCAACACTGTCGTTTACCGGTTCAGCGGCAAATTGTGTCGGGGCCAGTCTCGTCGGTGCATTACCCGATCGTGATGCCAGTGGTAACGCGCTATCCAGTCCCGGACTGAATGCCATGGACATGGTCAATGAAGCACTGCCATGTTACATCGTCTACGCTAATGAGCCGGAACTGGACCATTGTGAACCCCAGCTTGCGTTAAGTTCCCTGGCGCAGGCGGAACGCGTCATCGTTTTCAGCGCCTGGGATAACAGTCACGCCAGGGAATACGCTGATGTTATTCTTCCGCTTGCTATCTACGCAGAAAATGAGGGCAGTTTCACTAACATCGAAGGTCAGCATCAGCAGTTCGACATCGCCGTGGATGCCCACGGGGAAGCAAGGCCGGGATGGAAGTTACTCAGGGTGCTGGCAAACAAGCTCGGGCTTCAGGGATATCAATATGAAAATATTGCTGAAGTGAGGGCCGAGATGGAAGAAAAAGTGCCGGCCACAGCGGGTGAAAGACCAGCTACGCGTATCAATGTTCAAAGTCTGCCCGGCGAAAGTGGATTACGGCGAATTTCCGATTTTCCCATGAATTCCGCCGATGCTTTTGTGAGGCAGGCACAGTCACTTCAGCAAACTGCCGAGGTGGCAGACGGCAAGGTGCACATAAACAGCAGGCTTGCAGACTCCCTTGGCCTGGCAGATGCCGACAAGGTGATAGCACAGCAGGGTGATGCGAGCATGGCACTGCCACTGGCAATCGACGAACGAGTTGCCGACGACTGTGTGCTCATCCAGGCCAAGAGCCAGGCGACCAGCTCTCTCGGCGCCTGGTATGGCGACATTTCACTGGGCAGGGGCTAGGCGAACGTGATAGAAGCCGTTTTTGAATTCATCAGGGCAACGCTACTGCAACCGGTTGTGGGAATGCTGGTACCGGCTGCGTTCCAGGCCGAAGCGCTCTACACCCTTGAGACCCTGGTCAAGATTGCTGCGATCCTTACCCCTGTGTTGCTGACGGTCGCCTACATCACTTACGCCGAGCGAAAAGTTATCGGTTTTATCCAGGGGCGAATAGGACCAAACAGGGTGGGATTCTTTGGTGCGCACCTGTGGGGCCTGGGACAGCCTATTGCCGATGCGGTAAAGCTTATTTTCAAGGAAATTATCGTTCCCACAGGGGCAAACAAGCTCCTGTTCATCATTGCTCCCGTGTTATCCCTGGCACCGTCCCTGGCAGCCTGGGCCGTGATTCCATTTTCAGAAAACCTTGTGCTGGCAGATATTAATGCTGGCCTGCTTTACATCCTTGCATTGACCTCGCTTGCTGTTTACGGCGTTATCGTTGCCGGATGGGCATCCAATTCCAAGTACGCTTTTCTTGGTGCCATGCGTTCTGCTGCGCAGATCGTGGCTTATGAAATTGCCATGGGATTTGCCCTGGTTGGGGTGCTCATCGCAGCCGGAAGCCTGAACCTGGGCGATATCGTCATGGCCCAGGATGGCAGCGTGATTCACTGGTTCTGGTTGCCGCTGTTTCCACTGTTCCTGATATATTTTATTTCCGGTGTTGCCGAGACCAACCGTGCGCCTTTTGACGTCGCCGAAGGTGAATCAGAGATCGTCGCGGGCTTTCACGTCGAATACGGGGGCATGGCCTTTTCCATATTCTTCATGGCTGAGTATGCCAACATGGTCATGATTTCCATTCTCACCGCGATCATGTTTTGCGGTGGCTGGTTGTCTCCATTCCAGGGCATTCCGGTGATTGGTGAGCCAAATGTCATATGGTTGCTGGCCAAGGTCTCGTTTTTCCTTTTCCTGTTCCTCTGGTTTCGAGCGACATTTCCTCGATACCGCTATGACCAGATAATGCGCCTGGGTTGGAAGGTGTTTATTCCTATTACGATAGTATGGCTGGTGGTGGCTGCTGCCCTGGTGGTAGCCCAGGTGCCGCCCTGGTTTAACTGATATGAGTACATGCCCATGCTAGATACCGCCAAACAATATGTACAAAGCCTGATGCTGTGGGAGCTCCTGAAGGGGCTGCAGTTAACGGGACGTTACCTGTTCAAGAGAAAAATTACCGTGCAGTACCCGGAAGAGAAAACGCCGCAGTCTCCCCGTTTTCGAGGACTGCATGCCCTGCGTCGATATCCCAACGGGGAAGAACGATGTATTGCCTGTAAACTCTGCGAAGCAGTTTGCCCGGCGCTGGCCATTACTATTGATTCAGAACAGCGTGAAGATGGTACAAGGCGAACAACGGCATATGATATTGATCTTTCAAAATGTATTTTCTGTGGATTCTGTGAAGAATCCTGCCCCGTGGATTCCATCGTCGAGACACGGATTTACGAGTACCACGGCGAGAAAAGAAGCGACCTGTTGATGGACAAAGTCCGCTTACTGGAAGTTGGCGATCTTGCCGAGGCGCAGATTGCTGAAGACCGGGCCACCGAGGCGATGTACCGATAGGTTTTTGTACCGGGATTTAATTTAAATAGCTGCAATAAACTAGAAATAACAATGCTGGAAAAAATCGTATTTTACTTTTTTGCTGCACTGCTGGTGTTTTCCGCAGGCATGGTTGTGACACGTCGCAACCCGGTGCATGCCGCGTTGTTTCTGGTGCTGTCCTTTTTTGCCAGTGCTGCAATCTGGCTATTACTCCAGGCGGAATTTCTCGCCATCGTACTGATACTTGTGTACGTGGGTGCCGTGATGGTGTTGTTCCTGTTTGTGGTCATGATGCTGGATATTAATGTCACCGTGATAAAGGAAGGCTTCACCAGCAACCTGCCCGTAGGTATCGCCGTTGCGCTGATGATGCTGGTGTCTATCGGGCTGATGGTGACATCAACGCATTTCGACATTGGGCTCGCCAGTGAGAGTGTTGCGAGGAGTGCAGATTACAGCAATACCAGGGAACTGGGCCTGGCACTTTATACAGATTACCTGTATCCCTTTGAAATTGCCGGCGCCATCTTACTGGTTGCCATCGTGGCTGCAATATCACTTGCCATGAGAAAGCCCCGTACCCATAAAACCCCCAAACCTGAACACCAGGTTTCTGTGAACAAGGATGAGCGTATCCGGATTGTAAAAATGGAGGCAGAAAAATAATGCTGGTGCTTTCCGAGATACTCACGTTGGCGGCGATACTTTTCTGTATCAGTGTTGCCGGTATTTTTATCAACCGTAAGAACGTCATCATTCTCTTGATGTGTATCGAATTGATGCTGCTGTCCGTCAACATGAATTTCATCGCCTTCTCGCATTTCCTCGGAGATATAGGTGGGCAGGTGTTCGTGTTTTTTATATTAACCGTGGCAGCTGCTGAAGCAGCGATTGGTCTTGCTATTCTCGTGGTGCTATTTAGAAACAGGAACACCATCAACGTGGCCGATATCAGCGAAATGAAGGGCTAGGCAATGGAGAATATGCAAAACATCTACCTGGCTATTGTCCTTGCCCCCCTGGTCGGGGCAATTATTGCGGGCTTAATGGGGAGCGTAATTGGCCGCGCTGGCGCACACTGGGTCACGATTACGGGCGTTGGAATTTCCGCGATTCTTTCGCTGGTTGCCTACAAGCACATCATGTTTGATGGCGGAGAGATCTTTAACCAGGCCTTGTATACCTGGCTAAGCATCGGAAATCTCGATATCAGTGTTGGCTTCCTGGTTGACCCGCTTTCCGTAACGATGATGGTGGTTGTGACCTTTGTTTCCTGGATGATTCACATATATACCATCGGCTACATGCACGACGATCCGGGCTACCAGCGATTTTTCAGTTACATCTCCCTGTTTACATTTGCCATGCTGATGCTGGTCATGTCCAACAATTTCATGCAGCTGTTTTTTGGCTGGGAAGGTGTTGGCCTGGTTTCGTACCTGCTGATCGGTTTCTGGTTCAAGAAGGAAACCGCCATATTCGCAAACCTGAAAGCCTTTCTCGTGAACAGGGTAGGCGACTTCGGTTTCCTGCTGGGTATTGCTGCAGTGCTCCTTTATTTTGGCAGCCTCGATTACATGGATGTATTTAACAATACCGCTGGCATGGAAGGTCGAACAATGGAAGTGATATCCGGCCACAGCTGGTCGGTGATGACAGTTATATGCATTTGCCTGTTTATTGGCGCAATGGGGAAATCTGCGCAGGTGCCATTGCATGTCTGGCTACCCGACTCGATGGAAGGTCCAACCCCGATTTCCGCCCTGATCCATGCTGCTACCATGGTAACTGCCGGTATTTTCATGGTCTCGAGAATGTCTCCCCTGTTTGAGATGTCAGAAGTTGCGCTGAATTTCATCCTTGTCATCGGCGCCATAACTGCATTGTTCATGGGGCTGCTGGGAATCGTGCAGAACGATATCAAGAGGGTTGTCGCGTATTCGACCCTGTCACAACTTGGCTACATGACGGTAGCACTCGGTGCGTCTGCCTATGCAGCGGCGATGTTTCACCTTGTCACCCACGCTTTTTTCAAGGCGCTGCTGTTCCTCGCTGCCGGTTCCGTGATCATCGGCATGCATCATGAGCAGGATATGAGAAAGATGGGTGGGCTTGTAAAACGCATGCCTATCACCTGGTTCACCTGCCTGGTGGGTTCCCTGGCCCTGATTGGCACACCATTTTTCTCGGGGTTTTATTCAAAGGATGCAATTATCGAGGCGGTACACCATTCCGACCTGGCCGCAGCCGGCTTTGCCTATACCTGCGTACTGCTGGGCGTTTTTATTACCGCATTCTATTCGTTTCGCCTTTTCTTCATGACTTTCCACGGTGAAGGTCGCATGGACATGGACACCTGGAAGCACGTGCATGAGTCACCGAAGGTCGTGACAGTGCCGCTGATCGTATTGGCCATTCCTTCCTTCTTTATTGGTATGTACCTCATAGGTGACATGCTGTTTGACGGATACTTCGGTGACACCATTGTCGTCTCAGGCGCTCACGATGTACTGGCGGAGATAGGTAAGAATTACCATGGGATCTGGGGATTTACCCTGCATGCTTTCCAGGCACCGCCTGTTTACCTGGCAGCCGCGGGTGTTGGTCTTGCCTGGTTCCTGTATATAAAGGCCCCGCACCTGCCGGCGAAAGTCGCGGAGAGATTTAGCCTGTTACACAAGCTATTTGAAGAGAAGTACTATTTTGATGCTTTTAACCAGTTCTTTTTTGCCGGCGGCTCGCGAAAGATTGGCGACCTGCTGTGGCGTTTTGGTGATATCCGGACCATAGACGGATTCCTGGTTAATGGCTCTGCGCAGACAATTCGATGGATCTCCGGTGTGGTTCGCACGGTGCAATCGGGTTTTCTCTATCATTATGCATTTGCAATGATTATCGGCCTTTTGCTGCTTCTTGCCGTTTTCGTGCACAAACTCGTATAAACCCTGAATGGATACCACGATACCTTTTCTGCTTAGCCTGCTCATCTGGACTCCCATACTTGGGGGAGTTTGGGTGCTGTACGCCGGAGATCGGCAGGAGAATACTGTCAAGACACTTAGCCTCAGTGTTTCGATAATTACCTTTCTTATGTCGGTCTATCTTTATTCCCAGTTCGATACGACCACCCACGCCCTGCAGTTTACTGAAAAGGTACTCTGGGTAGAGGCGTTCAACATAAATTATCACCTCGGGGTGGACGGGATTGCACTGCCGCTGATACTGCTGACCACGTTTACCACCGTGCTCGTGATACTCGCCGCCTGGGAAGTGATTGAACATCGCGTGTCGCAGTACATGGCCGCATTTCTAATCCTTACCGGCCTGATGAATGGAGTTTTTGCAGCTGTTGATGCCATGCTGTTTTACTTCTTCTGGGAAGCGATGCTGATACCCATGTTTCTTATCATCGGTATCTGGGGCGGCCCGAACCGTGTCTACGCCACTATCAAGTTTTTCCTCTATACTTTCCTCGGTTCGGTATTCATGCTTGTGGCACTGCTTTACCTTTATTCCCAGGCAGGTAGCTTCAATATTTTTGACCTGCACATGTTGCCGCTGTCACTGTTTGCGCAAAAGCTGATTTTTGTCGCTTTCTTCCTTGCCTTTGCAGTGAAAATACCCATGTGGCCGGTTCATACCTGGCTTCCTGATGCGCATGTTGAAGCCCCAACCGGGGGCTCCGTGATACTTGCTGCGATCATGTTAAAGATGGGCGGCTATGGGTTTGTAAGATTCAGCCTTCCCATCGCACCGGATGCCAGTGCCGCCCTTGATAGCATCGTGATCGCCCTGTCGCTTGTCGCGATTGTTTATATCGGATTCGTTGCACTGGTGCAGCAGGATATGAAAAAGCTGATTGCTTACTCTTCGATATCACACATGGGGTTTGTCACGCTCGGTTTCTTTATTGGATTTTCTATCTACCACGAAACCGGGTCGACGGCTGGTGCAGTCATGGGAATAGAAGGTGCCATGATGCAGATGATCTCGCACGGGTTCATATCGGGTGCGCTGTTTCTTTGTGTCGGTGTTCTTTATGACAGGATGCATTCGCGGCAGATAAACGACTATGGTGGTGTCGTTAATACCATGCCCCATTTTGCGGCGTTCATGATGCTGTTTGCCATGGCAAACTCGGGTTTACCCGGTACGACGGGGTTTGTGGGTGAATTCCTGGTGATACTTGCAAGTTTCCAGGCGAATTTCTGGATTGCCTTCCTGGCGGCGCTGACGCTGATTCTTGGGGCGGCGTACACGCTCTGGATGTACAAGCGCGTCATGTTCGGGGAAATCGCCAATGATAATGTCGCCGAATTGAAGGATATTAATAGCCGGGAAACCTGGATACTGTCCCTGCTGGCATTCGTGGTGCTGCTTTTTGGTATTTGGCCAGCACCGGTGTTTGAGATCATGCACCCAACAATTGAAAACCTGTTTAACCACATAATCCAGAGCAAGGTTGGCTGATCATGACTGCAGAACTCGTACACGTCATCCCGGAAATCTGCCTGCTAACGCTGGCCTGTATCATACTGGTGCTTGATACATTTGGACCTGCCGATGACAGGTCTTTCACCTATTCACTTTCTCAAAGCAGCCTGGTTGTCACCATTGCCCTGTTGCTTTACCTGCTGCCGTCAAATACCACGCACTTGCTGGCGATGAACTTTGTCAGTGATCAAATGGGTAGCCTGCTGAAAATATTTATTTGTGGCTTTACCTTGGTGGTGTTTTTTTATTCCTGGGAATACCTGAAGGAGCATGAACTTGTAAAAGGCGAGTACTTTGTACTGGGCCTGTTTGCCGTGCTCGGAATGATGGTCATGGTATCGGCTTATAGCCTGTTAACCATATACCTGGGGCTGGAACTCCTGTCGCTCTCGCTTTATGCCATGGTTGCAATGAACAGGGCGTCGCAGTCGGCTACAGAGGCTGCGATGAAGTACTTTGTGCTTGGTGCACTGGCATCCGGCATGCTGCTTTACGGAATTTCCATCCTCTACGGCGTTAGCGGCGCTCTCGACCTGGCATCCCTGTCGGCGTATATCGCCCAGCAACAGGATACCGGTGCACTGCTCACATTTGGGCTTGTCTTTATCGTAGTCGGCATAGCATTCAAACTCGGTGCAGTTCCGTTTCACATGTGGGTCCCCGATGTGTACCAGGGCTCGCCGACCTCTGTGACTCTGTTCATCAGCAGTGCGCCAAAAATAGCGGCATTTGCAATGGCGATTCGATTGCTTGTTAATGGCATGGACGGCCTGGTGACAGATTGGCAGGGGATGTTGATGATCCTTGCTGTTTTATCGATGGCGGCTGGAAATATCATTGCGATATCGCAGACCAATATCAAGCGCATGCTGGCCTATTCCACGATTGCGCATATTGGATTTCTTATACTCGGAATTTCTGCAGGTTCTCAATCCGGCTACGCGGGCTCGATGTTTTATGTACTCACCTACGCTCTCATGAGCCTCGGGGGCTTTGGCATCGTCATACTGCTGGGGCGCAAGGGTTATGAAGCTGACAACCTGGACGATTACAGGGGCCTTGCCAATCGCAGTCCCTGGTTTGCTTTCCTGATGCTGGTGCTGATGTTCTCCATGGCGGGAATACCCCCGCTGGTGGGCTTCTGGGCCAAGTGGTTCGTGATAAAGGAAATTGTTGCGGCGGGTTATATCTGGCTGGCTGCCATTGCCGTACTGTTTTCCGTAATTGGCGCTTATTATTACCTGCGTATCGTCAAGCTGATGTACTTTGACGAGCCCGAGCAAAT
Organism: uncultured Enterobacteriaceae bacterium; assembly: GCA_964639535.1. Classification (GTDB taxonomy): domain Bacteria; phylum Pseudomonadota; class Gammaproteobacteria; order Eutrophobiales; family Eutrophobiaceae; genus WLWS01. The sequence goes on along the minus strand of CAZXDV010000006.1, from coordinate 12,501 downwards.
GACAGCAATCAAGGCCAGCAGGAGCATGCGTTTCGTGCTTAGCCTTAATGGTCTTGCGGTACTGGTACTGGGGTTCATACCCGGCAGCCTCATGGCGCTATGTATCGGGGTTTTTTCCTGAGTACTGCCCGGTAAGCTTCCTCAGGGACGATATCCCAATCGCTCGCCCATCTGTACTTTTCGGCCGGCACGCATTTCTTCATCCCAGTTTACCTGGCCGTTTTCGAACAGGAGAATGACGGTGGAGCCCATGTTAAAGCGACCAATTTCCTCGCCCTTTTTGAATGTGAGCTTATTCGAACCTGCCACATCATACTCCCAGCTGGAAACCCCGGAACTGTCAGAAGGATTAACTTCACCATGCCAGGTTGTTTGCATGTTTCCGACAAAAATTGCACCGACGAATACGACGACCATCGAGCCCGCACTGCTATCGAAGTGACAGAGCAGTCTTTCATTACGGGCAAACAGCTCGTTAACGGAATTCGTGGTGGACTCGTTTACCGAGAATAAGCGGCCCGGAACATAATCCATGCTTGCCAGGACAGCGTCACAGGGCGCATGGATACGATGGTAATCCCTGGGGGACAGGTAAATCGTACAGAAGTGACCATTTTCAAAGGGGGAAGATTCATCGCTTTCCCTTGCCAGCAGGCTAGCAAGGTCAAATGATTTTCCCTTGGCCTGGAAAATTCGCCCGTCCTCAATTTTACCAACTTGTGAAATGGTACCGTCGACGGGACTGGTCACAGACCCCGGTGATTGGTCAACGGTGCGTGCCTCGGGCTTCAGTGCGCGGGTAAAGAACTCGTTAAAACAGGCAAATTGCTCCGCAGATTCCTGTTCGGCAGACTGCATGTCTACCCTGTACGTCGCGATGAAGGATTTAATCAGTGCGTTCTTGAACGCCGGCCAGCGACTACGCGTAAGATGATACATGCAGCGCGACAGGAAATGTTGCGGCAGGATATGCTGGGGCAGGGTTCGAATGTCATCCCACATAGAAACTAAGTTACCTGTGGCTAGTGCCCGTGGTGCGCATGCGCACCGTCAAATTTCTTCACCGTTGCACTTGTTTCAAGCTTGCCGCCGCCTTCCAGGTAAAAGGTAAACTCTGCTAAATCACCCGCCCGCATCCTGCTGGCCGGGTTAAATAGCATAAGATGAAACCCACCGGGTTTAAATTCAAGGCTCGTTCGCGCCGGGATAAGCAGTTTTTCATGAGCCTGCATGCGCACCTGGTCATCGTTCATGGTACTTTGATGAATTTCAACCCGGGCATAGGCGGGACTTTCAACCCTGTTCAGTACTGCGTCCTGGTCAGCCCGGTTGTGCACAAGCAGGTATGCTGCATGAACGCTTGATACCGGTGGTGCTTCGTTGATCCAGAATCCCTCGATTTCAATTTCTTCGCTGGCAAAAACGCTTCCCATGCAAAAAGTGGCGAGCAGGATTGATTTAATTAAGATGCGACTCACGTGGCATCTTGCCCGGAAAGAAATGTGGAAATGTCCATGTACTTGCTGAAAAGACTGTCGGCAGAGTGGGGTGCGGAGAGGACTGCCACCAGCTGTCCGCCTGGATTAACCAGGAAAATGGAAGCGGAATGATCAACAAGATAGCTTCCATCTTCAGACGGTTGTTCACGGAAATAGGCGATTCCGATCTGGCTTGTCAGGCTCCTGAGCTGTTCGTCATCACCACCGAGGCCGATAAAGTCTTCGTGGAAATAGTTAACATAGTCACGCAGTTGATCCGGCTTGTCACGTTCAGGATCCACCGACACAAAAACCATCTGCACGTCCCTGGCCATGTCTTGCTCGATAAACCTGCTGTAAAGCTGGGCATACACGGACAGCGTAATGGGGCAAATATCAGGACAATTCGTGTAGCCAAAAAACAGGAATGACCACTTACCCTGCAGGTTTTGCAGGTTGAATTCATTATTGTCCTGGTCATTGACTGAAAAAGCCGACAGTTCCTTGGGGTTTGGCCAGAGCAATCCCGGGATTGCGGGCGCCTGCTCTACTTGCTGCTGTCGAGCACTGAATACGCCGATTCCCGCGCCAAATGCGATAAGTGCCATCATAATGACACTGGTTGTAAACAGGCTGTTTTTCATGGTGCTTGGATTATATGCCAATTATCAAGGGGTGACACAGGGCTGCAAAAAAAATTACCTGTCCGGGGAATAGCCCGGGAGCGTGCAGCAGCCCAGTTAAAGGTTATCTCCATGTGACCGCTATATAACGTTGTATCAACTGAAAATTACCGTAGTATTGTATTTAAGAAGGATGATGAAACATCACTGTAATATTGTCCGGCAAGGGACCAGCAAAAATCATTTACGACAAAAATAAGGACGAAAAATGACTTTTCTCAAGAGTAAATCTCACCTTTCCAGGCTCGTTTTTCTGTTGCTACTGTTTATTCCGGGTATGGCCTCCGCTGCCGGTTCCGGCGACCTGATGAATTTTACACAACACTGGATAGGCTTCCTGTGTCTTGGAATTTTCTTTTGCGCCTATAGTCTCGTGGTGTTTGAGGAAGTCATTCACCTCAGAAAATCAAAGCCGGTGATCTTTGCCGCCGGGGTTATCTGGATGCTGGTTGCGTATGTTTATGCCCAGCATGGGGATACGCACACGGCCGAGGTAGCCGTACGCCACAACCTTCTTGAGTTTGCCGAGCTGTTTTTGTTCCTGTTAGCAGCCATGACTTATATCAATACCATGGAAGACAGGGGTGTTTTTGATTTGCTTCGAGCCTGGCTTATTTCACGGCAATTCTCGCTGCGAGTGATATTCTGCCTGACCGGGGCTATTTCTTTCGTTTTATCACCCATAGCAGACAACCTGACCACGGCATTGCTCATGTCTACGGTCGTCATGGCTGTTGGCGGTACAAACACCAGGTTTGTTTCTATCGCCTGCGTCAATATCGTGGTGGCTGCAAATGCCGGCGGTGCCTTCAGCCCGTTTGGAGATATCACCACCCTGATGGTGTGGCAAAAAGGTGGTCTCGTTGAATTCACTGAATTTTTCAACCTGGTTATACCCTCGCTGGTGAACTGGTTGATTCCTGCGGCGATTCTTTATTTCTTCATCGGCGAAGGTCAACCCGAGGTAATTGACGAAAAGGCTGAGCTAAAAGAAGGCGCCTGGATCATCGTTGGGCTTTTTATTGTGACAATTACCATGGCTGTTATGGCTCACAGCTTTTTACACCTGCCACCGGTACTGGGCATGATGACCGGCCTCGGCCTGTTAAAGCTCTATGCCTATTACCTGCAGATGAAACATCATATTCCCGTGGATGCAGGTGCCGGTGCACTGGGCGCAGAGCCGGTAGATTCAATTAACCAGGAAGAAGAAGGTAACAGTCAATCCTTCAACGTATTCAAGAAACTGGCCCGTGCGGAGTGGGACACGCTGATGTTTTTTTACGGCGTGATTCTTTGTGTCGGTGGTCTTGGTACCCTTGGTTATCTGAACCTGGTGTCTACCTTCATGTACGATGACCTGGGTGTTACCCAGGCCAATATTCTCGTTGGGTTCCTGTCCGCGCTGATTGACAACATTCCCGTCATGTTTGCTGTTCTCGCCATGCTACCTGATATGGACCTGGGCCAGTGGCTGCTGGTTACACTGACGGCTGGCGTGGGCGGCTCCATGCTATCGGTCGGCTCTGCCGCAGGGGTAGCCGTGATGGGGCAGGCGAGAGGCGTCTACACGTTCATGGCTCACCTCAAGTGGAGCTGGGCAATCCTGCTTGGTTACATGGCCTCGATCTGGGTCCATTTCCTTGTAAATTCTCGCTTTTTTAGCTGAACCCTCCCCAGAATATCTGAACTTTATTGCCATATTCGTTATAATCCCCAGCTTTGTGCAAGCTTGTAGCGGGCCAAGACAGGCCTGTTCCGGGACATTACTCGAACACGGGAATAACATATGTTTAGAATAATACTGGGTATCCTGGCCTTGCTGGTTTCACCAACCCTGGTGATGGCAGCGGGTGGCCATGGTGGGGAGATGGCTCCTATTGATGGGCCAATTGAATTTGACACTCCGATGATGGTTTCTGCCATTATCCTGGTCATCACCTTTGTCGGCATTTTCACTGAAACCCTTCACGGCATGGAAAGGTCCAAGTTTGCTGCCGCCGGCGCGCTGGCAATGATCATCGCAGGACAACAGTTCGGATTCTATTCCCCGGACGCTGCTATCGCCGCGGTGGACTGGAACGTTGTATTCCTGCTGGGCTGCATGATGACAGTCGTGGCCATCATGATTCCAACAGGCGGATTCAACTGGATGGCCTACAAGATTGCCGCACTCAGTAAAGGACGCCTGTACCTGATGCTGGTGATGCTGGGCACCGCGGTTACCGTGCTGTCACTTCTGCTGGACAACGTCACCACGGTGGTCATTTTTGGACCCCTGATTATCCTCATTGCCCGTGCTCAAAAAATTACGCCGATTCCCTATTTACTTGCGGCAGCATTGCTTTCTGACACCGGCGGTGTGGCAACCCTGGTCGGTGACCCTCCCAACCTGATGATAGGTTCTGCGGCAAACATCGATTTCAATACCTTCTTTATTCACATGGGGCCGCCGGTCATACTGGCCTGGTTCGCATGCCTGGTTGCGCTTAAATTCCTTTTCAAGAAGGAGCTGAGCGTCAAGCCGGAGCATACCTTCTCGGATGAGATTCCTATTGAGAACAAGAAGCTCTGGAATGCTTCGCTGATGATTCTCATGGGAATGGTGGTACTGTTTATTTTCCATCACAAGCTTGGCTGGGAACCCTGGTTCGTTTCCGCACTTGGCATGACTGCGCTTGTGTTCGTCTCGAGAGACGTGGTGATGGATAAGACTTTTGAACACGTGGAGATTGCACTACTGGTGTTCTTCATCTCGCTGTTCATGGTTATCGGTGGCGTTGAACATAGCCGTTTCCTGATGTGGATTGGCCAGTTCATTACCCCGTTCGTGCAGGAAGACCTGATGATGGCAGCCATCATGCTTATGTGGGTGGGCGCCATTCTTTCCGCCGCAATCGACAACATTCCTTTTACTGCGGCAATGATCCCAATCATCCTCAGCATGGATGCACAGGGTATCAATGTCTCACCGCTGTGGTGGGCGCTTGCAATGGGTGTGGGAATGGGAGGAAACGGTACGCACATTGGTTCCACGGCAAACGTTTTTATCGTGACCATTTCCGAAAGACTGGCCAGGGATGAAGGAGATCCCAGCCTTGCGATTACACCATGGCTTTGGTTCAAGAAGGGTTTGCCGATCATGTTGCTGACGCTGTGCTGTTGTACGGCCTTTATGCTCATCTTCTTCGACTGGTTCACTGCACCCGTCAACTAAAACCTGGCATAAGCGATGCTTTTGGCCCATGCGGCGTTGTTCACCATGGATGGTGGAAACGCAGCAAATGCACTGAGCCATTAGCAGCCAGTAGATTGGAAGTGGCGCAGGTAAATTACCTCCACTTAGCGTTTCAAATCGGCTCGTGCCTGGCCCGGCGCTTTAACCCCGGTTTTAAAGACTTCGCGCAGCCCGACTTACTGGGCACGTTCTGCCGACAGGCTTATTTCTCCATCCATGGCTGCCTGTAATCGTAGCTGGATAGGATGGCAGCAAACCTGGCAGTCCTCTATAAGTTCTACATTGCTGCTTTCCGCTTCAAGAAAACTACTGTAATTTTCCCAGCACCACGGGCAGGTGATTACGAATTCCTGGACTTCTCCCATTAGTCCCGGAAGTTGGTGTACTGCAGCGGCATTTCCAGGTTCTGTTCCTTCAAAAGCGCTATCGCGTCCTGCAAATCGTCTCGCTTCTTCCCGCTAATGCGCACCTGTTCCCCCTGGATCGCGGCCTGTACCTTGAGCTTGGAAGTTTTTACGAGTTTGACGATTTTTCTCGCCAGTTCCTTATCGATGCCTTCTCTTACGGTAACAGTTTGTCTTGCTTCATTATTACTTTCCTGGATATCGGAAAATTCCAGGCAGGCGATATCAATTCCGCGCTTTGAAAGTTTTGTCTGCAGGATATCCGTGATCTGTTTTACCTGGAATTCCGCAGGTGCAATAAGCGTAAGAATATTACCAGTCTGCTCAACGCGGGAATTACTGCCCTTGAAGTCAAAACGATTGGAGACTTCCCGGTTACACTGGTCAACAGCGTTGCTAAGTTCATGACTGTCTATCTCGGAGACAACGTCAAATGATGGCATGATTTTTCTCCAGGCTTGGCATAGCGTCATTGTAACTTGCGGACCGGTTAATTAGAAACAGCTCCAGGGTTAGTGATTTACCGGCCTGGTGTCTCAATGGCCTGGTGGTGGCTGGTGAAAAATATTGTGCCCTGCCGACGTTTCAAGGTGACTGTCGGTGACCCTGCCCGCATCAAGCACCACGTATCCCTGCAGGCGATTAGCGCCGTTTTCACTTACTTCAAATTGATAAATGCGGCGTAATACGAGTCCCAGGCGAGCGTGTCGCTTAATCGAAAGTGATACCAGGGCAGTGGTTTGATCCAGGAACTGCACCCCGGCACTGTCACAAAGCTTTCGGCAGTAGCTGATGACATACTCCCTGGCTCGCATGCTGTCATACCAGGCATAGGCAAGCACTACGAGAGCAAACAGGAAGAGTAAGGGTTCGAGGTTCATATCACTGGAGGTATTTGCCCATGGCCGGCGTGTATGATTCGATGAAATCGTCCCCGTCGCGTTCTATAAACAACACCGCCAGCTGGTCCTGCAGGGCAATTTCCATGGCTTTATCCTTGCCCATGACAAGGAAGCCCGTAGCCAGGGCGTCTGCATCTGTCGCAGAAGGGTGCAGCACTGTTACGGAGGCCAGCTGGTGCTGTACCGGCCAGCCGTTGTGGGGATCTATACTGTGAGAATAGTAATTCCCGTTGATCTTTCGATAGTTTCGATAATCGCCCGATGTGGCCATGGCGATATCCACCAGTGCTATAGCGCGCTGTACTTTCCTGTCGTGGCGTGACGGTCGTTCTATGCCTATCATCCAGGCCTGGTTTTTTTCGTTGTGACCATGGGCAAGAATTTCGCCCCCGATTTCAACAAGAAAGTTATCGAGACCGCGGGACACGAGATATTCACCGAGCTTGTCTACCGCGTAGCCCTTGGCAATCGCTGACAGGTCGAGATAAACCTCTTTATGATTTTTCCAAATTGCACCCGGAGACTCCCTCAGCTGGACCTTGTCCATGCCGGTATATTCAAGGATATGTCGTATTTCCTCATCACCGGGTATTTGCCCGGTATCATCACCAGGCCCAAAACCCCAGAGGTTTACAAGCGGGCCCACGGTGATATCAAAATGCCCACTCGTTTGAGTGGCAATTCTGGCCGAAGCGAGCAGGATCTCGTAAAGTTGCGATGAAACGTCTAACCACTGATTTGCCTCAGCGCGGTTGATTTTGCTCAGTTCAGAATCAGGCAGGTAGGTGGACATACTTGAGTTGACAGCCGCAAGGATATTTTCTACGTCAGACCCGATCGAATCGGCAAATGGTAATACCCCTGCGTCGCTAACTTTCACCGTGTAGCTGGTTCCCATGGTCTGTCCCTGGATAAGCAGCTGGTGTGGTTTTCCGGTATTGTTTTCGCAACCTCCTGCGAGAAAAAAGCAGAAAACAAAAAGAAAATATGAAACAGGTGCGGCAACGCCCATTTGAAACCCGCCGAGGTTCAAGATACCCGTTCTTCCTCGTTACTGTAGGCGTGCTTGGCAGGGATCACCGGGCGAAAATACGGTACAACGAGAGATACTTCGCCAGCCTGGTGTTTTTCCTTCATGTCCCGCCAGAACTTTGCGGTAAGAAGGTCACCATGAACTTCAATAAACAGTTCTCTCAGTTCCCTGTCCATGGCAAGAAACTTGATAAACTCTTCGGGGAATATATCGTCCGGGTTCACGTGGTACCAGATGTCGGAACGCATATCGTCCATGTCGTCTCTCGCCTGGGGTATTTCCCGGAAATTACACTCGGTTACCAGTGCGACTTCGTCATAATCATAAAACACAACACGCCCATGGCTTGTCACGCCAAAATTTTTAAGCAGCAGGTCACCGGGAAAGATGTCTGTGTGGGCGAGGTCTCGAATGGTCTGGCCATAGTCAAGAATGGCCCTTTTTGCGGCGGCCCGGTGAGCTTCGCGAATATATAAATTGAGGGGTCTGACCCTTCTTTCTATGTAAACATGGTTGATTACCAGCTTGTCACCCTGGATCAAAACACTTTCCTTTGCCTCGTCCTGCAATTCTGCCAGCAGTGCGTCCTCAAACCTGTTCACGGGAAATTCCAGGCCAAGAAATTCCTGGGTATCGATGAGACGCCCGGCTCGGTCATGCTTGGACACAAGACGATATTTATCCAGCACATCCTGCCGCTTTATGGTTTTAGGATAGCCAAACTTGTCCCTGATTATTTTGAAAACCAGGTCATATGAAGGGAGGGTAAATACAATCATTACCAGGCCCTTGTCACCGTCGGCATGCACGAACTGTTCGTCAGTATTGCTCAGGTGATGACTGAATATTCGATATCTCTCTGTCTTTCCCTGCCTGAGTCGGCCAAGCACGGTGTAAAGCTCGTCGATGGGTTTGCGTGGCAATATGGTATGCAGGAAATGGACGGCAGCCACGACAGAGTTGGGGTCGGCAAAATAATAAGAACGCGTATAACTAAAGACAATACTGACTTCATCTTCGTACATGAGTACGGCATCAACGCAAATGCCATTATCTTCATTTTTCAGAGCAATTACGATGGGTGATACGTTGTGACGCATCACGATACGTCCAACGATGTAGGCCCTGGCTGACTGGTAAAATACCGATTCAATAAATTCAAAGCGGATCAGTTCATCAAGGCCTTCCAGGTTCAGGCGAATAAACTGTTCTACCTGGGAGCTGATTAAATCAGCATCACGTTGAATATCGTCGTAATCAACCTTGAAGCTGAAGTCTTCAAGAATTTCCGTGGCGACAGCCTTCATGTTGTCCCAGTAGGGATACCTCCTGAGATTCAGGGACTGGATTAGTTCGAGTTCGTCTTCAAAAGGTGGAGCAACAAACTCCACCTCCGGGTCGATACCCACCGTGTCAAAGATTCGTCGCGTAATGGAATTGAAATAAGTCTTGGTGAACCCTACATCGGGCACCTTGTCCAGCCGTTCGCCAAAGTACCAGCGGATTTCGTTCCACAGGGCATGATCATTGACGCGATCATCAAGAGACTTGCGCAGGGATTGAACAGAGCGCTGTACAGACTTTTCATACATCTCGACACGCTCAACAATGTCCTTTTGATGACCGTGCCAGTCTCGCTGTTCAAACCTGCGGCGTGCCCTGTTGGTGGTGCGACTAAAGGCTTCGTTGTAACGAACAAACTCGCTGTATATCGTCTCAGCGCACTTCGCGACGATCTCCCGGTTGGGAGTTGGCGTATTCATTTACATATTTGCAATCATTGCTTTCGCAAATTCGCTGCATTTCACCTCGTTGGCATCATCCATGAGACGGGCAAAATCATAGGTGACCGTTTTTTCACCAATGGTCTTATCCATTGATTCAATTACAAGGTCGGCAGCCTCGGTCCAGCCCAGGTAGCGCAGCATCATTTCCCCGGAAAGAACCAGTGAACCCGGGTTCACCTTGTCCTGGTTGGCATACTTGGGGGCGGTACCATGGGTCGCTTCAAAAATCGCGTGCCCGGTGTCGTAATTGATGTTTCCACCTGGGGCGATGCCAATTCCACCGACCTGGGCCGCCAGCGCGTCTGACAGGTAGTCACCGTTGAGGTTCATGGTGGCAATGATGTCGAATTCCTTTGGTCGCGTGAGCACCTGCTGCAGGGTGATATCCGCGATAGCGTCTTTTATGAGGATCTTGCCTGAGGCCAGTGCCTCATCCTGTTCCTGGTTTGCGGCGGCGCTGCCTTTCTCGGCAACAGTCCTGTCCCACTGGTCCCAGGTATAGGTGTTATCCGGGAACTCAGTTTCAGCAAGTTCATAACCCCAGTTCCTGAAGGCGCCCTCGGTAAATTTCATGATATTACCCTTGTGCACAAGCGTGACGCTCTTGCGGCCATTATCAATTGCATACTTGATGGCTGCCCTGACAAGCCTGCCAGTGCCTTCGCTGGAGACCGGCTTGATACCAATACCCGCGGTATCGGGGAAACGGATTTTCTGGAAATGTGTGGGAAAGGCTTCCTTGAACAGATCAAGAAATTTCCTGTTTTCCTCGCTACCTTCCTCGAATTCAATACCCGCGTAGATATCTTCCGTGTTTTCCCTGAATATCACCATGTCAACGAATTCAGGGTGGCGGGTGGGAGAGGGCACTCCCTTGAACCAGCGCACCGGGCGCAGGCAAACGTACAGGTCCAGTATTTGTCTCAGGGCTACGTTCAGGGAACGGATTCCACCGCCGATAGGGGTCGTCAGCGGACCTTTAATTGCCACGAGGTATTCCCGGCATCTCTCGAGGGTTTCTTCAGGTAACCAGGATCCGGTTTCCACGTTCGCTTTCTCACCTGCAAGCACCTCCAGCCAGTGGATTTTTCGTTCTCCGCCATAGGCCTTTTCCACGGCTGCATCCAGGACCATTTCGGTGGCCCGCCATACGTCCGGTCCGATTCCGTCACCCTCGATGAAGGGAATAATGGGATTTGGCGGTACTTCCAGCTTGCCGTTGGAAATGGTGATTTTTGCCCCTTCTGCGGGCACGTTATTCGCGGTCGACACAACACTTCTCCTCTAAAGATAATTACGTATGACACCCGGGGTCATTACGGGCGGAACCGGCATAAACCCGGCCCCCGAAGCCCTTTCAGGCTGCACCGGGCAGATTGACATATTCTACCGTTTTATCTATCTTAATGCCTGCGCCGATTTGATTTCAGCTTGCGGGCGCGTAATAAATACGGCTAAAGAGAGGCAACCTGCTTTAGCAAATGCTGATGCGGGTTTTTTTACGTCTTCAATCACCCGCATCATCCATCTTGCGACTCACGGTCTGGCTCTTTTGCAGTGCTGAGTAACCTGTATGTAAGGAGAGAGCCATGAGCAAGATAGAACCGCATCTATATGCCCCTGAAACAAATGCCGTTCGAGCCGGCCAGCGTCGTACCGATGAAGGAGAAAACAGCGAAGCACTGTTTCTCAGCTCCAGTTTTGTGTTTGAAAGTGCTGCCGAGGCCGCTGCACGCTTTGCCGGCGAGGAAGAGGGCAACGTTTACTCCCGTTTTACCAATCCCACGGTGCGGACATTTGAAGAGCGCCTGGCTTCTCTTGAAGGAGCACAACGGGCCATTGCCACGTCCTCCGGCATGAGCGCAATTCTGACTACGTGCATGGCTCTGCTCAAGTCGGGTGATCATATAGTTTCCTCCTCCAGCATTTTTGGTACCTCTGTGAATCTTTTCAGCAAGATCCTGCCGAGCTTTGGTATTCACACCAGTTTCGTGGATCTTGCCGATTATGAAGCCTGGGAAAAGGCTATTTCGCCCAGTACCCGCATACTTTTCCTCGAGACACCCACCAACCCTCTCATGGAACTGGCAGACATAAGGGTTATCGCGGACCTGGCCAGGCGCAATGGCTGCCTGCTGGTGGTGGATAACTGTTTTTGCACTCCTGTTCTCCAGCGCCCACTGGAACTTGGCGCTGATATTGTCATTCACTCGGCAACAAAATACCTGGACGGACAAGGGCGTTGCGTGGGTGGTGCCGTCCTGGGTGACGAGGAATTACTTGGCGAAGACATTTTTGGCTTTTTGCGTACAGCCGGGCCCAGCATGAGTCCATTTAATGCCTGGGTATTTTTGAAAGGCCTTGAAACCCTTTCGATTCGTATGAAGGAACATTGCCGAAACGCACAGGTGGTGGCTGACTGGCTGGCCGAGCAGCCTGGTATTGAACATGTCTACTACCCGGGGCTGGCGAGCCACCCCCAGCATGAACTGGCGCAGAGGCAACAGCGCGGCTTTGGCGGCGTTGTCAGCCTTGATGTCGAGGGAGGCAGGGAAGCGGCCTGGAAGTTTATCGATGCGACGGAATTCTTTTCCATTACTGCCAATCTCGGCGATGCCAAAACCACCATCACGCACCCGGCCACCACGACACACGGCAGGATCAGTGACGAAGAAAGGCAGGCAGCGGGTATCGGGGAAGGCTTAATTCGCCTGTCAGTGGGCCTTGAAGATGCTGAGGATATCCTCAGAGACCTCGAAAAAGGCCTTATCGCCAGCCGCAGCTAAAATTGAATAAAGTTAAATAAAGTGGTTTAACTTGTTCTTATAAAAGGAATTCTTAACGGGGGACCTGCCAGGAACCGCGCTCCTGGCTATCTTCGGTGTGGATTTCCCTACACTTTTTGTGGTCAAATAACGCCGCTATTCCGTCAGCGGGCATCCGTGGGAGATGCCGTCCGCACTCGATGATGATTAA
>CAZXDV010000005.1:24628-30773 GCA_964639535.1 uncultured Enterobacteriaceae bacterium | reverse complement strand
CCCGTCACTGGCCCCGACAAGGATGGAAATGCCACCGCTCAAAAATGTAATAGCGCTTATTTGCTGGTCTTCTGATACTGCGCGGACACGTTGAATCAACCTGGGCGAGGTTTTGTCACTAATGTCGAAGTATGAAATAAACCCCATGGTGTCCGATACGTACAACTCCCTTTGTTCCACGTCCAGCAAAATGTGGCTTGCCTCGTATTCAAAAGGGATGACCGTATCACTTCGCTCAATGTCCACCTCATCACTGAGGAAATTTTCTTCCATGGCAAAACTGACGAGCAGCAGGTTATTGTCCTGGTCAAGTGCGGCTATACTTGCCTGCTCTCCATCCCACTGCGCGGACAGCCGGACTATGGCTGCATTTTCAGTGCTTACTGGTACGGGCTCGTTACCAAGAGGGAAGTCAATGCCTGGCGTAATCAAGCGAACGTCATCAGGGTAGCTCACCTGGTAATTATGTTGTGCTAGCAAAACCTGGCCGTTGTCCAGTCCCAGCGCGATCAGTCGTTGTGAGGGGTCACCCGCGGCGAATGATGAAAGGTTTGCTTGTTGCTCGCCCAGCAACCTGTATTCCTGCCGAATATCGCCAGAGGCTGTATCAAAAAAAACTGCCGAGGCATCGGAAGACACGCGAAGACCGATTTCACGCTGTTCTTCCATCGCATAGTAAAGAGAACTGGAATTCGAGGAGCCGGGCACAGGGTAGTCCTGGATCTGCTCAATCGATGCCGGTTTGAACATGGGGATAACGACGTAGAGCAGGTAAAATGCGATCAGAACAATCGCTATGATAACGCTGATGCCACCCACCGCCATCAGGTGCCTGGTGGTGATGTCTTTTACATTACGCCAGTAGCGATGTCGCTGAGCGTGGGGCGAACTGAAATCCGCAAGGATACTGCTGCTGGACTCTGACTGTGACATTCGAGGAGTTTAATTTCCAATTGTGAAAGTATTGTTAAAGCGCGAGTATATCCATTGGAAATCACCCGGTCACCCGGCAATAGCGGGTGACCGGAGAAAAAGGGAAAAGCCCGGGGGGAAAGAGCTCCTGCCCTGTTATTTACCGGCTACTTTTGTAGCACTTACCTGTTCAAGCTGGGCGCTGGCGACCTTCGCTGGCAGGGGTATATAACCATCTTTGACCACCACCTGCTGCCCAACGCTTGATAGCACCATCCTTATGAATTCAGTTTCCAGCGGCGAAAGTGGCTTATTCGGATGCTTGTTGACATAGACATAGAGAAAGCGACCAAGTGGATACTTGCCGGCGGAGGCATTTTCAGGAGTGGCTTCAATCGCAGGCCCGCCTTTCTTGCTTAGCGGTATCGCGCGGACACCGGATGTTTTATAGCCGATACCCGAGTAGCCGATGCCGTTAATAGACTTGGTGATACTTTGCACAACGGAGGCTGAACCGGGCTGCTCATTCACATTGTTCTTGAAGTCACCCTTACACAGTGCCTTTTTCTTGAAATAGCCATAAGTCCCGGAGACTGAATTGCGGCCATAGATTTGAATGGGGCGGCTGGCCCAGTTCCCGCTCAGGCCCAGTTGGCCCCAGGTGCTCAGGTCTTCACTGTAGCCGCACTTGCGTGTTGCAGAGAAGATCGCGTCAACCTGGGCGATAGACAATTGCTCCACCGGGTTGTCCTTGTTTACATAAACTGCCAGCGCATCAATGGCTACAGCAACAGGCGTTGGCTTGTAGCCGAACTTGGATTCAAAAGAAGCAATTTCCTTGTCTTTCATCTTGCGGCTCATGGGGCCGAAGTTGGAAGTGCCTTCCGTGAGAGCCGGGGGCGCGGTTGAGGAGCCGGCAGCCTGGATTTGAACCGTCACGTTGGGGTAAAGGCGTTTGAATTCCTCTGCCCAGAGAGTCATCAGGTTAGCCAGGGTGTCGGAACCGACACTGATAATACTGCCAGAAACGCCACTGGCCTTTTCATATTCCGGCAGGGCAACATCCACCGAGGAGGCCGCGGACGCGGAGCTGAGGTTAAGGCTGAGCAGTAACGTGCTGACAATGAACTGGAATTGTTTTTTCATCTGCTTGGTTTCTCCATCAGATTTTAAGAAGATTTGAAATTTTTCACCGTTGAATCATCCAAGCGGCCGGTGACAATCATATTAAGGAATTATTACAGTTTTAAGACAGGCCGGAAAGCCAGGGCTGGCAAGGGTTTCAGCCGCTGGCGTCAGCAATCTGGGGTAGAGACGAGTGCACGGGAATGTCCACCAGGTGCTCTGGAAAGACGCAGCGGAATGTGCTGCCTTCACCCGCTTCGCTCTCGATTTCCAGCCGCGCCCGGTGACGGGCCAGGGTATGCTTCACAATCGCCAGGCCCAGCCCGGTACCGCCCTTGTCGCGGGTACGGGCGGGATCGGCCCTGTAGAAACGCTCGGTGATGCGGGGCAAGTGCTCGGGGGGAATACCTTCGCCGTTATCACTGACTTCAAAGTAAGCGCAATTTTCATCACGAAACCAGTTTATATATATCTCTGTCCCTTCGGGAGAGTGTTGAACCGCGTTAAAAACAAGGTTGGAAAAAGCGCTGTATAGCTCCTTGTGATTGCCCATCACACCGAGACTTGAGTCGGTCACGGTATTAAACTGGTGACCGGAAGAACCGCTCAGCACTTTTGCGTCACTGACAATCCCCTCGACGATATCCGCAACATGCAACAACTCGCGATTTTCCGGTTCTTCCTCGGACTCCAGCGAGGCCAGCAATAGCAACTCTTCGATCAGCTTACGCATTCGGTCAGTCTGGCTGCGCATCTGGCGTACTTGCTTCGTCGCGATGAGATTACCATCAGTGCCTTCGACATCGGCGGCTTCCAGGTAACCGGCAATGACAGTGAGCGGTGTGCGTAATTCATGCGAAGCGTTGGCAATAAAATCACTTCGCATCTGGTTGATACGATGTAGCCGCGTGATATTTCGCGCCACCATCAGGCGTTGCCCGCCACCGTACGGCGCCAGCCGAATTTCCAGCCGCAGCTGGGAATCTATCGGCGAAATAATTTCAAGCCGCTTGTCAGGGTCGTGGCCGTGGCTACTCTCAAGAAACTTGAGCAACTTGGGATAACGAATGAGGTTTGAGAGGCGCTGGTTACCATCCTGGGGCCAACGAATACCGAAGTACTTGAAAGCTTTCTTGTTTGCCCACTCTATCTTGTCGTTTTCACCAAGGATAATGATGGCGTCCGGCAGGGCAGCCGAGGCTTTTTGAAAGCGCTTGATAAAGCCGGACAGCTTGCTTTTTCGCTTCTTGTGGTGTGCCCGCAGGTAGTCAAATTTTCGGGCGATTTCATCCACGATCCCGGAGGTTTCAGGCGCCGGTAAATCGCCGGGGCGCTGCAGCCAGTTGAGCAGGTCGGCAAATATTCGATACTGCCAGTACATGAATCCAGCAAGGCCAACAAGCAGGCACAGTAATACCTGCCCGGTAACAATGCCGATCACCAGGCTGGCTACCAGCACTAAACCCAGGCGCCAGATGTCTTCTTTCATAATTTACTTCTCGGAAAACCGATAGCCAACGCTACGAACAGTCTGGATGAAGCTATCGTAACCATGCCTTGCCAGGGATTGTCTTAATCTGCGAATGTGCACATCCACGGTACGTTCCTCAACATAAACATTTTGCCCCCAGACCTGGTCCAGTAACTGCGTTCGCGTATAGACCCTCTCCGGGTGGCTTATAAAGAAGTGTAGCAGGCGAAACTCGGTTGGGCTGATATCAACGGCCTGGTCGTTGGCGGTAACCCGGTAGGTATCGGGATCCAGGGTAAGGCCCTTGACCTGCACCAGGCCTGATTGCTTGTCCTGGGGGCTTCTTCTAAGCACCGCCTTGATCCTGGCAATGAGTTCCCTGGTGGAAAAGGGCTTGGTGACATAATCGTCAGCCCCAAGATCCAGTGCACGAATCTTGTCGCCTTCCTCTCCCTTGGCCGTCAGCATAATAATGGGGATCTCCCTGGTCTCAGCCCGGGCCCGAAGCCGGCGAGCGAAATCCACACCGCTGGTCCCGGGCAGCATCCAGTCAAGCAGGATCAAATCCGGGGGGGCGCTGGAAATCATGGTGTCCGCCGCTTCGGCGTCATTGGCTTCCTCAAAGTTGAAGCCATTCTTGACGAGGGTGTAGCCGAGCATCTCCCTGATCGCAGCTTCATCCTCGACAATAAGGATTTTCTCTTTCATTCCGGATGGTTTCATATAGGGCGCATATTATCCGGGAGTTTGTTACATTTTAATGACAAAAGGAAAAAATCGCCTCGATTATTGATTTTTTTGCCTGGCGCGGGGCCGCGAGAACATAAAACTGCTGCCTGGGCTTGAAAAACTGCTTAATGTCACCATATAGGGCGACTGGTAGGTTTTGGCCGATGAGCCTGTATCAGCCTCAAATGCAGCCGTTAGCTCAGGTTTTTGCTGCAGGGTGCTGATACAATCCATCGCGGGGGACAGGCTTTGCAGCCAATTCAGGTTTTATAAAAATCTGCGTATTTTTACGTAACTAGAGAAATTTAGTCCCGCGATATGGAAACAAGAAAACTCGGTTTTGGCGATGTTGTCGCCATGATGCTCAAGCTGCTGTCTGCGGAACGACAGTACTATTACCTGGCCGTCGTGTATGGCGTGGGTATCGGCCTGCTATCCCTGGCGACTCCCATCTCGGTGCAGATGCTGGTCAATACCGTGGCCAATACCGGCCTGAAAACCCCACTCATTGTCCTGTCACTGACACTTTTTGCGTTGCTGGTGTTGTCATCGCTGGTCATCGCCCTGCGAATACACCTGATGGATATGTTCAGTCGCCGTTTTTATGCACGCATGGTGTCTGAAATTGCCCTGCGCACGATTTATGCAAACGATGCCTATTTTGACAATGCCAGCAAAACGGCGCTGTTTAATCGCTACTTTGACATAATAATCGTGCAAAAAATGATGCCGAATCTGCTGGTTGGTGGATTTACTGTCCTGCTGCAGGCAATTGTCGGTTTTGTCGTTGTCTCCATGTATCACCCTTTCTTCCTGATCTTCAACATATCTATCGTGCTGCTTCTGTGGATGGTCTGGGCGCTATGGGGTCAGCGGGCCGTCTTTAGTGCGATTGAGCTGTCCCATAACAAGCATGAGACTGCCGCCTGGCTTGAGGACCTGGGTAGCTCTGACGGGTTTTACAAGACCGAGCACCAGGTGGCCGCGGCACTGGCAAAAACGGATGAACATACGGCCAGTTACATCAACGAGCACGTGCGGCATTTTCGGCAGTACTTCAGCCAGACCCTGTGTTTCCTCTTTATCTATGCGGCTGGCAGTGCCATCCTGCTCGGTCTCGGTGGCTGGCTGGTGATGCAGGGCCAGTTGAACCTCGGCCAGCTGGTTGCTGCTGAGCTGGTGTTGTCAGTGGTGTTTTATGGTATCTCGCAGTTTGGTACCTACCTCGTGTATTTCTACGATCTCTGCGGCGCCATAGATGAGTTGAATAATTTTATGCTCATCGAATATGGTGAGCCAACGCAGCAGGAAAAGGCATTTGAAGGAGATGCTTCCCTCAAGTTTGTTAACGCCAGCGGAACCTTTGCGACGCAGCGTATTAGCCTGGACTTTGAGATACCCAGCAATGCCAGGGTGTTGATAAGTGAAAAGGATTACGAGACCAAGCAGCTGTTGACGGCATTTCTGAAAGGGCAGAAAAGACCGGAAAGCGGCTTTTTCATGCTGGGCAATGAAGACGCGCACTCCATGCCGGCAATTACCCTGCGCAGGGAAATCCTGATGTTGATCCAGGCTCGAGTGGTGCCCTTGACCATCAGGGAATTTTTAATGTTGCAGCGGCCGGATATTGAAAAGGACAGCATTTTAAAAGCCATTGAGTTGACGGGCCTGGAACTTGTTATCGCGGAGCTGGAGAAAGGTATTGATACACCAATAACAGAAAGTGGCTGGCCGCTGTCTGTTGGTGAAATTGCACGACTCAAGCTGGCCGCCGCGATACTGGCGCAGCCACGTGTGCTGCTGCTGGGCGAAATGTTTGATACCGTGCCCGAGTCGGTGCTTTTGCCTGCTTTTGATCGATTACAGGATGAGTCAGCGACGACCATCCTGCACTTTTCCAATCATAGC
>CAZXDV010000005.1:0-24618 GCA_964639535.1 uncultured Enterobacteriaceae bacterium | reverse complement strand
TGGGACCTGGGCTACAGCCACGAGCTGGATTTACAAATTGAGCGGCAGGTTATGCGTGTACTGGAAAACCCGGCAGACGACGAAAGGGGCGGCTGACACCATGCTATACGAAAATTACAGGCAGCATTTCAAAACCTTGAATGGCATCCAGCTGCCACGGCCAATGCGCACCATCGCCCTGTTAATTATTTTCGTCATCGTCCTTGTTGCGGCTTTTTTGAGTACCGTGCCATGGGTGCAAACGACGGCCGGCGCGGGATCGGTTACCGCCCTGAATCCCGATGACCTGGCGCAGGAGATCAATGCCTTTGTTCCGGGGCGTATCCAGAAGTGGTACATACGCGACGGTGACCACGTCAAGGTCAACGATCCAATTGCAAAAATTGTCGACAACGACCCGCAGCTACTGGAAAGGCTGGAGGCTGAGCGCAGGCAGGTACAGGCCCAGCTTGACGCTGCTGAAGCGGTTGCCCAGACAGCACGCATTGATGCCGAACGTACGGAAGAGCTTTTTAACGAGGGCCTGGCGGCCAGGCGTGATTATGAGCAGGCAAAAATCAAGCTGCAGGAGCGTCTTGCCGTTGTGGCGGAAGCCGCTGCCAAGCTTACCCGTGCAGAGGTAAAGCTGTCGCGACAGTCTGCACAGATCGTGCATGCTCCCCGGGATGGCATCATCCTTCGTGTCAATGCAGGTAACACCTCCACCTTCGTCAAGGTGGGTGACAGTATCGCAACCTTTGTACCGGACAACGTTGAACGGGTTGCCGAACTTTACATCGATGGTCGAGATGTCTCCCTGGTTCGCATAGGTGACAAGGTTCGCTTGCAATTTGAAGGCTGGCCCGTGGTGCAGTTCAGCGGCTGGCCCTCGGTGGCGATCGGTACCTTTGGCGGCATCGTGATCGCGGTAGACCCGTCTGCACAGACAAACGGCAGGTTCAGGGTGCTGGTCAAGGAGGATCCGGCGGAGCTTAACCCCTGGCCGAGTATCGACTATGTGCGCTTTGGTTCAAAGGTGCGGGGCTGGATACAGATGGAAACTGTCGTCGTGGGCTACGAGCTGTGGCGCCTTTTTAATAATTTTCCAGCGGACTTCAGGGAAAGACAGACCCGTGCGCCCGAGTAGTTTAAGCGGCCTGCTAAAGGCTTTGGTGCTGTTGATGGTGGCACAGCTTGCGTTCGCCGAGACAATTCCGGACAGGGTTGCAGAAGGCAAGCTAAGCCCGGAACAGGTGCTTGATTCGGTTGCCCGGCATTACCCCAGGATCCTGCAACGTGTTGCCGAGATAAACCAGGCCGAGGCGCGATTACTTGGAGCCGAGGGTGCATTTGACCTGGTTTTTAAAGCCAATAGCTTTCACTGGGCCGAAGGCTTTTACGATGGGCAGAATGTCGAGGCCTCGGCTTCACGCTATTTAAATGCCCAGGGTGGTGCGCAGGTCTACGGCGGCTACAAGTTGTCCGACGGAGACTTTCCCATTTACGAGGACAAGCGTTTTACCAACACTGCCGGACAGCTCAATCTCGGGGTGCTCTATTCCCTTTTGCGGGATCGCGAAATTGACCCTCGTCGATTCGGTATCACGGATGCCGGCCTGGCCGTGCAGGGGGCACGATTTGATTTACTGCTGACCAGGCTGGGAATTGCCCAGAAAGCCATGGTGGCCTACTGGCGCTGGGTGGCACTGGGACAAAAAAGAGAAGTTTATCGGGAGCTACTTTCCATCGCTGAGAAGAGAAATGATGGGCTGGCAAAGGAAGTCGAGCAGGGCGCGCGGGCGAGAATCGTCCTGACGGAAAGCCTGCAAAATATCACCCAGAGAAAAGCGCTACTGGCAAAGTCGGACAGGGATGTTGCCATGGCGGCAAACGAGCTGGCCCTGTTTTACCGGGACGCTGAAGGGCAACCGCTGTTTGTGACCGACGCCAATATGCCTGACTACCAGCCGCAACCGGGCTCGCCTGACAAGAACTACGAATTACAGAACCTGAACAGGCTTTACTCGGTACGCCCGGAGCTCAGGAAACTGAGAAACAGCATCACCCGTGCCATGCGCCGAATAGAACTAAACCAAAATGCGCTTCTCCCCCGGCTTGATCTCAACCTGGGTGTTTACCAGCCACTGGGAAATGTGGCCGAGGGCGGTATTTCACGGGATGACACTGACGTGATAGTAGGGCTGCAGTTTTCAGTGCCCCTGGAGAGACGAAAGGCGCGCGGCAAGCTGGCAGAGAACAGGGCAAAACTGAATGCCCTGAGGCAACAGGAACGCCTGATGGAAGACAGGATACAGGTTGAAGTCAGGAACATCCTTGTGGATCTGAAAACCGCGGAAGACCTGCTCAGGCTTGCGCAAAACGAGGTTGACCAGGCCAGGGCCTTGCGGGAAGCCGAGCTCAGGCGCTTTATCAAGGGAGCAAGTGATTATTTCCTGGTCAATATTCGGGAGAACACTGCCGCGGAAGCAGAGATCCGTTATTTTCTTGCCGGGCTGCAGAGGGAAATTGCCCAGGTAAACTTCGACGCAGCAACGGCTAACCTCGACAGCCTTGGCATCAGTGATGCCTTGCTTGACGGCAACTAGCTAAACAAGCGCTGCCTGGCAGCGGCATCACGGGAGGTTTTAAAAAACGCGAAAATTGTTTAGCATTAGGGTTGCATGGAGCACGGGTAATTTTATTACCACATTTCTATAAGGAGATAGATATGAATATACCTCGCAAGGCAGTTCTTTCAGTTTTACTGGCCCTTCCTCTTTTCTGTATAGCGGCTTCACCCGTCGACATTAATACGGCCGACCTGGAAACACTTATGAGTGTAAAGGGTATTGGTGAGAAACGGGCAGCGGCAATCATCGACTATCGTGAGCAGCATGGCCGGTTTACCTCGGTGGATGAGCTTGTTGATGTGAAAGGGATCAGTGAAACCCTGGTAGAAAAAAGCCGCGGCTCTCTCAAGGTTTCCGGAAAGAAGAAATAAAGTGAGCTGATAGACTGGCCGCTTCACGGCGGCCAGTTCTAATTTCATCGCGCGCGGCCACAATGCAAGATTGTTACGGTTGATGGTTCATTCTGGTGTAAGCTCGTGCCATGGGTGTCGAGATCGACAGGACTGAGTTTACAGCAGAAGACTATAGTAATTTCCAGCAAAGGCTGGAGCGAAACCTGCTGGCGCTGCAACACTTGCTGCAAAAAAAAGGATTTGGTGAAGGCAGGGCTTCCATTGGCGCCGAGCTGGAAATGTACCTTGTCGATAAGCAGGGCTTGCCGGCACTGGTCAACCAGGAGGTGCTGGACGACGCTGGAGATGCCAGTCTCACCGTAGAGTTAAATCGTTACAACCTTGAATACAACCTGGATCCCTATCTTCTGGATCAGCAGGCACTGCTGTCCACGGAGCAGGCCATCACTGCAAAACTCAATGCCCTGCAAAAAGTCGCCGAGGGGCATGCTGCTCGAATAGCCATGGTGGGCATCCTGCCGACCCTGACCAGGCAGCATTTCGGTCCCCCATGCATGACCGATCGTCGGCGTTATCATGCCCTGGTAAACCAGTTACTGCAGGAGCGTGGCAGTGATTTCGTGGTTGATATAAACGGTGACGATCCGCTGCGCTTACAGATGACGGATGTTACCCTCGAGGGAGCCAATACCTCGTTCCAGTTGCACTACCGCGTCTCCCCCGGGGACTTTGTTGATACCTACAATGCCATGCAGCTTGCTACACCACTTGTGCTGGCCATTGCAGGCAATTCGCCCGGACTGTTTGGCAACATGCTCTGGGAAGAAACCCGCATACCACTGTTCAAGCAGTCTATAGACACCCGGATCACCGATCGTTACAAGTGGCACAGTCCGGCAAGGGTGAACTTCGGTAATGGCTGGTTACGCGATAGCGTGTTTAATTTATTCCTTGAAGCGGTAAGGCTATACCCAGCGCTGTTGCCGGTGTGCTCCGACGAGGATCCACTGGAGATTATTCAGAACGAAGCCATACCTGCCCTGCACGAGCTTCGGCTGCAGCAAAGCTCTGTCTGGACCTGGAATCGCCCGGTTTTTGATGACGCCGATGGGGGGCACCTGCGTATTGAAATGCGCGCTCTGCCCGCAGGACCCACGGCGATAGACATGGTCGCCAATGCCGCGCTTATGCTGGGGCTTACGGAGCACATACGCAGTAACATTGACTTACTGCTTCCTGCGATACCGTTCAACCTCGCTGAATATAATTTTTACAGGGCAGCGCAACATGGCCTGCAGGCAAAACTGGTCTGGCCTTCCCCGCGGCAGAATTCATGTAAAGAGCAGGCGGTTGATGAAATCCTGGCGGCGCTGCTACCTGGCGTTGCGGATGCCCTGTCCGGTCTTGGCCTTGCAAAAAAAGAAGTTGAGCGATATGTCGCTGTTATCGAGGGAAGGCTGGCAACAGGTCAGACCGGTGCAAGGTGGCAGAGGCAAAGTGTGGCAGCTCTCGAAGAAAAGCATTCCAGGCAGGATTCCCTGCACAGGATGCTGGAGAGCATGATAGAAAACTCGGCGTCCAATAAACCAGTCGCGGATTGGAAAGTGGCTTCCTCCTTGTAGGAATCCATTCTCATGGAGAGGTTCACTGGATAACAGGCTAAAAATTATAGACAGGGTCGATCCCGCTATCGTTGACGGAACGGTCGAGGATTTCCTAAAGGTCTTGCAGGGTCCGACTGCCTTCTTCCTACAGGGAATGCAACAGGATCGTTGCAGGGCAATGGTCACATTACTACACGGCAATGAACCATCAGGTGTTAAGGCCCTGCAACGCTGGCTCAGAAGTGGTGCGACACCCGTGGTCAACGTGGTATGTATCGTAGCTTCAATTGAAGCCGCCTTGCTTGCACCCTCCTTTAGTCACAGGGTGGCCCCGGGCAAGAGGGACTTGAATCGGTGTTTCAGGGCACCTTTTGACGATAGCCAGGGTGAAGTTGCAGAACAGATCCTCGAAGTATTGACAAACGCAAAGCCAGAGGCGGTAGTGGATATACATAATACCTCTGGTTCGGGGCCTGGTTTCGGGGTGGCCGTTTCAAGCGACGAGCAGCACCAGGCACTGGTGTCATTATTCAGTGACGTGCTGGTTACCAATGACCTGCGTATCGGTGCGCTGATGGAGATTGCAGATCACCTGTGTCCTACAGCAACTATCGAATGTGGTGGAAGGATGGACAGGGAAGCTGATGAACTTGCCTGGAGAGGGTTGCAGGCTTTTATGAACATGCCAGAGATATTCTCTCGGGGCGCGGGTGGCGTGGATGTAAAAATTGTTCAAAACCCGGTTCGCCTGGAGTTAGCTGCAGATTGCAGCCTCGCTTATGCAAATGGTCGCAGTGCAAATTATGACCTGGTCCTGTTGCCGGGTATCGAGCGGCTGAATTACGGTGCAGTTGCTGAAGCCACTCATCTTGGCTGGGTCGGTGAACGAGGGCAGGATATCTTCAGGGCCGTTGATCATGACGGCAACAGTATCGTCGATGAACTCATCACGATAGATGGCGATGAGCTTTATACAGCTCGAGCATTGAAGCTTTTCATGGTGACTAACGATCCGCAAATTGCAAAAATGGATTGCCTGCTTTATGCAGCAAGGGAAGATGGACAGGCATTTTTATAATAACAGGGGAGATAGACAGTGACAGGTATAGAGATACGTCCCGCCGGTGTAAGTGATGCAGGTACTATTCTTGGTTTTGTTACCGAGCTGGCCATCTATGAAAAAGCCGAACACGAGGTCAGGGCCACCACTGAAGACATAGAACGCGCCATTTCCAACAGGGAAGCGGAAGCGGTGATTTGCCAGTATGATGGAAAAGCCATTGGTTTTGCGCTTTATTTTTACAATTATTCCACGTGGGTCGGACGACCAGGGCTGTTCCTGGAAGATCTGTATGTTGCGCCGGATTACAGGGGTATCGGTGCAGGAAAAGCCCTGCTTGTGTACCTTGCTGGCCTGGCAAAGGAGAAGGGCTGTGGTCGATTTGAGTGGAACGTGCTTGACTGGAACGAACCGGCGATTAACTTCTACAAGTCACTGGGCGCAAGGCCACAGGACGAGTGGATCACCTATCGACTGGATGCGGATGGCATCGCAGCGCTGGTTCATGACAGCTGATACTCTTTCACTAACAGGATAATCCAGGCTGAGGTAGTTACACATGTATAGAATCACGATTACTTACCCCACAACTGAAGGTGCAGGTTTTGACTGGACCTACTACATGAATAATCACCTGCCACTGGCAGTGGGTACATCCATGCGCCACAGTGACTTGAACTTTTGTGATGCTGATCGACCATTGAATTCTGAAACTCCCCATGCGGCGGTTTGCATGGTGCATTTTGACAGCGCAAATGGCATGCGGGATTTTTGTGACTTTTTTGTAAAGGGTCATCCCGACTCGGAAAAGATTGGCGCCGATGAAATTAACTACACTACTATCAAGCCCGGGATGACAGCGGCAGAATGCGAGGATTCTGACGGGCCTATGCTGGCGCCATGCAGGATAAAGATATTTTTTCCATGTAGTGATAAAGGTGAACTTTCAAGGCAGGAAATCAGCGATGCCCAGTCAGGGATCCTGGAAGGCCTTGATAGCGTGAGCTGGACAGAAACGGATTTTTGCCTTTCCGGGCTGGCCCAGGACTCACGGCCGGATTATTCGTTAATATGGACCCTCAACTTTGACGACAGGGAAAAGGCCCTGGAATTCAACGAAGACCTGTCGTCGCTGGAAGCACTATGCCATGCAAAGGCGCAGCTAATGGTAAGCGAAGTGATGACCTTTGATCTTTCCCTGACCGCCGCCTATCGCTAGTTCAGTATTTCGGTCGGAAATCGCTCTGCGTATTCGCCGTTATCCACGCGAAGTGCCGGTGCAACCAGGATCTTTCCATTGAGGGAGGTCCAGGGCCGAATAAAGCGAAACACGGCTTCCTCGTTCTCTGCCTCAAAGGCCGCAATACCCCAGTGTGATGCCGATACGCCTTCAAATATTACTTTCACGCCCTCGGTACCAGGGTCCTTTGAATGAGTAATGGTCCCTTTTGAAACCTGCTCAATTTTCTCCGGTAGAATTTCGAAATAACAAATAAACAGCATGTGTGCCTCCCCTGTTGTCAGTGTTGTAGTCGTTGCCTGGCGGTTTCAGCGGTGACGACCTCCGCCGTCCAGGTGTTCAGAATTTCAAAATAGGTGTCCACGTCGGTCTCAAACGGGGCTGCACCACAGCACTCCCGAATGATAATGCTGGCAATATCGTGGGCAAATGCTTCTCGCGCCGTGGTACTGATTGCATTGTTGATACTTAGCCCACAGATTAGCAGGGTGTTGATGCCCCTGCCGGCAAGTAGCTGATGAAGACTGCCGTTCCAGAATGCGCCCGGCCTGTTACGCTGCAGGTGTATCGCACCGGGCTGAATCGCAAGCCGTTCATCGAGTTGTGAGAGCGGCGCACTGTCGCAAAAGTGTCCCGCTCTAACGACGTCATTATCGGCAAGTAATCCGGCATCGGAAAGATCATCAGCCAGGGCATAGCGCGAGTAAATAACTGGCACACCCAGCTGGTAAGCAAAGCTGCAGAACTCGTTAACGCTATCAATAAGCCCGCTTGCGGAATGATTTTCAAATGGCCCTGTTGGACTGGTGAACAGTTGCTGAAGATCCAGCACCAGCACCGCGCAAGCTTCTTTTGAAATTTCTACCTTCATTTAGTTACACCATATCCACAAAGGTAAGCGTGCCAGAGAATACGTGCAGCCACCGCACGCCAGGGTTGCCAGTCAAGGGCTATTCGGTCAAGTTCATCATAGCCCGGTCTTTTTGAAAGTTTCCTGATTCGCCTGGCGGCCTCTGCAAGCGCCAGGTCTCCATGGGGCCAGACGTCCGGTCGCTTTAGCGCCATTATCAGGTAAATGTTTGCCGTCCATGGCCCTATGCCCTTGATGGTGATGAGCCTTGCGTGGGCATCCTCATCGCTCATTTTTCCCAGTTTCCCAAGGTCAATTTCACCGTCCAGGATGGCACGCGCCAGGCCCTCCGTATAACCGGCTTTTTGCCGGGTAAACCCGAGGTTCTGCAGGCCCCCAGCGGAGAGTTTAACGATCTCTTCCGGCGAGATTTCTGTGACCGTCGACTCGAGCTTTTTGTATACCGCGGCCGCGGATGTCAGCGACACCTGTTGTTCAAGAATAATTTTTACAAGTGCCGCATAACCCGCCTTTCGTCCCCACATGGGCGGCACGCCGTGGTTATCTATCACGTCCGCAAGGGACGGGTCGCGGGCAGCCAGTTCCGATGTACCCTGGATCAGCAGTTCTCTTGTGAGTCGCTGCGGCAAAAAAATTGCCTCCCGTTTTAACTACAGCGAGGCAACCAGGGTGGCGTCAAAGTAGGATACGCTGGGTTCTTCCGCCAGGAGTTCAAAAAACTCGGGCACCAGTGCCTGCATGGCATCACTCTCGAAATGGGCGTCATGGGCCTCTTTTGATTCCCACTCTTCAAAAAGAAACCAGGCATTGTCCTTATCGGGGTTCGGATAAAAAGTGTATTGAACAATACCTTCTTCGCTGCGACCGATTTCAACGATCTTGTTCATGAGTTCCCTGGCGCGGGGAAGACCTGCGTCGGTAAATTTGAAATGCCCGGCTGTCAGATACATGGTAAGGCTCCCGAACTTGTTTATATTGTGAGTGCGTAGATAATGGTACCAAAGCATTGTCATACATAAATAGCAGTTATCGAGAGCAAATGAGAATTGCAGTCATAGGTGCGGGCATATCCGGCATCGTCGCAGCCCACTACATGGTGAAAAGTGGTCACCAGGTTACGGTGTATGAGAAGTCCGGGGAACTCGGTGGCGTCTGGGCACTGGGTTACCCTGATGTGCGTTTACAGAACACCGGCCAACACTACCGGCTGTCAGATATCCCATGGAAGTCTCCACCCGATCGTCACCCTACCAGTGGACAAATAAGGCAATACCTGAACGAGGCCGTGCAAACGCTTGGCCTTGAAATAAAGCTTGGGCATGAAGTCGTCGCTCTTGAGGAAAGGGAAAACGGCTGGGGACTGACCTATTCCAGTGCGGATGGAAGAGGTAGCGCTGACTTTGATTTTGCCATCGTTTCAATTGGCCAGTATAGCGAGGGCAAGCACCAGCCTCGCTTCGAGGGACAGGAATCGTTTCGGGGCGAGATTATCACCGAGCGAGAAGTTGAAGGGCTGGATATCTTTAATGACAAGAGAGTGCTGGTGGCAGGGTTTGGCAAAAGCGCCCTCGATATGGCGACGTTTGCGGTGGAGCGGGCTCGCGAGGTACACCACGTTTTTCGCACGCCGAGATGGATGATCCCGTTTTACATGCTTGGGATTCACTACACTCACTTTATGTTTTGCCGCATGGGAACAGTGGTGATGCCAAGCTGGGTGCAACCAAATAAATTTGAAAGGTTCCTGCACCAGAAACTGGCTTTCCTGGTTCGGGCAAACTGGAATTTCATCGCCGCGATTGCGCGGACGCAGAATTTTTTCAGGGGTCTTGGCCGAAGTGAGAAAGCCAGGGCCGGGCTGGCCGCGGTGATCCCCAGGCACCATATTATTGGAGATTTGCGTTCAGCTGCCGCGATGGCGCCGCAGATGTATCTAAAATACGTAGCCGATGAAAAACTGTTTCCCTGCCATGGCGAGATTGCCAGCTTCACGGAAGAGGGTGTGCAACTGAAAAACGGAGACAGGATTGCCTGTGACCTTGCTGTACTCAGCCTTGGATCCAGCTCACCGCGCTTTCCCTTCATGCCGGAGAAATACCGGCAGATACTGGAGAAAGAAAATGATGGAGTACAGTTGTATCGACACCTGCTGCATCCAAGAATACCCAACATGGCTTTTGCGGGTTTCAATCATGGCTTCATGCACGTGCCTGCCGCCGAGGTGGGGATGCTGTGGTTATCGGCATATCTTGAAGGTGATCTGGAGCTACCTTCGGCTGAAGAAATGGAAAAAAGTATTGGCAGGGTGCTGCAATGGAAACGTGAACATATCCACTTTGAGCCGTCACGTTCCTGTGCCGTCAACACGCGCTTTCAGCAGTATATTGATATCATGCTGCAGGACCTCGGTTTGTCGCCCTATAGAAAACTACCAAATGTTTTCGCAGAGATATTCAGCCAGTACGGTGCCGCAGACTACACCGGCATATATGAGGAATACCAGCTGTCACGAAATAAGCTGAAATTACCCCTCAAGGTGTGTGCTCTCGACACCTGATGAGTAACAGGATACACGCGCTGTTCCAGCAAAGCTCACTACTGTATGCTTAAGAGTTTTTTAAGCACTCAACGAACCAATGGATAAGCAATACAAACCAGCCGACGTGGAAGCCGCCGTGCAACAGACATGGGAGCAGGCCGAAGCATTTAAAGTCACCGAGGATACGACGAGGGAAAAGTTTTACTGCCTTTCCATGTTTCCCTATCCGAGTGGAAAGCTGCACATGGGGCACGTACGCAATTACACCATCGGTGATGTGATTGCCCGATACCAGCGCATGAATGGAAAAAATGTGCTGCAGCCCATGGGCTGGGATGCCTTTGGACTGCCTGCGGAAAACGCCGCAATGGCTAACAGTAAACCCCCCGCCAGCTGGACGCGGGATAACATTGATTACATGCGCGGGCAGTTGCAATCACTGGGTTTTGCACTTGACTGGAGCCGCGAGCTGGCAACCTGCGATGCACAATACTACCGCTGGAACCAGTGGTTTTTCCTGCGCATGCTGGAAAAAGACCTGGTCTACCAGACTACCGGGACCGTGAACTGGGATCCGGTCGATCAAACCGTGCTTGCCAATGAGCAGGTTATCGATGGGCGCGGCTGGCGTACAGGCGCAGTCGTGGAAAAGCGCGAAATCCCGATGTATTACATGCGTATCACAGAATACGCCGAGGAGTTGCTGGCTGAGCTGGACAGCTTGTCCGGTTGGCCGGAGAGAGTTCGCACCATGCAGGCAAACTGGATCGGTAAAAGTGAAGGTGCGGAGATCAGTTTCCCCTTAAACGGAGAAGACGGTGCATTAAAGGTCTTTACGACACGGCCTGATACGCTGATGGGTGCGACCTACATGGCTATCGCCGCTGAGCACCCACTTGCACAGAAAGCGGCGCTTGATAATCCCGGGCTACAGGATTTTATAGAAGAGTGCCGGCGTGGTGCAGTGATGGAGGCAGATATTGCGACCCAGGAAAAGCTCGGCATGGATACCGGCATGACGGCCGAGCATCCGCTGACCGGCGAGGCGGTCCCAATCTGGATCGCTAACTATGTCCTGATGGGTTACGGTGAAGGTGCCATTATGGCCGTACCCGCCCACGACGAGCGGGATTTTGAATTCGCAACAAAGTACTCGCTGCCAATCAGGACAGTGATTCATCCTGCAAAGGAAGCCTTACCCGAGCCCCTTGAAGAAGCATGGTGTGACTATGGTGTCACGGTTAATTCCGGCGAGTTTTCCGGTCTTGAATTCAAAGCCGCCTGCGATGCCATCATCAAGGCGCTGGAAGAAAAGGGCCTGGGCGTGGCGAGAACCGTTTACCGCCTGCGAGACTGGGGTATTTCCCGGCAAAGATACTGGGGCTGCCCGATACCCATTATCCATTGCCCGGACTGTGGTGAAGTGCCAGTTCCAGACGAAGACCTGCCCGTTGTGCTGCCCGACGACCTGGTGCCGGATGGAGCAGGCAGCCCACTGGGAAAGCTCGACAGTTTCATTAACTGCAGCTGCCCCAGGTGCGGTGGTGAAGCACGAAGGGAGACGGATACCATGGACACCTTCGTGGACTCATCCTGGTACTACATTCGCTATGCCTGCCCTGACCAGGCCAATGCCATGACTGATGACAGGGTGCACTACTGGCTACCGGTAGACCAGTATATTGGCGGCATAGAACACGCCATACTGCATCTCCTGTACTCGCGTTTCTGGACAAAGGTCATGCGCGACCTGGGGTTGCTGCAGGTCGATGAGCCGTTTTCCAACCTGCTGACCCAGGGCATGGTGCTGAATGAAATTTTCTATCGCCAGTCCGATGATGAGCGAACTGTTTACTACAATCCTGATGATGTCAGTACCGAGGTCGATGACAAGGGGCAGCGGGTTGAATCCACCCTGCTGGAAGATGGCAAGCCGGTGCAAAGTGCCGGTATGGGCAAGATGTCGAAGGCCAAGAACAACGGTGTCGATCCCAATTCACTCATACAGGAATATGGTGCAGACACCGCGCGTCTTTTTACCATGTTTGCCTCGCCACCTGACCAGAGCCTGGAATGGTCAAGTAGCGGCGTCGAGGGCGCTTATCGCTTTCTCAAGCGCCTGTGGAAGTTTGCCCATGCTGAACTTGAGGCCGGGCCTGCAGCGGGAACGGAGCCTGGAGAACTGGGCGAGGAAAACAGGAATTTGCGGCGAAAGATCCACGAGACCATTGCCAAGGTGAATGATGATATCGGGCGACGCTATACCTTCAATACCGCAATTGCGGCAGTGATGGAATTGTTGAATGCCTTGACTCGGCACAAGGACCGGGGGGACGAGGCGCGACATGTCATACATGAAGGCCTGCGTACCATCGTGCTGTTACTGGCTCCCATCGTTCCGCATATTACGCAATCACTGTGGGAAGCGCTGGGGGAGAAAGGCCTGCTGATCGATGCCAGCTGGCCCGGCACCGATGAAACGGCACTGGTGCAGGAAAGCATTGAATTGATAGTGCAGGTAAACGGGAAACTCAGGGCCCGGATCAACGTGGCAGCAGACGCCGCCGAGGAAGATATTCGAACCGCTGCCCTTGGTGACAGCAATGTTCAGCGTTTTACCGGTGAAGGTGAGATCAGGAAGGTGATTATCGTACCTGGCCGACTGGTGAACATCGTGGTGGCTTGAGTTACACTGTAGTCTAATCACGCTCGTAAATACTGGCATGCATAACATGAATACGAAAACCCGTTGCCTGGTAATACTCCTGCTGTTTTCACTCAGTGCCTGTGGCTATCATCTTCGTGGTTCCTCTCCAAAGAAAACCCGCGCCGAGGTAGCAAAGGTATTTGTCGCTGATAAACGTGCTTCTACAGTGGCACTGAAGGTCAGGGAGCAGCTTTCCCTTGCGGGGGCAAAACCAGCTAAAGAAATTGAAAAAGCCAGGTATGTTTTAAACCTTGAAAGGGAAAGGTTTGAGCAAACCGTGTTGAGCGTGTCTGCAGTAACCGGAAAAGTAGAAGAGTACCAGCTCTCCCTTTCCCTGTTTATCTCCCTGCGAGAGGTCGGTGGTGCGGAACTGGTAGCACGCGAGGAAATCAGGTTCGCCAAGGACTACACTTTTGACGAAGATGCCGTGCTCGGTACCTTTGAGGAAGAAGAAGCCATCAATGCAGAACTTGTAGATCTCGCCGCAGATGAAATTATTCGTCGCCTGAACACGGAAGCGGGCGATAACTAGTTAAATGCGCCTGAGGGCAGAGCAGCTAGCTGATCACATCGAACGCCAGGGGCTGTCCGGCACCTGGTTTGTCAGCGGGGATGAACCCCTGCAAATGCTTGAAACCACCGATTTCATTCGAGAGAAAGCACGCGAGCACGGTTGCGAGGAGCGGCTGGTACTTGAAGTGGGCAGGGATTTTGACTGGACTTCCCTGGCGACCAGTAATGCCGAGATGTCCCTGTTTGCCAGCCGGCGCTTGATTGAACTTAGAATGGGTGAAGCAAAGCCAGGTAAGGAGGGCGGTGCCGCGCTGGTGGATTACGTGAGTGCGCACACATCCGATGATGTACTCCTCATCAGTTCTGCCAGGATTGACAAGCGCACCCAGCAAAGCAAGTGGTTCAAGGCACTGGACGAGTCGGGTGTCTGTATACAGCTGTGGCCGGTCGAGGCGGGGCAACTACCGAGCTGGATTTCATACAGGATGAAAAGCCAGGGCAAGAGTATCAACAGGGATGCTGCAGATCTCATTGCTGAGCGTGTCGAGGGAAACCTGCTCGCCGCAAAACAGGAGATCGACAAGCTTGCCCTGCTGGTTGAGAGTGACAGGGTAGAGT
The DNA here is from genome assembly GCA_964639535.1 of uncultured Enterobacteriaceae bacterium. Lineage (GTDB taxonomy): Bacteria > Pseudomonadota > Gammaproteobacteria > Eutrophobiales > Eutrophobiaceae > WLWS01. Next base: position 10,504 of record CAZXDV010000005.1, on the reverse strand, counting down.
TGCAGGATGTTATGGATTCCGTTTCCGACAGTTCCCGCTATGACGTTTTTGACCTCGTCGCCAGCAGCCTGGGTGGAAATACCACGAGAATGACGCGTATGCTCAATGGTCTCAAATCCGAGGGCGCTGAACCACTGGCAATTTTCGGTGCCCTGATGTGGGAAATCCGGCGGGTTTGCTCTGTAGCCCACGATGTCAGTGCCGGTATTTCCGAGGATAAGGCTTTTTATACAAACCAGATCTGGCAGCAAAAGAAGGCCGCGGTAAAAGCGGTGTTGAGAAGGTATAACCCTGCCCAGCTGGATAGCATGCTTAAGCTTGCCAGCATCGTGGACCGGGGTCTCAAGGGTGCAATCCCCTGTAATCGCTGGGATTTGCTCGAAAATTACCTGTTTCGCATAGCAGGTGTCAGGTTACAATCCTTTCCATCCCCGCAAGGGAGCAGTTGAAAACAGCGTCATCCCGCACAGCGGGACTACCAAGTAGCTTGAAATTACCCTGGAATTGATCGGAATGGATGTAAAAGCGTATATGCGGAATGTCGGGCAAGAAGCCCGTTCTGCCGCGCAGGAAATGGCAAAGGCCGACACGGGAGCGAAGAATAACGCTCTTGCGTTGATCTCTGCCCGGCTGCTTGAGGAACAGGAGCATTTAATTGAAAAAAATGCCCTGGACCTGTCTGCTGGTAAGGAAAAAGGTCTCGACAGCGCCATGCTTGAACGCCTGGAGTTAACCCCGGGCAGGATAGAGGCCATGGCAGAAGGTCTTGAGCAAATTGCCGGCCTGCCTGATCCAATTGGTGAAATCAGCCAGATGGCGAGGCGTCCGACCGGCATCGAAGTTGGCAAGATGCGGGTACCGCTGGGCGTGGTTGGAATCATTTATGAATCCCGTCCAAACGTGACCGCAGATGCGGCAGCCCTGTGTATCAAGTCAGGCAATGCCTGTTTGCTGCGGGGTGGCTCAGAAGCATTACACTCAAACCAGGCCATTGCGAGCTGCATAAGTAGTGGGCTTGAACAGGCCGGTTTGCCCGGCAGCGCTGTGCAGGTCATTGAGACGGGTGACAGGGCAGCCGTTGGTGAAATGCTGGGGATGCCTGAATATGTTGATGTCATTATTCCCCGCGGCGGCAAGAGCCTGATAGAAAGGGTAAGCGCGGAAGCACGTATGCCGGTGATCAAGCACCTGGACGGCATCTGTCACGTGTATATTGATGACTCTGCAGATATTGATAAGGCGGTGGCAATTGCTTACAACTCCAAGACTAATCGCTATGGTGTGTGTAATGCCATGGAATGCCTGCTCCTGTCGAAGGCCGTTGCCGAGAAGGCACTTGAAAAACTCGTGCCCATGTATGAAAAGGCTGGTGTAGAACTCCGTGGTTGTGAAATTACCCGGGAAATTACCAGCTATGCGGGGAGTGCCAGTGAAGAGGATTACCACACGGAATACCTCGCGCCGATCCTGTCTGTAAAGGTGGTGGACGGCCTCGAGCAGGCCATTTCCCATATCAACCACTACGGCTCGCAGCACACCGATTCTATTGTCACTGAAAATCTTGATAACGCACGTCGTTTTCTAAGAGAAGTCGATTCCAGCTCTGTCATGGTCAATGCGTCTACCCGTTTCGCGGATGGGTTTGAATTTGGACTGGGTGCCGAGATTGGCATCAGCACAGACAAGTTTCACGCGCGGGGACCGGTTGGTCTTGAAGGCCTGACATCACAAAAATATATCGTGATGGGTGATGGACAGACGAGGGAATGAGAAAATAACAGGCCTCGATGGTAACCAGTACACAACGAGCTGATTTCTTGAAGAATAAATGAAAAAGGCGATCGGCGTACTGGGCGGAACATTTGATCCTGTTCACCTGGGGCATATCGGTCTTGCAAGAGATGTGTACCAGCAGTGTGAACTTGCGGAAATGAGACTCATGCCGCTTTTCATCCCAGCGCACCGTGAAAAACCCCTGGCCTCACCGGAACATCGACTGCGCATGCTTCGTCTTGCTGTAGCCGATGTTCCAGGGCTTGTTATTGATGAAAGGGAGCTTCTACGGCAGGGTGTTTCATATTCCGTGGATACCCTTCGATCCCTGCGCCAGGAATTTCACGATTCGCCTGTTTGCATGGTGATGGGAGCAGATGCTTTTCTCTCGTTTCATACCTGGATGGACTGGCAGGAGATACCGTCGCTGGCACATCTCATCATAATTAACCGCCCTGGAGCAGTGCTGGAACCCGAAAACGGAGAATTGCAGCAGTTTTTTTCGGACACGCGTACCGGGCAAATGGCTGACTTGCATCAAGAACCTGCCGGGCGAACGCTGGTGTTGCAGCTGCCGGAAAGGGATATTTCATCCACTTTTATTCGCCAGAACATAGACAATAAAAAGATCGTCCATCCTTTACTTTGCGAGGATGTATACTCATACATAAATAAAGAGGGTCTCTACCATCGACATTAACGAATTTACCGAGAAAATCGTCGCAGTACTTGATGATGCCAGGGCTATTGATGTGCAGGTCATCAACGTGACAGGAATTACCACCATTACTGACCGCATGATTATTGCCAGTGGCCGCTCGGAGCGACAGGTGAAAGCACTGGCAGAAAAAGTTGTTGAGCTCGCCAAGAAAGAAGGTAATAAACCACTTGGCGTGGAAGGAAAACGGGGCGACTGGGTACTGGTAGATCTCGGCGATGTCATAGCCCACCTTATGCACCCAAACACGCGCGCCTATTATCAACTGGAGAAACTTTGGTCTGAAGAAAAGCCAATAGCCGAGTCTTCCAGCTGATATGCAAATCAATATCGTCGCAGTCGGTAAGCGCCAGGCGGACTGGGTCGACAAGGGTGTAAATGAATACATCAAGCGCTTCCCCCCCGAGCTCAAGGTGCAGCTGCACCAGGTGGCTGCGGTAAAGCGAAACCGCAATAATAGCCGGGAAAATATCACCAGGCAGGAAGCCGAACGTATCTCCAGTCACATTCCAGCCAATCATCGACTCGTGGTACTTGATGAAAAGGGCAAACCTCTCGATACCCTTGCATTGTCGGGAAAGATAGAAAGCTGGATGCAGCAGGGTATCAACGCCAGTTTCGTCATCGGTGGCGCTGATGGCGTAGATGAAAGCTTGCGCCAGCAAGCGGACGAGCTATTGAGCCTGTCCGCATTCACCTTTCCCCACGGACTGGCGCGAATTGTACTGGTGGAACAGCTTTACCGCGCCTGGTCTGTGTTACGCAACCACCCCTACCACCGCCAGTAAAGCCGTGTTGTATCTTGCTTCAAAATCCCCGAGACGACGACAGCTCCTGCAATCAATCGGTGTCGAATTTGAAACGCTGTCGGCGAATATTGATGAAACCTGGAATGGCAGTGAGACTGCCGAGGATTACGTCACCAGGCTGGCACTGGAAAAAGCACGAGCTGCCAGGGAACAGGTCCAGGGTGAGCACATGGTGCTGGCTGCTGATACTGAAGTAGTTCTCGATGAACGGGTACTTGGAAAGCCGTCCAGCCATGATGACGCCATGCAAATGCTGCAGGACCTGTCCGGAAGATGTCACAGGGTAATTACCGCGGTCGTGTTACTGGGTTCCACGGTTAGCCAGCGCCTGAGTGTGAACAAGGTTTGTTTCGATACGATCTCAAGGCAGCAGTGCGAGTCTTATTGTCAGAGCGGAGAACCCTATGACAAGGCGGGAGGTTATGGCATTCAAGGGGGCGCCGCAGTCTTTCTGCGCAGGCTGGAAGGCAGCTATTCTTCCGTCATGGGCTTGCCTGTAAAGGAAACAGCCGAGCTGCTGGGTATTAACGGAAAGTCCTGAGCCGGTTCAACTGCTAAAAGGAGCGATTCAGGCATATGCCGTGGTAATGATCCACGATGTAGACATAGATGGTTGACCAGTCGGGTTTATCCTCTGCGTCTGTAGGCCACCAGAATTTCTTGTTTAGCCAGTAATTGTGAAAGTGCTTTGAACAGTAGTCGATGGCGTACTTGTCCCCACCGCTGCCATCATCCTGTGGAAACGATTCGAGATAGCTTTCAAGCACAACCGGGTATGCTTTCCCCAGGTTGGGCTTTTTACCCAGCATGTACTCTTCAGGATTAATGCTGACGCTAAAGGCATCGGCCAGCGCATTGAGTTTTATGAGTTTTGCATTTGCTTCCTTGCTTTTTTCCAGCTTGGCGCAGGCCACCTGGTCACCTTCTTCACATTTACTCCTCCAGTAATCCATGATGGTGAAATTTTTTGGGCCGTCGGCGGATGCCAGTACAACAGAAAGCAGCAATGTTGGATAAACCAGGGACATAAAAATAAAGCGCCATTTGGAAATTAAGCCGGGTCCCACTTTAAAACATCATGCCCCCCGCTGGCAATCAGGCCGGGCGTCAGCGATGTTGAATAAAAGCCAGGCATAAAAAAAGGGAGTCAGAAGACTCCCTTTTCCTGGACGTTGATAACACGCTTAAGTCAGGATACCGCCATACTGAACAAAGAACGGCGTGAACACCAGGCTGAGAATAGCAGACAGCTTGATGAGGATGTTCAGTGAAGGGCCGGAAGTATCTTTCATCGGATCACCCACGGTATCACCGACAACTGCTGCAGCGTGCTCATCCGAGCCTTTGCCGCCGTGGTTGCCGGCCTCGATAAATTTCTTCGCGTTATCCCATGCGCCACCACTGTTGGATGATGCGATGGCCAGCACACCGCCGGAAACCAGCGAGCCAATCAACATCGCGGCGACAGCTTCAACACCAAACAGGAAGCCTGCGACGATGGGCGAGCCCATGATCAATACGCCGGGAGCGATCATTTCTTTCAGGGCGGCCTGGGTTGATATGGCTACACACTTTGCGTAGTCAGGTGTGCCCGTACCTTCCATGATGCCCGAGATAGTCTTGAACTGGTGACGTACCTCTTCAATCATGGCAAATGCTGCAGCACCGACTGACTTCATCGTCATGGCAGTGAACAGGAATGGCAGAACCGCACCAATGAAGAGGAAGGTGAACACCAGGGGTTCGAGCAAGCTCATCCTGATCGGTTCACCGCGCAATGTTTCAGCGGCGGTGATGAAAGCCGCAAACAGGGCCAGCGAGGTTAATATTGCAGCGCCGATTGCAAAGCCCTTACCAATTGCAGCTGTCGTATTACCAGCGGAGTCAAGGATGTCGGTTCTACGCCTGACTTCTGATTCCAGGCCTACCATCTCTGCAATACCACCGGCATTATCGGCAACAGGCCCGTAAGCGTCGATGGTCAGGGTCAGCACCAGGCTTCCCAGCATGCCCAGGGAGGCGATAGCGATGCCGTACATACCCGCCAGCTCCCAGGAGATGAAGATACTAATTGCGATTGCCAGGTAGGGAAGCACCGTACTCTTGTAACCCAGTGCAAGGCCATAGATGATATTGGTAGCAACACCAGTCTCACAGGACTTGGCGACTTCCTTAACGGGTGCATATTTTTCGGAGGTGTAGTACCCGGTCAATAAACCGACAGCCAGGCCCGCCACCAGTCCGGCAAAAAAGCAGAAGTAAACGCCAAGGTTCGTGTAGTCCGCTCCTTTAATAACGAAGTTGTCCGGGATCAGGGCAACCGTGACGAAGTACATCACTACTGCCATGATAGCGCTGGAGATGATCAGCAGCTTCATTAACGCAGGAGCAACATCGTCTTCAGTCTTTACGCCGACCATGAGCTTGGTGACCAGGGCTATCGGAAGACCTACAGCACTGATCAAAATCGGGTACAGCAATGCATCCGGGTTGCCGGCAAAGACCACCGCGCTGATCACCATCGCAGCACAGGTGCTTTCAGCACAGGAACCAAAAAGGTCAGCACCCATACCCGCAACATCACCCACGTTGTCGCCAACGTTATCAGCAATAACTGCAGGGTTACGCGGGTCATCCTCGGGGATGCCCTGCTCAACCTTGCCCACAAGATCGGCACCAACGTCTGCAGCCTTGGTGAAGATTCCTCCGCCAACGCGAGCAAACAATGCGATTGTCGACCCACCCAGTCCAAAGCCGGCAATCACTTCCATGAGGATATGGTTATTCTCAGGCCCAAGGTCGGAAAGCAGGGCGCTCATCACCACGTAGATGATAATCAGCCCGAGGGTCGCCAGGCCTACGAGGGCAAAGCCCATTACCGCGCCTGAGTTAATGGCTACGTCGTAAGCGGCGGAAATGTCCTTCTTCGCGGAAACCGTAGTCCGGGCGTTGCCCTGGGTTGCCACTTTCATGCCTATGTAGCCAGAAGCAATGGAAATCGCTGCACCAAAGAGGAAAGCAATAGCGGTATAGATACCCTCATGAATATCAGGGGTATGCTTGTCGTTGATCAGGACTGCGATAATGGCCGCAAATACCACCATGAATATCGTCAGGATCTTGTATTCCTGCTTCAAAAAGGCCATCGCGCCTTCGGCAATAGCACCGTGGATAAAGGTGAGCTTCTTGCCCTGTTCCTCATCCAGTCCAAGATCCAGCGGTATGCTTACCACCTTCTTCATGTAAAAAAAGGCGATTCCCAGGCCCATCAGCGACAGCACCAGGGTTACCCATATTGTTATGCCTGACATCAAAATTATTCCCCCAAAGATTGGATTCCAAGAGTTGATTTACGAAAATTGGGGGTCTGAGCCCACAATTCATTAAAAAAGCGCAGGGATTTTACTTGTTACCGGCCCAAGTTCAAAGGCAGGAATGCCATTTTTAGGTCCCAGCCGCAAAAAAAGCCATATTTTTGATAATTCATACGTAAATCACGGTGGATAATGGGCGTAACGTGGCCGTGTTTCCCTGGCTCGGGATACTCCTACATTCCCCTGAAAGAGACTCGGTCTCATATTTCCAGTCGAAACGCGTCAAGATAGAGCAAACGTGTTTTTGCCAGCCCGGAAGTAAAAATACCGATTCGGCTGATGTTGTGCATATCCATCTGGCGCCCTGATGGCGCATTCCTGACATCTTCCAGCGAAACGCGGACTTGATTCCACCCCGGGCTCAACTCGAGTTGCTGGTTATAACGATCGTGATAATTTCCATGCCCCCGTGAGTAGTGCTTGTTGTCATGTATCCTGATTGTGAGCCTTAATGGTTGCTGGTGCGGGACAAACGCATCGAAAACCAGGCTTTCGTAGCTTGTCCAGTCCCTGACGAAAGACTTCAGGCTTATCCCGCTGTAGCGGGTCGTCTTGAACTCACTTTTCAGAACCCGGTTTGCAGAATTTGTCCCGGGGAATTGAACCCGGGAGACATTGCCTTTCCAACGTCGTGCTTCAAGAGGAGATTCAAAATCGCACAGGCGGGGAAATTGCCTGTGCATATGAATTTCGTCCACCACTGTCAATACGAAAGGGCTTATCCCATAAAGACCGAGCAGGGCACTACCAGACATAATAAAGGCGGCCATTTTTTTGCTGACCGGAAGCTTTTTCTGCCAGGTGAGAACGCTGATGGCAAGTAATGCACCAAGTAAATCAAGAACGATATCCCGAAGTGAAAACTCCCGGCCCACGTAAATTTGTAAGAATTCAATGGCAAGACCCAGGACAAGACTCGATAGCAGGATCACGACCACGAGCCATGAAGCGGATTTTGTCCGTCCGACTATCAAGGGAAAGGCGGAATATACCAATGCGTAGAACATCAGTACGTGGCCGAGCTGCCAGGTTTCTTTTATGAATCCAGGAGTTTCATCAGCCAGTGGAGTGGTAAAGCTTAGAACAAGCAGCAGTAAGCCAATGAATAAAAGTATCCACCGGCCCTGAAGCTGCATAACTTAAAATAGGCAGCTATAGTTCGAAACTGCTTTCCAGTTTTTTCGCGACGGGCTCATTTTTCAGCGTGACATAAACAGGCATGCCGTTTTCATAGGGTGGGTAATCCTCCCCTTCTATAAGGGGCAGCAGGTATTCACGGCAGGCCTCGGTGATACCAAAGCCATCGCTTGAAATAAAATCAGCCGGCATGAATTTCTCAACATTAGCCACGTCTGCCAGCGCCACCTTGCCCACCTCCCAGCTGTAGGGGTTATTTGAGGTGCGCACGATGGTGGGCATGATGGCATTTTCGCCGGCAAGGGCGAACTCAACCGCGGATTTGCCCATCGCGTATGCCTGTTCCACGTCTGTCTTTGATGCCACGTGTCTCGCAGCACGTTGCAGGTAATCTGCTACCGCCCAGTGATACTTGTAGCCGTGGGCATCCTTGATCATGTTGGCCACCACCGGCGCGGCTCCTCCCAGCTGCGCATGACCAAAAGCGTCACGGGTACCCTGTTCGGCGAGGAATTTTCCATCAGGCCAGTGTGCACCCTCGGATACGACGACCGAGCAGTAGCCCGACTTTTCAACATGACCTTTAACAGTATCCAGGAAACGTTGCTGGTCAAACTCGACTTCGGGAAACAGGATGACTACGGGAATATCATTATCCTTGTCTGCCGCGAGGCCACCTGCGGCAGCAATCCAGCCCGCATGCCTGCCCATGACTTCAATGACGAAGACCTTGGTGGAAGTGCGCGCCATGGATTTTACATCATAGGAGGCTTCCCTCGTCGACACGGCAATATACTTGGCGACAGAACCGAATCCTGGGCAGTTATCGGTGACAGGCAGGTCATTATCCACTGTCTTGGGCACGTGTATGGCCTGGATTGGAAAGCCCAGTGATTGTGAAATCTGTGAAACCTTGTGACAGGTATCCGCCGAATCACCGCCACCGTTGTAAAAAAAGTAACCGATATCATGTGCCTTGAATACCTCGATGAGCCTTTCGTACTCTGCGCGGTTTTCGTCCAGGCCCTTTAGCTTGTATCGGCAGGAACCAAAGGCACCGGAAGGCGTGTGTCTTAGCGCGGCAATACTGGCATCACTCTCCTTGCTGGTGTCGATGAGATCCTCGGTAAGCGCGCCTATGATGCCATTATTACCGGCGTAGACATTAGCAATCCTGTCGGTATTTTTTCTTGCCGCCTGTATCACACCGCAGGCGGATGCGTTGATGACCGCCGTGACCCCCCCGGATTGTGCGTAAAAAGCATTTTTGGCCTGTCCCATCTTTAATTAGCTCCGTATTTTCATAATGTTTGCTTATTCACATGTTTATCATATGGTTAGCGTGAATCCAGCTAAACCTGCCGTTGCCGGCAAGAAAGGGTTTATACTATAAACTCAGCAGGAACTAAAACACTACGAATTACTCAAAAAAGCATACGGATTTCATATAATTATCAATGAAAGTCTTACTCTCATCCTTGCTCTCGTTATTGCTTTTTTCGGCGCAGCTGCCCGCGGTTAGCACGCTGGATTTGCCGGACATCGGTGATTCAACGGGGGCGATCCTGTCGCCTGAGTATGAACGGCGCCTCGGGCAGGCATTTTTAAACCATGTCAGGCACACCACGCCTATTCTTAACGATGCCGAGATTGAAACCTACATCCAGTCCATCGGTTACAGGCTGGTCTCCAACAGTGACAACAACGTCCAGCAATTTACTTTTTTTGTGGTTAACGATGGCTTGATAAATGCGTTTGCAGCTCCCGGGGGTATCGTCGGGATAAATGCCGGGGTAATCCTTAATTCAGAAACAGAAAGTGAACTTGCCGCAGTGATGGCACACGAGGTTGCACATGTGACGCAGAAACACATGGCTCGTGGAGCAGAAGCGCAAAGCAGGATGAGCCTGCCCACCATGGCGGCGATGCTTGGGGCGATACTCATTGCTACCCAGAACCCGGAAGCTGGCCAGGCCGCAATTGCCGCCGTGCAGGGTGGGGCAGCGCAGGCGCAAATCAACTTTACTCGAGCCAACGAAAAGGAAGCCGATCGTATCGGCATGCAGTTGTTAACCAGGTCCGGTTTCAACCCCCGGGGTATGCCAGGCTTTTTTGAGAAACTGCAAAAGCAGTCGCGCTATTTTGCACAGGCGCCAGAGTTCCTTCGATCACATCCATTAACAGTCAGCCGTATTGCAGACGCAAGGGCCAGGGCGGAAACATTTCCCGTTAACATGGAGTACGAGGAAAGCGCCAGCTACGATTTAATCAAGGCAAAGCTGTTTGTGATTACAAGGCGCGACCCAAGGCAGGCAGTTGAGTTTTTTGAGCACCGCATAAAGAATGAACAATTCCCTGAGAATGTTGCCGCTCTTAGCTATGGCCATGCCCTGGCACTGGCAAGGGCAGGGGAGTTTGAGCAGGCCAGGGACCAGCTACAGGCCCTGTTAAAGGAGTCCCCGGAGAATACCTCTTTCCTGCTCGCGGCAGCCGATCTTGAAGTGCAGGCGGGAAATTTTGCGGAGGCGTTCAGGTACTTTGAGATTGCACACAATCTATACCCGGATTATCGACCACTGGTACTGAATTATTCTGAAGCCCTGTTACAGTCCGGAAACCCGGAGAGGGCAAAAGAGTTGCTCAAGCACTATGGTAAGTACAACACTCCTGATCTGACCTATTACACTTACCTG
>CAZXDV010000004.1:9388-31141 GCA_964639535.1 uncultured Enterobacteriaceae bacterium | reverse complement strand
ACTTCTTCGAGTTCCGATGACTTCGCGTCGCTCTTGTTGGCGGCCTTTTTCCTGCTGGTCTTCTTCGCCGCCTTTTTCGTCGTTTTCTTTGCCGCCTGCCCCGTGCCTGCCTTCCTGGCGGATGATTTCTTTACGGGACCCGGTCTTTGAAAACTGTCGTATTCAAATTCATCAACATGAATGATTTCCATGACGCGGCTGTCATACTCTCGCATGGTGGCAGCTTCGCTCTCGCTGATAATTCCTTTTTCAAGCGCGGCGTCAATGAGTTGTCCTCCAACCAGTGCCGCAAGCTCTCCAGCCTTGATTGCCTGCTTCAACCTTGATTCAAGGGGTGCCAGCTCTTCCGCCATCACCATGAGACTTTGCAGTTCGTGCAGGTGATTGGGATCGCCTTCCTTATCATAAACACCATCAACCAGACGTCGACGGCAGGCACTGTCGCTCAGCATCAGCCTGGCAATTTTTCTTTCCAGGGAATCGGCCGGCGCAGAGAAATGCTTACCCAGCGGAAAGACAACTACCTGCATCAGCATTGCAGCGGCGCGATTGGGGAAGTTCTGGATGATCTCTTCCATGGCAGCCTGGAACTCGTGGAATAGATACTGGCAACACCACTCAACCACTGCCCTGTCCTCTTCCTGGTTACCCTGGTCCTCGTATTGCTTGAGGACCATGCTGGCCAGGTAAAGACTGCTGAGAAGATCGCCAAGACGTGCAGATATCATTTCCCGGCGCTTTAATCCTGACTGCATGATCAGCATTGCCATGTCGGCGACCATGGCAAAAGCCGAACTCAGGCGATAGAGATGCTGGTAATAGCGTTTTACCGGCGAATAAATCGGTGCTTTAGCCATCAATGATCCGCTCAGTCCATGCACAAATGCCTTGGCGGCGTTATTGGCGGTAAAGCCGATATGCTCAAACAGAAGCGCATCAAACTTGTCCCTTGCTGTTTCCACGTCGGTCTCTTCAACCAGGGCCATTTCTCTCAATACGTAGGGGTGACTTCGAATCGCGCCCTGGCCAAAAATCATCAGGTTTCGCGTCATTATGTTTGCGCCTTCCACGGTGATAGCAACGGGCATGGATTCGTAAGGGACAGCAAGATAGTTTTTAGGACCTTTCATCACGGCCTTGCCACCGTGAATGTCCATGGCGTCAGCAAGAATACGCCGACCCAGCTCGGTACAGTGATATTTCAATATCGATGCCGGCACGGCTGGCTTTGCACCGGCAGCCACCGCCTGCGCGGTATTTTTCAGGGCCGCATCGATGATGTAGCTGAAGCCTGCGATGCGCGCCAGCGGTTTTTGAATACCCTCGAATTCCCCTATCGGTAAGCCAAACTGCTTGCGTAATCGCGTGTAGGCAGAGGTGGCAGCCAGCGCATACTTGGCGGCACCGTTACTGCCGGAGGGCAGGCTAATCACCCTTCCAGTGGAGAGACAGTTCACCAGCATGCGCCATCCCTTGCCGGCCATTTCCTGGCCACCGATGATGGCATCCAGGGGAACAAAAACGTCCTTGCCACGGATGGGCCCATTCAGGAAGGGATCGCCAATGGGCATATGACGCTTTCCTATTTCCATGCCCTCGGTGTCGCGGGGAATCAGGGCGCAGGTAATACCATAATCATCCACATCGCCAATGAGGTGGTCGGGATCCTTTAATCGAAAAGCCAGGCCGATGAGGGTCGCCACGGGTGCGAGGGTGATGTAACGTTTTTCAAAGTTAAGACGAATACCAAGAACTTCCTTACCTTCCCAGGTGCCCTTGCACACAACACCGCTATCCTGCAGGGAAGTTGCATCTGAACCGGCAAGGGGCCCGGTAAGAGCGAAACAGGGTATTTCCTCGCCACTTGCCAGGCGCGGCAGGTAGTAGTCTTTCTGTTCGTCCGTTCCATACTTGTGTAACAGCTCACCGGGTCCAAGGGAATTGGGTACTACAACGAAAGTCGCAACCACCGAGCCGGCGCCGGAAAGTTTTGTCAGGATCTCGGCCTGGGCAACAGCGGACAAATCCAAACCGCCGTACTCCCGGGGAATGATCATGCCAAGAAATTTATGCTTCTTGATGTGTTCTACCGCGGCTTCAGGAATATCTGCGGTTGTATGGTGAATCTCCCAGGGATCCACCATCGCCATGAGTTCGTTTACCGGGCCATCAATAAATGCCTGCTCTTCCGGCGTTAGTACCGGGCGGCCGGCCCCAAGAAGCTTGTCCCAATCCGGATCACCGGTAAACAGTTCGCCCTCCCACCAGACGGTGCCCGCATCGATGGCCTCCTGCTCTGTTTCGGAAATTGGCGGCAATGCCTTGCGATACCAGCTGAAAAGCGGGGCGCTGATCTTTTCCCGGCGTAAGGTTTCAATGCTGAGCACGCCAGTTACGATGGTGCTCATTGCCAGCAGGATCGTGATAAATATCGATCCGCTGCCTAGCACCAGGTAGATTAAAAACAGGGCGGCGGCGGCCACTGCGCTTGCCCGCAGGCTGGCGCGCCTGTAAGCCAGTATCGTTGCACCAGCGATGTAAACAATTAATGTCGTCAAACCACTCATAAAACCTTCCTTTCTTGATCGGTCATCATCCTGATCCGGGGCCTGCCAGGTAAACCCGCCTTGCCCTGGGTATTCCCAGGTGACCAAGGGAGATGAATTAGTGTCTATTTAACCAGTGTAGACAAATTTTTCGCCAGTAGGTGCTGGTAAGGGCGTTATTTTTTAATCGGAAAAATTACCACCTTCTTTAGCGAGCTTCTCCAGCAGTGGCGCTGGTGTCCAGTAGAGGTCACCATATCGCTCACGATAGCTGCAGATAGTGTCATATACATGTTTTACACCCACGGTGTCCGCGTAAATCATGGGACCACCGCGATACCGGGGCATACCGAAACCATTGGCAAATACCACATCGATGTCGCTGGAACGCTGCGCGATACCTTCTTCCAGCACCAGTGCACCCTCGTTGATCATGGCGCACATCATGCGTTCCATGATTTCCTCATCGCTGATCTCGCGTGGCTCGATACCCAGCGCCTTTGCCTCCCTGGCCGCAATTTCAGCAACTTCAGGATCCGGCGTGGCCTTCCTGCCTTCATATATATAGTTGCCGCGACCGGTTTTCTGACCATAACGCTCCATTTCACACAGCACGCTGCAGACACGGTAGTAGCTCGGGTCATCGGGACGGTCTTCCCATTCTGAATTAAGCTTGTTGAATACATCCTGGCCGGAAAGATCCAGCACCGAAAGCGGCCCCATGGCCATGCCCCATTCCTGGGCAACCCTGTCGATACGTTCCGCGGGAACGCCTTCCAGCAACATGTACTGTGCCTCCCTGACATAGGGGAAAAACATGCGGTTGGCGACAAAGCCAAAGCATACGCGCACAAGTACACCGACCTTCCTGATTTTCTTGGCCATGGCCATGGTCGTGGCAATCACATCCTTTGCGGTCTTGTCACCCCTGACAATTTCCAGCAGGGCCATGACGTTTGCGGGGGCAAAAAAGTGCAGGCCGATAACGTCCTCAGGGCGTGAAGTGACTTCGGCTATCTCGTTTAGATCAAGGCTCGAGGTGTTACTGGCAAGAATCGCTCCCTGCTTGCACACCTCATCCAGCTTGCCAAATACCTCTTTCTTGATCGCCATATTTTCAAACACGGCTTCAATCACCAGGTCCGCATCACTGATGTCGGCATAATCCACCGTGGGGGTGAGCATGCCCATGAGCTGTTCAAGCTGTTCCTCGGTCATCCTGCCTTTCTTGACCATCACCTCGTAGTTCTTGCGAATAATGGAAAGACCGCGATCAAGTCCTTCCTGGTTCATTTCCAGGATCGTCACCGGCACTCCGGCTCCAATGAAATTCATGGCGATACCACCGCCCATGGTGCCTGCGCCGATAACGGCGACTTTATTGATTTCCCGGGTCGGTGTGTCCTTTGGTACATCGGTAATTTTCGCCACTTCCCTTTCTGCGAAGAAAAGATGACGTTGCGCAGCTGAATGGGTCGATGCCTTGCATTGATCAAACAACTCGCGCTCAACCGAGAGCGCATCTTCATAGGAAAGTGAAACGGAAGCCTCGACACACTTTACGATTTGCTCGGGTGCAAAGAATCCACGGGTCCTGCGCTGCATCTGTTCGCGGTAGTCGCTGAAAAAAGCTTCATCAATTCCAGTGGCGTCTACCTGCATCTCGGAAATGGGTCGACGTTCTGCACCTTCACTTAAAAGCTTTCTTGCATAGGCCACTGCACCCTCGCGCAGGTCACCTTCAATAATTTCATCGATGATGCCATTTTCCAGGGCGTCAGCAGCTGGAATGGGTTTGCCGGAGATCATCATATCCAGCGCTTTTTGAACACCAGCCAGCCGGGTCACTCTCTGCGTGCCTGTCGCGCCGGGCAAAAGCCCAAGCAGTACTTCAGGTAAACCCACCCTGGCACTGGCTACCGCACATCGGTAGTGACAACCCATGGCCGTCTCCAGTCCACCTCCGAGGGCGGTGCCGTGAATCGCGGCGACGACTATCTTTTTGCTGTCCTCGATTTTTTGCACAACTTCCGGCAACCATGGGTCCACCGCAGGCTTGTCAAATTCGGAAATGTCCGCCCCGGCAATGAAGGTTCGCCCGGCACAGATGAGTACCGCGGCCTGGGCCGCCTCATCAGCTTCAAATTTCTCAATGGCATCACATGTTCCCTGTCGCACGGCATGTCCCATGGCGTTGACAGGTGGGCTGTCGATAGTGATGACTGCAATATTCTCTTCAAGCTGGTAACTGACGACATCGGACATGTCCTGGACTCCTTCGTTGTTCTCTTTCTGGTTGTGTTTTTCCGTGCTGGTTACCGACATGACGGACAGGCAGCGGAGACGGGTAAAAATCAGGCCCGTGATCCTAGTACAGCCGGTTTTGCGCCGCAACATCGAAGAGCGACGAAAACCTGTCTAAAAGAAGGCTATACGGACTGCAGGGGCAGCTCCGTTGCCTTGGTGACGGTGCGCAGGGCAAAGCTCGACCTGACCCGGGCAATTCCCGGCAATCGCGTGAGATTCTGGTGATGTACACGTTCATAGTGGGCGGCGTCGGACACCACCACGCGCAGGAGATAGTCATATTCCCCGGACATCAGGTAACACTCCATGACCTCCGGTATCTGCAGCACGCGTTCTTCAAAAGTGTCCAGTTCTTCCTGCTGCTGCTGCGCGAGACTGATTTCAACAAACACGTTACCGGGTAATCCCACGGCGGACTGGTTAACGATCATGGCATAGCGTTCCACCACTCCTTCCTGTTCCAGCAACTTGACCCGGCGCAGGCAGGCTGACTCTGACAGGTTAACCTCGCGAGCCAGGTTGACATTGCTCAGGCGTCCATCACGCTGCATTGCCTGCAAAATAGCACGATCAGTCTTATCAAGTTTCATTTTTCGAATATTCTGCTAATTTTTATAAATAATACACACTATTCTTCTAATTATAGCTCCATCCCCCATAGAAATGACAAGATAATTTCCTCAATTTTTTCCTAAGCTTTGTTATCGCTTATGGCTGCCCTGGCGGCAGCGGAATCCAGGAGAAAAATCATGTTGATCGGGGTCCCCAAAGAAATCAAAAACCACGAATATCGCGTTGGAATGACACCAGGCAGTGTGCGAGAGCTTGTCCGCTATGGCCACGACGTACTGGTTCAGACCATGGCCGGTGCTGCCATTGGTATGGAAGATGAGGATTATGTACGCGCCGGCGCAAGCATTGCCGCCGATGCCAGGGAAGTCTTTGACAGGGCCGACATGATCGTAAAGGTGAAGGAGCCGCAGCCGGATGAATGCCGAATGCTGCGCAAGGATCAGCTACTTTTTACCTACCTGCATCTTGCGCCGGATCCGGAGCAGACACGCCTGCTGATGGATTCCGGCGTGGTGGCTATCGCCTACGAAACCGTGACCGGCCCCAACAATACCCTGCCCTTGCTGGCACCCATGAGTGAGGTCGCCGGCAGGTTGTCCATCCAGGCCGGTGCCCATGCACTTGAAAAAGCCCAGGGTGGTGCCGGTGTATTACTCGGTGGCGTTCCCGGCGTAGCCCCGGCCAAGGTGCTTGTTATCGGCGGTGGCGTGGTCGGTGACAACGCCGCCTACATGGCGAGGGGTATGGGTGCAGAAGTGACTATCCTGGATCGCTCCCTGCCAAGGCTGCGACAGCTGGATGCGGAGTACGGCGGTAGAGTGAAGTGTGTATTCTCAACTACTGAAACCATCGAAGAATATGCCCTGCAGGCTGACATGGTGGTCGGCGCTGTGCTGGTACCGGGAGCCTCCGCCCCGAAGCTGCTCAGCCGCGACATCATCAGCCGCATGAAAAAGGGTTCTGTCGTGGTCGACGTCGCCATCGACCAGGGTGGTTGCTTTGAAACCTCGAGACCAACCACTCACCAGGAGCCCACTTATGTCGTGGATGACGTTGTGCATTACTGCGTGGCCAATATGCCCGGCGCCGTGGCGAGGACCTCTACACTGGCGCTGAATAACGCCACCCTGCCCTTTACCCTGGCACTGGCAAACAGCGGTTACAGCCAGGCCTTGCTGGGTAATGAGGACCTGCGGAATGGCCTGAACATCTACAAGGGCCGGGTAACGCACCAGGCAGTAGCAGAAAGCCTGGGTATCGATTACCAGCCCGCCATGTCTGCATTGGCAGCGTAACTTTTAAGCTGGACGGCTTACGACTGCATCCCGGGCCGGCGAGATTCTAAAGTAAAAAAAAAGGAGTTGCCGGCTTACAGGCAACTCCTTTGTTGTTTTTAACTGGCTGTTTAACTTCTACAGCCGTCACCATGGGCCCGGCGATTAATACATGTGCTGGCCGCCATTAACACTCATGGTTGAACCGGTGATGAAGCCGGCGTCATCGCTGACCAGGAAATTAACCGCCCTGGCAATTTCCTCGGCTTTACCGAGTCGACCCACAGGAATACCGGCAATGATTTTTTCCAGTACGTTCTCCGGCACCGCTCTCACCATGTCGGTATCGATATAGCCCGGAGCTATGGCGTTAACAGTAATACCCTTGGCAGCGCCTTCCTGGGCCAGGGCCTTGGTGAAGCCATGAATGCCTGACTTGGCAGCGGCGTAGTTGACCTGTCCGTACTGTCCTGCCTGGCCGTTGATTGAACCGATGTTAACGATTCGACCAAAGCCGCGCTCGCGCATCCCGTCAATCACCAGTCGTGACATATTAAAGCAGGATGCCAGGTTGGTCTGGATCACAGAATTCCACTGGTCGAAGCTCATTCGATGCATGGTGCCATCACGGGTGATACCTGCATTATTGACGAGGATGTCAACATCTCCCAGATCTTCAGTGATTCTCTCTACAGCTTTTTCACAGGCTTCGAAATCACTGACGTTGAATTTATAGACCGAAATACCGGTTTTTTCCTTGAAGCGGTTGGCGGCCTCCTCGTTGCCGGCGTAAGTTGCGGCCACGGTATAGCCTGCCTCCTTTAATCCCACAGAAATGGCTTCTCCGATACCCCGGGTGCCCCCCGTTACAATTGCTACACGTCCCATAATGTTCTCCTATAATTTATGCTGTAAACACAGGCCCGGAACGGCATAGCCGGTAATTTTAAAACCCTGTGAAGTATTGGGCGCGAATCATATCACCGGTTTATGTTGCGTTGCAACATTTTTTGCTTTTCACGGCCGGAATTGCCTTGAAAATGGGCTCGAAATACGGAAACCGCTCCCCAGGTGACACGCTGTCACAATATTGCACATTATTATCACAGAATATTGACATGCATTTTTGTAAAATCTGCCCTGTAACTGGATGTAAGAGTGGCTAAATCGACCCGCGTTACCGGAACAATGGCGCCGGTTTAGACTCAAATGACAGTAAAGAAAGGATTTATCGTACTAGAGCAAATTGATGTTTAAATTTCACCCTGGCACCTGCTGTTTAATAGCCCTGCTTAGCTGCATGGCAGGGCCTGTCTTTGCTACTACCCCTGGGGCAACTGGCGGTGACGCGGCGGCGCCTGCCGAGGTCTCCACCGAAGAAAGCCCTGTCACTATTACTGAAGAGCCAGCCTACGTCCCCAGTGATGAAGAATTGGAGGCGGTGAAGTATTACCAGGAGCTGATCGATACCCTCGAGCGGGAAGGCGGTGTCTATGACAGCCAGCTATCCGAAGTCATGCTTGGTCTTGGCAACCTGTACCAGAAATTTGGACGTCATGGTGATGCTGCGAGCTTGTTTGACCGTGCCTATCACATCACGCGCGTGAATTCCGGTCTTTACTCACTGGACCAGCTGGCATTACTTGAGGAGCTGATTGAAAGTAACCGGAATTTGAAAAACTGGCAGGCCCTGGACCAGAACTATCACAACATGCTGTGGATCAGTAAACGCCACCATGGTGAAAACAGCACGGAACTGCTGCCACTGCTGGACAGGGTGGGACGCTGGCACCTGACCGCCTGGGACCTGGATCACGGTCAGAACCCGTTTTCACACCTGGTGGCGGCAGAGCAGTTGTACAACTGGGCAGTGGAAATTATCGAGGCGGATGGTGGCAAGGAGGATCTGCGGCTCATCAATGCTCTCTACGGCATTGCATTGACCAACTACCAGATCGCAGCAAAGGCTGCGAACACAGATGATTTTGATGAGCTGCGCACCGGTTTCAGGAACGCGCGACAGACCAGGCGCGCGCTTGAAATTCAACGGGCCAGGGAAGACATCATAATTCGAAGCTACGTTAAGGGGCGTGATGCACTCAGGCAGGTTGTGCAAATACAGGAAAACAACCCGATATTGCCCATAGAAACCCAGGCCATGGCAATGACTCACCTGGGTGACTGGTACCTGCTCTTTGACAAGAAAAACAGTTCGGCACAAACCTACCAGGAAGCCTACCAGCTGATGGCAAACGACGGTATCGAGAAGGAAAAAATAGACCAGTTCTTCGGCCAGCCGAGAACGCTTCCGGCAATCAGCCTGCCGATTGAAAAGCACGAGGAGATACTGCCGGAAAATCCTCCTTATGTGCTTGCATCATTTGATGTCAGCCCTTCGGGCAAGGCACATAATATCCAGATCATAGAATCCAGTGAGGGTGACAACGTCAGGTATCGACGCAAGGCCAAGCGATCCATCGCCGCAACACGTTTCAGGCCTCGGTATGAAAACGGGCAGCCTGTTTTGACTACCGGGCTGAGCTTGCGCTACGTCTTTACCGAAGAAGCAAACAACTAGGTATGAAAACAATGAATATGAATAGTCCCTACCTCGCGATAATCATGCTGCTTTTCTTCCTGGCCGCCTGTAACACGGTGCCAACCAGTTCTTCGTCCGGAAGCAGTGGTCCACCACCGAGCTCAAGCGGTTCTTCTTCATCTTCTTCCTCGAGCAGCAGCCAGGGAAGTCAAAGCTCACAATCCTCACAAACCGGTCAGCAAAGCGGCCAGGGAAGCCAACAGAACGCGTCCAATGACGGCAACGAGCAGGGTACACAGGCGGGTGCAGGTTCCCAGGCGGGCAATGAAGGTTCACAGGGGCAGGGGAAAAGAACCGAGGACGAAATTCTTGCGGATGCACTGGGCGAATTTGAAAAAGGCTTTGAGGGTGCTGAACAGTCCGGTTCAGAAAATGGCAGCCAGGGTCCAGCCGGTAGCGCCGGTGGCGCAGGTCAAAAGGCCATGACAGACGAGGAAAAGGCGCGAATACTGGAGGCACAACTGGGTGACAAGTTTGCCAAGTTTGATGAACAGATGCTCGGTGAGAGAGAACAGATAGGTCGCGAAGACAATGAAAGCGGTGCAGGTGGCGGTAGCTATGGAGACGGCGACGGTGAAGGCGATGGCCTTGGAGGCGATCCGCTGCAGACGGCCATGGTGGATCAGAATCCGCCACCACCCAGCGGTCGCGGCGCCGGCCGTGGCTTTGGCGGAGACAAGGAAGCTAACGATGATTCCCCGGCTCCACCTGACGTCGGTGACGGAAGAGATGACGACATTATTGCGCGACAGCTAAGAGAAGCTGCGCAAAAAGAAAAGGACCCGGAACTACGAGCAAAACTCTGGGACGAATATAGAAAATACAAGAAAGGTGTTTAACCAATGAAAATTAATATGCACACACAAAACTTTCTCCATGCACTGGTCCTGTTCGTTTTGGTGTTTGCAGCAGGATGCAACAGCACCACGGTGCGGACTACGGACAGGGAACAAATCACAGCACAGCCTGCCGAGATACCAGAGGAGATGCTGCTTGATGTCGGTATCGGTATTTTTGACCCGGGTGTCGACGGCCTTAGCTCCGAAGAAGGTGTATACCCGAAGATCAGGGAAGCTGAAGCGCGCTTTGTGCCATTCCAGTTGATGACCACGATGCAAAACAGCGGGAACTGGGGCACTGTTCGCGTCATACCAGGAAGACAGAGTGAAATGGATTTGTGGATTGATGGCGAAATCCTCCGCTCAGATGGTGAGAACCTTCACCTGCTGGTGCGGGTACAGGATTCCTCCGGGAAAACCTGGTACACCAAGAAATATACTGACGAGGCGAGCAAGTACTCCTACGACACCAGCCTGCCCAATCGCTCTGAGCCCTTCCAGGGTATTTACAACGCGATCGCCAACGAACTCCTGCTGCGATATCGTCAGCTCAGTCCCACGCAGGTTGCCAACCTGCGCTTGATTACCGAGTTGAAGTTCGCCCGCGCTTTTTCGGCGGAATCTTTCAGCGAACACCTGGGCCTTGATGACAAGGGTCGTTATGTTGTAACCAGGCTTCCGGCCGAGGACGACCCAATCCTGCAGAGGATTCGACAAATACGCGAAAGAGATTACATGTTTGTGGACACCCTGCAGGAATACTACGCATCTTTTGTTAGAACAATGGAAGTCCCCTACCTTGAATGGCGCCGGGCCTACTACGAGGAAAACCAGGCGCTGCAGGAAGTGCGCAGCCAGGCAAGAAACCGCATCATCGGTGGTGCCCTCGCGGTGCTGGCGGGAATACTTGCGCAGGGCGTGGATAGCCGGACTGCACGCACGGCCGGTGCAGTGGGCATCGGTGCAGGTGCCACTGCCGTGATGAGTGGTTTGAACAAGCGCGAGGAAGCCAAGGTGCATGCCGAGGCATTGCAGGAAATTTCTGCCTCCATGGACGCGGAAATGGAACCGCACACGATGAAACTTGAAAATCGCACGGTCACCCTGTCCGGCTCGGTCAATGAACAGTACGGACAGTGGAAGCAGTTACTCAAGGAGATTTATGACGCTGAAACCGGCGTTGAGCAAACCGCCCCCCAGGGCTAAACGGGCCCCGGCCTAAATTCTAATAGCCGCCGTGCCAGGGGCACGGCGGCGAATGTAGTATCATATCCCGCAAGATCATGGCTAATGATAATCCAGACAACCCGGAAAGCGGCGTCACACGTATCGAACCCGCCGCGATAAACCTGACCGCGACCGCACCTGAGGCAAGTGCAGGTGCTGGCGGCAAGGCTTCCTCCCGTTCGCCCCTTATCTGGGCCGGGCTTGGCGCCCTGTTAATGGCGGCTGTCGTGGTCATTTTCGTACTGCCATCGGTGGTAAGCAAGAACAAGGAGGAGCCGGTGAAAACCGCTGCCACTACTCCTGCGAAAACCGCCCCTGCTGCGAAGCCTGCGATTTCAAAAAAGGAAAAGGTATCTCCATGGGAAAAAGCCCAGGAAGCGAGCCTGAGAAAAGAAACCCAGGATATTCTTTCGCAAATGCTCGAGGCGCAAAAATCTCTTGCCGACCACGGAGTGGAAGCCTGGGCACCGGAAGACTATGCCACCGCAATGGGGTTTGCGGCACAGGGTGATGAATTCTATAACGAGCGTAATTTTCTACAGTCCAAGGAAGAGTACCAGAAGGGTCTCGAGATCTTTTCCCGCCTCGTGGAGGAGATGGACGTGGTATTCGAGGAGGCCATGGAGACGGGTAACCAGGCACTGGTTGATGGCAATTCCGCCCTGGCAAAGGAACAGTTTGGCCTGGCGCTGGCCATGGATGCCATAGACAGGGCTGCTCTGAAGGGCATGGAAAGGGCGCAAACCCTGGATGAAGTGCTTGTCGTTATGAGTAACGGCAACAACAGCCTGGAAAAAGGCGAGCTCGAGAAGGCAAAGGAAATATACAACTCAGCCCTTGCCCTGGACGAATTGTATGAACCCGCAAAAAAACAAATCGAACTTGTCGATCAGCTGATCCTGGACCGGGAATTTGCACAACACATGTCGGCAGGCTTTAGCTCGCTTGAGAAAAAACGCTACAGCAGTGCACAAAAATCCTTCAACGCGGCACTAAAACTGAAACCCCGTTCGGCAGAAGCACGCAGTGCCCTTGAGCAATCCCGAAACAAGCTGACTACGATCAACATTAGTAACCTTATAGCCAGGGCCGAGCAGCAGGAGTCCGAGGAACAGTGGCACGAGGCACTTGCCACCTATCGTGCGGCACTGAAGATCGACCCCAATCTCGCGTCTGCACAAAAGGGCGAAAAATACTCGGATCTTCGAAGTAAACTGCATGACCGGCTGGAGAAGATCCTGTCTCAACCACAGCGCCTGTACGACATCAAGGTTTTCAATGAAACAAAAAGTTTCCAGTCCAAGCTCAATGCGCTTGGCAAGCGTGGCCCCCTTCTTACAAAACAGCTGGGGGCGCTGGATGAACTTTTAAGGATTGCTGAGACACCAGTGAGCATCACGATTCGTTCAGATAACCAGACCAGGGTTACGCTACGAAAAGTGGGAGAACTGGGTGTCTTCTCGGAAAAGATTATCTCCGTAAAACCGGGCAAGTACGTGCTGGTTGGAATCCGGAATGGCTACCGGGATGTGCGGGTCGAGTTTGACGTCGATCCAAACAAGCAAACCGAAGCGGTCGTAGTCCAGGCCGCAGAAAAGATTGCCCTGGGCAGGTAGTTCCCTGCACTGGAGATCGGCGATGGACGACAACACCAAAGACGAGGTAATCGAGCCCGCTACAATCAGCCCGCTCAAGTTTGAGCCGCTTAATGACAAGCATGTAAAGAAAAGCAGCGGGCCACGGCCAAGGACTATCCTTATTTCCCTGGCTCTTTTCGTGTGCGCCTCGATTGCCTTTTTCCTGTTTACCGCTCGCGCCGTCTACTTCGAAGCTGAACCTGCCAGTGCAAGCATCGAGGTCAACAGCCTGATGAAGTTCAAGCTTGCCGATCGCTACCTTTTGCTGCGAGGACAACACGATGTTTCCCTGCAGGCAGAAGGCTACTACCCGCTCGATGAGGAGATCACGGTTAGCGATGAGCAGAACCAGTACCATCGCTTTACCATGAAGCGCCTGCCGGGTCATCTCCAGGTCGACACCGGCGCGGTCACTGGCGCAGAAATTTTTGTCGATGACCTGCTACTGGGACAGACACCCACGACGGTGCGGGATATTGAACCCGGCACGAGACAGCTCAAGGTCAGTGCCGAGCGTTACTTCCCTTTTGAAGAAACAGTGGAAATTGAAGGCCTGGATATTACCCAGCAACTCAAGGTCGAGCTTGTCCCGGCCTGGGCTGAAGTCAGCTTTAGCAGTACACCTGCCGGTGCGGAAATACTGGTGGATGATGAAGCGGTCGGTAATACGCCCTTCACCGCGGAAATCCTTGAAGGAAAGCACCAGCTCAAGATCAAGCTACCCGGTCACAAGGCATGGAAAGAAGAGGTCCTGGTAAAAGCCAATGAGCCACTGGAGTATTCGAATATACAACTGGAGCCTGCAGATGCGCTCGTGTTTCTCGCCAGTAACCCGCCACGGGCCAGCGCCACCATGGATGGCGAGTACAAGGGGCTGACTCCTCTCGAATTAACGCTGAAGCCGGGCAAAAGCAGCACCATCAGGCTTTTCAAGGAAGGTTACCAGTCGGCCAGCCGAACCGTGAATGTTGCCTCGGGTGAAGAAAAACGCCTGCTTGTAAATCTTGCGGCTGAACTTGTCGAAGTCGAGTTTCGACTTAACCCTGCCGATGCGCGACTGTTGATCAATGGTAAGACGCAGCCTGCTTCAAAGAGGACGATCCAGTTACCAGCAAAGAAACATCGCATCGAGGTAAGAAGGGAAGGTTATCTCGGGCAGAAAACCGAGATCACACCGCGTAGCGGCGTCGCCCAGGTTGTGAAAATCAACCTGAAAAGCGAGAGACAGGCCAAGCTGGAATCAATCAAGCCCCTCTACACTACCAGCTCCGGCGAAAGCATGAAGCTGTTCTACCCCGGCTCATTTACCATGGGCGCATCCCGAAGGGAGCCGGGTCGGCGCGCCAATGAAACCATCAGGGACATCGTACTCAAGCGGCCGTTTTACATGAGCCTGCATGAAGTGACCAATGGCCAGTTTCGTAAATTTCGCAAGGAGCATAACTCAGGCTCGGTACAGGGCCGCAGCATCAACGAGGATAACCAGCCAGTGGTCAAGATTGGCTGGGATGATGCCGCACGTTATTGCAACTGGCTAAGCAAGGCCGAATCCCTCACTCCTTTTTATACTGAAGAAAACGGAAAAATAACCGGGTTTAATGCAGCCGCCGAGGGATACAGGCTACCCAGTGAAGCAGAGTGGGCCTGGGCGGCGCGCCTGACAACCGGCAAGACCATGCTCAAGTTTCCATGGGGCGCAAAGATGCCGCCTGCGGAGAAGAGCGGTAATTTTGCAGACGTTTCAGCCTCCAATTTCCTCGGCAAAACCATACCGAAATACAATGACGGCTACCTGGCATCGGCCAAAGTCGGCAGTTTCCCCGCCAACAGCAGGGGCCTGTTTGACATGGGCGGCAACGTATCAGAGTGGGTGAATGATTTTTATGACATCCAGCTTGGTGCGATCGGAAAGGCGCCTGTTGACCCGCTCGGGCCGGCTACTGGCAAGTTTCACGTGATCAGGGGATCAAGCTGGGCCCATGGAACCGTAACTGAATTACGCCTCTCCTACCGGGACTACAATGCAAAGAATCGCGATGATCTTGGTTTCCGCATCGCCAGGTACCTGGAGTAAACTGATGCGCAAGCTGTTATTACTCCTTATCTGTTTTTCACCGTTGGCTGCTTTAACCCAGGACTCCCAGGAAAGCGCAACGGAGACACCCGCCCAGGCTTCGGACCAGCAGGCTCAAGCGGGTGAAGAAAGCAGCAACGCAAGTTCGGAGAATGAATTTGAAACACCGGATTCCTTTGAAGCCACCGAGAAAGTGTCAGAAGATTATTCGATACCTTTTCCCGTAGATATATGAACTCACCATGAAACATAATCCTCTATCTGATTTTCTTTACCAGCTTTTCGCACTTTTTATCTCTTTCATCATTGTGCACGCTGTTTATGTCACCGTGGTCAGGCCAGCAGCCAATACCATCCTGGAAGAACAGCGCGCAGCGCAGGAAGCCGGGGAAGTTTATGAAGTGCAGCGTTCGGTGTTTATCGTGATCAAGGACTTCGAGCAGGAAGCCTGCTTTGTGCTCGCATTGTGGGTCTTTGCCATCATGGGCCTGAAAGCCAAGCTGGTACATGACGAGAGAAAACTATTGTCACGCTCGCTGCTGGAGGTCAGCCCCGGCACCAGTATCCTGCCGGAGGACGCGCGACAATACTCAAGACCCCTGCAAATCCTGCCGGAGGAAGAAAGGGAGTACCTGCTGCCGAGGGTATTACTTACTGCACTGCAGAGATTTGGTACAACGCAAAACATCCAGGACGTGGCCTCCTCGGTAAAGGAAGTCTGCGAGACCGAGTCAGACCGACTGGATTCAGAACTCTCGATGATTCGATACATTATCTGGGCCATCCCATCCATCGGCTTTATCGGCACCGTGCGCGGTATCGGCGAGGCCCTGGGGCAGGCACACAAGGCCGTCGAAGGTGACATCGTTGGTGTGACGGTAAGCCTCGGCGTGGCCTTTAACTCTACATTTATCGCCCTGATCATCAGTATCTTCATCATGTTTCTCATGCACCAGCTGCAGCTGATGCAGGAAAGACACGTGCTGGATACACAAAACTACTGCGACGTGAACCTGCTGCGTCACCTGCAGGTGCGCTAACCAACATTAACCGGACAAAGAACCCTGTGTAAAAATGAGCAAGGCAATTATTGAAATAAACGATTTTGAAATCCGGGTCAGCAAGAACCACGAGATCGTTGTCACCAGCCCGGGCTTTGCACATACCACCGGGGATAAAATCCTGGTGGGAGAAGAAGCCCTGAAACAGGCTCGCCTGCACCCGCGAAGTTCTCACAATCGCTACTGGAAAAACCTTAACCAGGACCCCTTGCAGAACCCTACCCCGCTTGCACGACACCATGCGGATCTTGCTTTTGCTCACCTGCTGCAGTTGCACGAGCAGTCCGGCAAACCCGACGAGGTTATACTCGCCGTCCCCGGTGTCTACAGCAACGAACAACTCGCGCTTTTGCTCGGCCTCATTGATGCCAGCCCGCTAAGTGCTGCTGGTATTGTTGACAGTGCGGTTGCGGCAGCGGCGCCGGTGGTTGGCCCGGGTCGTTACACGCACGTGGACCTGCAACTTCACCAGGCCGTGTTAACCAACCTTGAAGTCGGCAATGACGTCGTTCGCGGCAACGTCAGCATGGTTGACGGTGCGGGCATGCTGGCATTACTTGATAACACCGCTCACCTGATAGCCGATCTGTTTATTAAGGAATCTCGCTTTGATCCGCAGCACCATCCTGACACGGAACAGGCGCTTTATGATCAAATACCCGCATGCCTGAACTCCCTGCGCGTGCACAAGGAAGTGGTGCTGGAAATCCAGTACCAGCAGACCCTGCACCAGGCGCGTCTCACTGCAGATAGCCTGCAAACCACGTTGCTTCCACTGTACGAACGAATTGTTAACTCCATGGATGCCGAGTCAACACCGCTGCTAAGCCAGTCGAGCGGAAACCTGCCCGGGATTGCCGAAGTAATAAAAAATGCGGAAGTGCTATCCAACCTGAACATTAGCCAGGCGTGTATCGCACACGAGGATGTATTCAGCGCAGCGGGAAGCGGTCTGAGCTATGTGACTCGCCTCGGTGCTGCCGAGGAAGCACTGGTCACGGCGGTTAATACAGGCCAGGTGAACACCGAGGTGCCCACCGAGGCAGCACCTTCAAGCGCCGCCGTAGCAGCCAGCAAGCATGACATCACCCACGTGTTGCTTGGCCACAGGGCTTACCCGCTTGGTACTGACACGGTTTTTCTTTCTGCCGCCGGAAAGTTATCAAGTCACCATGCAAATGATGCGCATTGCGAGGTAAGCGCAAGTACAGACAAGATTACCCTCAATGCCTGTGGTGATCTTTCTGTCTACCTGAACGGCAGCCCGGTTTCCGAACCTGTCCAGGTCAACGCAGGGGATATCGTCAGTTTCACAGGCTCAAAGACGGAGTACATGTTTATTCATGTAAGTTGATGCCATGGCCCAGTCCCGCCGCAGAATCTCCGCCTTCAGCCTGTCATTCCTTGACATCATGTCCTGTGGATTCGGGGCAGCCGTGTTGCTGTTCCTTATCATCAAGCACAACGTCGACACCAATGTTCCGCAGCCTGTCGTCAAGACCGATCTCAGTGCCGAGGTAGACCTGCTCGAGGAGGAAATTCGCGACGGGCAGCTGAACCTGGTCCGTATTCGCAACACCATTTCCGATATTGATGAAAAACTGGTAACAGCACAGGGCCTGGCCAGGCGCATCATGGAGGAAATTGCTGTCACCGAGGGCCTGACAGATGAACTGGTGCTGGATGGCGCCGATGGAAAACTGAACCAGCTCAAGCAGGAAATAAAACGTCTTGAAACTGAAAAGCAAAAGCTGGTCGAGGAACTAAACAAGACCGGGGAAGACTCGAGGAAGTACGCCGGGGACGGCAATCGTGCCTACGTGACCGGTTTACGCATGGGTGGTCAGCGTCTGCTCATCCTGCTCGATTCCTCTGCCAGCATGCTGGATAACACGATTGTGAACGTGATTCGACGCAGGAACATGCGTGATGAAAGAAAACGCACTGCACCAAAGTGGAACCGTGCCCTGGACACCGTCGACTGGATCAGCGCCAAGTTTCCACAGGGTAGTGAATACCAAATCTACACCTTCAACACCGAGTTAAAGGCGGCGATCCCGGAAACCAGTGGCAAATGGCTGAAAGTTAACAACAAGTTACAGCTGGACCAGGCGATCAAGAATCTTCGGAATATCGTGCCCGAGAATGGCACCGACCTGGAGCAGGCATTCCAGGTGATTTCCCGGCTTCGACCAGCGCCGGACAATATTTACCTCATTACCGATGGCCTGCCCACAAAGGGCTCAAAACGCATTCGCGGCGCAACTATTGACGGTAGACAGCGTCTAAATCTTTTCCAGAGTGCAATAAAAGCAGTGCCCCGTGGCATCCCAATGAATATCATCCTGGCACCCATGGAGGGAGACCCCGAGGCCGCCAATGCTTTCTGGAAACTTGCGCAAATGACCAACGGGTCCTTTATGAGCCCGTCGGAGGACTGGCCTTGAGAAAGAAAGACAGAGACAACGAGATTTTTAACCTGTCCTTCCTGGATGTCATTACCTGTGGATTTGGTGCGATCATCCTGCTGCTGATGATCGCACGAACCGGCGATGAAATAGTCCTGGAAACCAGCGACATCTCGCTGCAGGGCATTGTGCGTGAACTGCAGACCCAGTTATTCGAGATACGCGGCGAGACGACAATCCTGAACAGGGAGTTAAATGCCAAGCATGAACAGATTTCAGTGTGGGACGAAAAAGTCGCACGGCTGCAATCGGATTTGAAGTACACCAAGACACGCTATGACGAAGAAGCTGAGGACTCTTCGGTAAACGCCATCATAACCGGAGAACTTGAGCTGGCCCTGCAATCCATGACCGCCGAAATGCAGCGCTTGATGGCGCAAAAAGGTGACATCAATACCAGCCTCGTGGGAGGCATACCGGTAGACAGTGAATATATTATTTTTATTATCGATACATCCGGAAGTATGCAACAGGCCAACTGGAGCAAGATGATCAACCAGCTTGAAGCCACGCTGGATGTTTATCCAAGGGTAAAGGGCATCCAGGTGATGAGCGACATGGGTGCGTACATGGTGTCCCAGTATCGCCGTAAATGGATACCCGACACCAAGGGCCGGCGTGGTGCAATGCTAAGACAGCTACGCAGCTGGCAGCCCTTCAGTAACAGTAGCCCGGTAGAAGGTATTACCCGCGCAATCAGGGATTTTTACGACCCGAAAAAGAAAATCAGTATTTACGTATTTGGCGATGAATTTACCGGGCGTTCTATCAAGG
The DNA here is from genome assembly GCA_964639535.1 of uncultured Enterobacteriaceae bacterium. Taxonomy (GTDB): domain Bacteria; phylum Pseudomonadota; class Gammaproteobacteria; order Eutrophobiales; family Eutrophobiaceae; genus WLWS01. The sequence continues at coordinate 11,762 of CAZXDV010000004.1, read as the reverse complement.
AAGTCATACAGGTGGTCGACCGGCTTAACCCAAAAGATGCAAATGGAAAAACCAAGGTGAGAATTCATGCTGTCGGTTTTCCCGTGCCGGCTACGGCGCCGCAACATTTCCAGATCACGAGAAAACGTTTCGCTTCCCTGATGAGGGAGCTAACCCAAAAAAATGGTGGCACATTTGTGGCTCTTAACTAGTGCCCAATACGATTTAACGCTATGCTAATTAAATATATCGCGGGAACCGAAGATTTAAATAAGGGGAAAACGATGCAAGACAAAAGTAAAAAGACCGGGAAAGGACTGGAAGTGAGAAACTACCGGCGATTTTTGTATGCCAGCCTGTTGGCTGTTGTATTACCTGCCTGTAACCAGTCACTTACCATGGAAACGCAAACAGACGTTCCGACACCATTATCGATCCAGTTACCGCTATCAATGGCAGTGGTTTACGATGATGAGTTTCGTAACTACATTTACCAGGAAAACTCCGAGGACCGGCCTAACTGGGCCATCAAGAGCGGAGATTCCCAGGTAGAGCTTTTTGACCGCGTGCTGCCTTCCATGTTCAGCGAAATAAGCTACCAGGCCGATGTGCCTTCTGCCAATGGCAGCGGGGTGGACGGCGTACTGGTGCCGAAGGTAGAAGAAATGCAGTTTGCCCTGCCCAGCGAAACCCGTTCGGATTTATACGAGGTCTGGATCAAGTACACGGTCAAGTTATTTGATGAGAAAGGCGACCTGGTTGCCGATCTCCCGGTGACCGGCTATGGCAAGTCGTCGACCGAGTTTCTCAAGAGCCGGGACAAGGGTTTACAGGCCGCCATCAACTCGGCATTTCGTGATGCCGGTGCCAAGCTTTCTCTTAACTTTACACGCATAGCACCAGTCAGGCAGTGGCTTTCGGAAAATGACAAGGTGTGTGCCAGCAAGGTTACCGATATTTGCTAAAGATGCTTGCAAGAATATTCAATTCAACCACGCCGGGATTCCTGGCCCTGCTTGTTTTCCTGTCGGGCTGCAACAGCAGTACCAGGATCGATGAATATCGCCAGGCACCAGCAACCATCATGAACGCGGAAGAGTCGGTGGTAATACTGGGAAGACGGCACAGCAGTGGCCACGAAACCGAAATAGATTTTATTGCCTGCGTGGGTGAATCCCTGGCCAGTGGCAGTGACGGCATGTCAGTAATCCCGGAACAGGAATTCGTCGACGCCATGTATCCCTATTTTGAAACCAGCACTGCGCCCATGGATGTGAAGAACCTGGACAGGTTGGTGCAAAACCCGGCCATAGCGGAAAAATTTTCCGATTTTGGCCTGCGATTTTTCATCTGGATCGATGGATCCACGGAAACCACCGACAAGAAAGGGTCCATCTCCTGCGCGGTAGGCCCGGGCGGTGGTGGCTGCTTCGGCTTTGCGACCTGGGATGACGAGGCAAACTACGAAGCCAGCATCTGGGATTTCAAGAATCTCGAATTATCAGGAAAAATTAATGCAGAAACCCGCGGTACGTCCTATTTGCCCGCGGTGATCATACCTATCCCCATGCTTGCCCGGGTACAGTCCGGGGCCTGTAAAAGCATGGCTGCACAAATTAAATCGTTCCTGAACTAGGTTTTTTTATGAATCAGGGCCGCGAATACTTGTCTAAATACTAATGCGTGAAAAAGGATGTAATTCAATGCAACGATTAATGCCTGGAATAACTTTGCTGCTGGCCATTCTTGCAAGCACGCCTGTATCGAGTGCAGGACGCAACGACGGACAACAGGCATGGCGTATTCGTGATCTCGCATCCGCACCCGTGGACAAAGTTCAACTTAGAGATGAAAGGGGTCGTGTCCTCGGTGAAGTTGAGACGAAACAAATGCTGCTGGTTTATGCAGCGATGGTTGCTATCGAAGACGTTGCCGAAATTAATGCCGAGCTGTTCGTGGTAAATGGTGATGTTCCAAACGCCTTTGCTACCATTGCCCAGCTAACTGAAGATGGCGATCCACAAAACATGGTTGGTTTTACCTTTGGAATGCTGGACCTGATCGGCATGGACGTAGATGCGGCCGCCGCGATCATTGGACATGAACTTGCGCACCTCAAGCTGAATCATCTTGAGGAAAAAATTGAGAATATGAAAAACGCACCGCAAACCACTTTTTCCGCTTCGGCGACAAAATATACTCGAGATAATGAAAGGGAGTCTGACTACCTGGGGGCTATCTGGTCCGTAGAGGCCGGTTACGATCCCGCGGGAGCGGTGCGGGTCCACGAGAAGCTTTACAAGGTTAACAAGCGCCACGCTGGATTTAGCGGCTCACACCCTTCCAGCATTGAAAGACTGACCATCCTCAAGTCCCTGGTTCGCCACCTGTCCCT
>CAZXDV010000004.1:0-9378 GCA_964639535.1 uncultured Enterobacteriaceae bacterium | reverse complement strand
GTCCAGGTAGTAGCTGGCGCAGGCAGCGCCGCACAGGTTGATGCCCGGGCATCAACAGCTTTTTCTAATTCTTTCGGCAATCTATACTGCCGTTTTCCCTAAACAGTATGCTTACACATGCAAACGCTCGATGCAGCTCAACTTGTAAAGGCCCTGCCCTACAAAGACCTGGTTGAAGGACTGCGCAAGGCCTTTGCTGACGGCTGCAGTGTTCCGGGACGTTCCGTACATGATATCCAGGTTCCCGGCTCTGATGATGCCAGCCTTCTTCTCATGCCGGCATGGCGCGAAGGTGAACATATCGGCGTTAAGCTGGTTACCGTATTCCCGGGTAATAGCGACGCCAGCGTGAATGCCACCTACATGCTTTTTAACGGCACAAACGGCAAGCTGGTAGCCCAGCTGGACGGTGATGAACTGACACTGCGTCGTACCGCCGCTGCATCTGCGCTGGCATCAAGCTACCTGTCACGAAAAGATTCGCGACACCTGTTGATGGTGGGCACCGGAAAACTGTCGAAAAGACTGGTGGAGGCCCATGCCAGCGTGAGGCCAATCGATACAGTTACGGTGTGGGGCAGAAATGCCGAGAACGCCGCCAGCGTGGTCAACGATCTTGTTTCGTTCAATTTCGATGCAAGGGTGGAAACAGACCTGCAGCTTGCCACGACACGGGCAGACATCATCAGCACCGCTACCCTGGCATCAAACCCGCTGGTGATGGGTGAGTGGCTGCAGGACGGACAGCACCTTGACCTGGTCGGCGCCTTTAAACCTTCAATGGCTGAAGCAGATGGCGAAGCATTAAGACGCGCCAGCGTTTTTGTCGACACGCGCGAAGGTGCTCTTGCTGAAGCGGGTGAGATAATCCAGGCGATAAATAAAGGTTTCATGGAGGCTACAGATATCATGGCCGAGCTATCCCAGCTGTGCACGGGAGAAATCCCGGGGCGCGTCAGTGACGAAGAGATAACCCTGTTCAAGTCCTGCGGAACTGCCCTTGAAGACCTCGCCGCCGCAAGGCTGGCCATGGAAAATGCTGAGTAGCCTCGACAGGCAAAAAAAAGCCTATGTGTTCGCGGCATTGACGGTGCTGTCCTGGTCAAGCATCGCCACCGCTCTCAAGCTTGGCCTGCGCTACGCGGATAATTTTCAGCTGTTGTTTATCTCGGTAGTCTCCGCCTGCCTGGTCCTGCTCCTGATCCTCGTTTTCCAGAAAAAAACTGCTCTCATTGCCAGCCTGGCAAGGGAGGACTATTTACGACTGCTTGGTCTCGGGCTATTAAACCCGTTTTTTTACTACCTCGTTTTGTTCAAGGCCTATGATCTTCTACCAGCCCAGGTGGCGCAGTCGCTCAACTATACCTGGGCTATCACGTTGATGTTCCTGTCCATACCCATCCTTGGGCACAGGGTCAGTCGTAATGACGTGCTGGCCACCCTCGCCTGTTATGGCGGTGTCCTGGTCATTTGTCTTGGCGGCAGGCAGTTCCCCTCAGGTGGCTTCAGCATGGCTGGCATCGCACTTGCGCTTGGCAGCACCATCATCTGGGCCCTGTATTGGCTGTACAAGGCAAAGGATAAAGTGGACCCGGTGCTCGGCCTGTTCCTGAGTTTCCTCTTCGGCCTTCCCTTTGTCTCCCTTGCCTGCATGTATTTCTCCAGCATTGGGAACATCCATCCCTACGCCCTGCTAAGTGGGATCTATGTCGGCTTGTTTGAGATGGGAATAACCTTCGTACTCTGGCTGAGTGCCCTGCAAATGACCAGTAACGCAGCAAAGATTTCCACCATGATCTTCATAGCACCTTTCCTGTCACTGGTATTTATTCACTTTGTGCTGGGTGAATCCATCGCATCAACAACGGTCATCGGGCTGGTGGTCATCGTGCTTGGCTTGCTGATCCAGCGGCGGGATGAAAAAGGATAGTTCTAAATATTCAGAGATGTTGACGTTTTAACCTGCTCCATCACCACGTAGGTATGGGTTTGCGAGATGTCGTTTATGGCAGCAATTTTTTCTCCCAGCACACGACGGTAATCATCCATGTCACGGCAGCGCACCCTGATAAGGTAATCAAACCCTCCCGCGACCATGTGACACTCCTCGATCTCATCAATGGTTTGCACCACCGCTTTAAACCTGTCAAAAACATCCGGCGTGGTCCTGTGCAAGGTGACTTCAACATAAGCCAGTAGTGACAGCCCCAGGGCGTGGGCGTCGAGCTCGGCACGGTAAGACTTGATGAGACCCTGCTGCTCCAGCTTCTTCACCCGTGTAAGACAGGGCGCCGGGCTCAGGCTAACCAGTTGCGAAAGCTCCACGTTGGAAATACGCCCCTGCTTTTGCAGTATGCGCAGGATGTTCAGGTCTATCCTATCGAGTTCTGCGGGCATATCTCACCTCAAAATGATATTTCACGAAAGCAATAATGATGAAATTATATTTTGTTTTTTAATAAATATAAAAATTATATTTGAAGTATATATGAAAAAATACGAAATATTAGAAACATAAAGAGTGATCGCAATGCCCGTCAACGCCAGCCTGGAAAACACCGATACAGCCTTTCCCCGTGACCAGCTGTCACGACTCAGCAGCAACTATTACCTGGCCGAGGAAAACAGCCTGGTAGAGTCGCTGCTTGAGAGCATGAGCTTCAACCACTCGCTGGACAAGGCCATCAGGCAAACCGCGGTAGAGCTTGTCGAACATGGGTGCAGGTACCGGGAAAGTAGCAGCGGTATCCAGGCTTTCCTGGAGCATTATGACCTGTCATCACATGAAGGCGTGGTACTGATGTGTATCGCCGAAGCCCTGCTGCGTATACCGGACAATGCCACCATTGATGAACTGATCTCAGACAAGCTGTCTTCGGCAAACTGGATGCAGCATATTGGCGAAAGTGACTCCCTGTTTGTTAATGCCTCCACCTGGGCACTGATGCTTGGTGCGCAGACGCTTAAACCCGGCAGGAAGCCACTGGCCAACCCCACCGATTACCTGGGCAGGCTCGTAGCGCGCATGGAAGAACCGGTGATGCGGGCAGCCATGAAAACAGCGATGGGCATCATGGCAAGGCAGTTTGTCATGGGTCGCGATATCAGCGAAGCGCTGTCGCGCAGTTCATCCCCTGGCAACTCGGCCTATCGATACTCTTTTGACATGCTTGGGGAAGCCGCAATTACAGCGGCCGATGCAAAAAGGTACCTTGGTGCATACTCTGAAGCCATCGCGGAAATTGGCCGGCATGCGAGTGAAGAGAAGTCCATCGAGCAAAATCCCGGTATATCCATAAAATTGTCGGCACTTTACCCGCGCTATGAATATCGTCATTGCAGGGAAGCTGAGCGTGCACTCTCAGGCAGCTTACTGTCGCTTGCCACCCTCGCACAAAAGGCAGGTATCGGCCTGACGATTGATGCCGAGGAAGCGGACAGGCTGGAGATGTCGCTTCGCGTGTTTGAGAATGTATATTGTGAGCATCGGCTGAAGGGCTGGCAGGGTCTTGGGCTTGCTGTGCAGGCTTACCAGAAAAGGGCATTACCGGTATTGAAATGGTTGCGGGAACTTTCCATTCAGCAGCAAAAAATCATACCGGTCAGGCTGGTGAAGGGTGCCTACTGGGATAACGAGATCAAGCAGGCGCAGGAGCTAGGGCATTCGGATTACCCGGTCTTCACCCGCAAATCCAGTACCGACCTGTCCTACCTTGCCTGTGCAAGATTCCTGCTGGAAGAATGCAGGTTTATTTTTCCCCAGTTTGCTACTCACAATGCCCAGACAATTTCCTACATCTATCACCACGGCAGGGAGCGTGATTACGAGTTCCAGCGTTTACATGGCATGGGAGAAGAACTTTACTCCAGGGTAGTTGACATAAACGCATACGCAAAACCCTGCAGGGTTTATGCTCCCGTGGGAGCCCATGAAGATCTACTTCCCTACCTGGTACGGCGCCTGCTGGAAAATGGTGCGAACACTTCCTTTGTGAACCAGATGGCGCAACACAAGCAGGACACGTCGAGCCTCGTAACAAATCCGCTCGAGGAAACCCGTCAACTGCAGGGGCAATATCGTCATCCACGTATTATTTTACCGGTGGATATGTACGGCAAGTCCCGCCGCAACTCTCGCGGCACTAATCTCGCAGACAGCGAGGAACTGGAAGCCTTAACCGGAAAGCTGGCGTGTGCAAACCTGCCCAGGGAAATTGCGCTGCCGGTCCTCGATGGACAGGCTATCGAGGTCAAGTGTGATGATGTAATCAACCCGGCCAATGGCGAGATTATCGGACAACGGGGCTTTTGCAGTGATGCGGATTTATCCCGTGCATTTGAAAACGCTGCAAAGGCGTGGCCTGAGTGGAACAACACCCCTGCACGCAGTCGAGCGCGACTGCTGGAAAACACCGCGGAACTCTTCGAGCAGAACCGTGCACACTTCCTCGCCCTGCTGGTAAAAGAGTCCGGTAAAACCATCATTGACGCCGAGGCCGAGATTCGCGAGGCCATCGACTTCCTTTACTACTACGCGGCGCAGGCAAAACGAGAGCTGTCACGGGTAAAAGCCCTTCCCGGACCTACCGGTGAAAGCAACCAGCTTCGCCTTCGCGGACGCGGCGTGTTCCTTTGCATCAGCCCCTGGAATTTTCCACTGGCTATTTTTACCGGCCAGCTTGCAGCAGCGCTGGTGGCCGGTAACACGGTACTGGCCAAGCCCGCCGAGCAAAGCTGCCTTGTGGCAGCCCATGCCATGGATCTCTGGCTCAGGGCGGGCCTGCCTGCAGGTGTCATGCAATTCATACCTGCCGAAGGTAAACGCGCAGGTGACGTCCTGTTAAAGGAAAGTGCCCTGGCCGGGGTATGTTTTACCGGCTCAACAGCGACGGCGCAGCTGATTAACCGCAGGCTGGCAGAACGCAGTGGCGCCATTGGAAAATTCATCGCGGAGACCGGTGGTCAGAATGTCATGATCGCGGACAGCTCCGCCCTGCCAGAGCAATTGGTCAGGGACGTTGTTCAATCTGCGTTCTACAGCGCGGGACAGCGCTGTTCTGCACTTCGTGTACTTTATGTGCAGGAGGACATCGCCGATACCGTGATCCAGCTGCTAAAGGGGCACATGGATACCCTTGTTATTAATGACCCTGCCCACATTGAAACGGATATAGGTCCCCTGATCGACAACGCGGCAATGGACTCGATTTTACGACACGTTGATAAGTACAGGTCGCTCGGTAAAGTCATCCATGAATGCAGGGGCTTACCGCGCAGGGGCAACTTCTTCGCGCCCGTCGCCATCGAGGTGGAAGGAATTGAAGAGCTTGAGAAGGAACACTTTGGACCCGTGTTACATATCGCGACCTTTCGGCACGATGAGCTGGATGACATTATCAGCAACATCAACGAATCAGGCTACGGACTTACCCTGGGCGTTCATAGTCGTATTGAACAGCGGGCCAGCTATATCCGCGACCGTGTTAATGTCGGTAATGTCTATGTGAATCGAAATATCACCGGTGCAGTTGTAGGAACCCAGCCTTTTGGTGGCCAGGGGCTGTCCGGCACCGGCCCAAAGGCGGGTGGCCCGGGTTACCTTCGCGCGTTTACCACCGAGCAGGTATTGACAGTTAACACTTCTGCAATAGGTGGCAATGCCAGCCTGCTCGCGCTGGGCGATTGATAAATTCAGCTTGTGATATTCTATGGAAAACCACAGGGACAACAGATAGATGAGTAACGAGTTGAAGTATCATTTTGCCAGCGACAATACCGCCGGGGTAACTCCCGAGGCATGGCAGGCCATGGAAGAGGCAAACCGGGGTTATTCGCCCGGTTACGGTGACGATGCCTGGACGGCAAGGGCTGCCGACCTGATTCGCGAACTGTTTGAAACCGATTGCGAAGTTTTCTTTACTTTCAATGGCACTGCGGCCAACTCCCTCGCGCTCGCGTCGCTGTGCCAGTCATATCACAGCATCATTTGTCATAACATGGCCCACGTGGAAACGGATGAGTGCGGTGCACCGGAATTTTATTCTAATGGTACCAAGGTGCTGCTGGCCGGCGGCGACCACGGAAAGATTGATATCGACGAGGTTCGCCGAATTGCGACCGCAAGAACCGACGTACACTTTCCAAAAACCAGGGTGATCTCGGTAACACAACCCACCGAGATGGGCACGGTATACAACGTCGAAGAACTTACCGCCATCGGCGAGCTTGCGAAAGAGCTATCGCTTCGACTGCACATGGATGGCGCACGCTTTTTTAACGCCCTCGCTTCACTTGATGTCAGCGCCAAGGACATCAGCTGGAAGTGCGGGGTTGATGTTCTCTGCCTGGGCGGTACCAAGCTTGGGATCCCCGTGGGTGATGCGGTTGTATTCTTTGATCGTGAACTGGCCAGCGAGTTTGAATATCGCTGCAAGCAGGCAGGACAGCTGGCATCAAAAATGCGCTACCTCTCAGCGCCCTGGGTCGGCATCCTGGAAAATGATGTTGCCCTGAATCACGCCAGGCATGCCAACCAGTGTGCCCAGGCACTTGCCCAGGGCTTGCAGCAGTTTCCCGATATCCACCTGCTTAACCCGATACAGGCCAACGGCGTGTTTGCGCACTTTCCCGAGGGCCTGCACACGGCGCTGAAGGAAAAAGGCTGGCGTTACTACAATTTTATCGCCAAGGGTGGTGCGCGCCTGATGTGCTCCTGGAGTACAACGCAGCAGGATATCGAGGCGTTTCTCAACGATATCGCGGAAAATCAGTAACTTATATCGATAGATTTTTCATATCAATTACATTTAAATTATTCAATATACCTATCTTCACAAACCATAGATAATTTCTTCATTAATTTTAATCTTGATGGAGAATAACTATGGATATCAATATCGGAATAAAGCCGGAACAGCGCGAGGCTATCGCCTCGGGCCTTTCCCAGGTGCTTGCTGACAGCTATACGCTGTACCTGAAAACCCATAACTACCACTGGAACGTATCCGGTCCGCAGTTCAACACCCTGCACCAGATGTTTGAAGACCAGTACAGTGAACTCGCTATTGCCGTTGACGATATCGCCGAGAGGATTCGCGCACTTGGCTTTGATGCCCCGGGCTCATACCGCGCTTATAGCCAGCTCACCGAGATCGAGGAAGAAGACAAGGTACCGGTCGCAGAGGAAATGATCCGGCAGCTGGTGATCGGCCAGGAAACCGTGGCCCGCAACTCGAGAAAAGTTATCGAGGTGGCAGAAAATGCAGGCGATCACCCCAGCGCAGATTTACTAACCCAGAGAGTGCAGCTGCATGAAAAAAATGCCTGGATGCTGCGCTCCATGTTGAATTCATAAACCAAGCTTAAACAAAGAGGAGAAAATCCATGTTAGATAATAAAGAAGGACAGCAGGTACCCGCTGCCAGTTTTCGCACACGACGCGATCACGACTGGGTAAACCTGGACAGCAACGACATCTTCAAGGGTAAGAATGTCATCGTATTTTCACTGCCGGGTGCTTTCACCCCCACCTGTTCATCATCGCACGTACCGCGATACAACCAGTTGGCGAGCACTTTTCGCAAGCACGGCATCGACGAAATAATCTGTATTTCTGTTAACGATGCTTTCGTGATGAACGAATGGAAGGTGGACCAGAAGGCTGACAACGTCACTTTCCTGCCTGACGGTAACGGCGAATTTACCAACGGCATGGGACTGCTGGTAGACAAGGACGACCTGGGTTTTGGCAAGCGCTCCTGGCGTTACTCTATGCTGGTTAAAGATGGTGTTATTGACAAGATGTTTATCGAGCCGGAAAAGCCAGGCGATCCCTATGAGGTCAGCGACGCCGACACCATGCTGAACTACATCGCCCCTGAAAGTGAAGCACCGGCTGATGCTACTATCCTGACCCGCCCGGGTTGTGGATTCTGTGCAAAGGCCAAGGCCTTGCTGCAGGAAGCTGGTATCGAGTACGAAGAGCTGGTGCTCAATCGTGACTTTACTGACCGAAGCCTGAGAGCGCTGTCTGCTTCCACGACTTTTCCGCAGGTTTTCATCAATGGTGATCACATTGGTGGTGCGGATGAACTGGAAAGCTGGTTCGAGAAGAAAAAGGCCGCCTGACACGCCAAGTATTCCTGGACCAAACCAGCATGATTTATCCGTTCACCAGGGCAGGACGCAGACTCGCTGTAAATACGTCCATGTACGCTCCTCAGTGACGTCCATGTCACTGAGGGTCTGCTTACCTGCCCCTGGTAAACGGTAATCTGTTATCCATGCAGTCTCCCTGGCGTGTCGTCGGTTGAGGGTTACATTTGTGTTTCTAACGGCAACTCGGTGGTGTCCTTGATCTCTGTGACTGCGATGGTGGAATGCATTTCCCTGATCATGGGCAAAGTCATCAACTGGTTTCGAATAAAGCTCTCGTAGTGCTGGATATCCCTGGTGACGATCTTTAACAGGTAATCCATCTGCCCGGTCACCGTGTAGCACTCAAGTACCTCCGGAAACAATCGAATTTCCTTTTCAAAGGCAGCAAGGTTTTGCCTGCCGTGAGCGGTGAGGCTGATATTCACAAACACCACAACCTCCATACCCAGCTTTTGATGATCCAGCACAGCTACCCTGCGCTTGATCAAACCCGCCTGTTCGAGCCTGCTGATTCGGCGCCAGCAGGGTGATTGCGACAGTCCAACTTTCTCGGCAATCTCCGCGGTGCTCAGGCTCGCGTCTGTCTGCAATAGCTGCAGGATACGCAGGTCATTTGGGCTTAATTCGATTTGCATTATTTATCCCTTATTTAACCTAATTAAGGTGATTTTATACACGAATTAGCCAAAACCTGCCATTTTTAAAATAAATTATACCCCCTTCCTGTACTAATATTTTCTCCTACAACCTGCCCGCTTCATGGCAATTCAAACCCAACTCAAGAACGGGGAAAATTCAAATGGCAATTTCCAAAGTCTCGCTGGATGACAAGTATGCCCTTGATACAACGCGCGCCTACCTCACCGGTATCGAAGCACTGGTCCGGCTACCCATACTGCAACACCAGAGAGACCTTGAAGCGGGTTTGAACACTGCCGGCTTTATTTCCGGCTATCGTGGTTCTCCGCTGGGTGGAGTCGACCAGGCTATCTGGAAAGCCAGGCCCTGGCTGGATGAACATCACATCCAGTTTCAACCGGGCGTAAATGAAGACCTTGCTGCCACCGCGGTATGGGGGTCACAGCAGGTCAACGTGTTTCCCGGGGCAAAGTACGATGGTGTTTTCAGCATGTGGTATGGCAAAGGTCCGGGTGTGGACCGAAGCATGGATGTAATTCGTCATGCCAACGCCTTTGGCACATCCCGTTACGGTGGTGTGCT
>CAZXDV010000003.1:0-31416 GCA_964639535.1 uncultured Enterobacteriaceae bacterium | reverse complement strand
GTTGGTACAGTAACGCTGGATGATGAAGAGTTTGAACTTGGCGCAAATGAGTCCACCTATATTCCCGTGGAGAGTAAACATCGGCTGGAAAACAAAACAGCCAAACCCCTGACCATTATTGAGGTACAGGTTGGCAGTTATCTTGGAGAAGATGACATCGTTCGATTTGACGATGATTTTGGAAGGGCCGATTCTTCCCCCGATGGATAAATTGGTGGAGCCGAGGAGAATCGAACTCCCGACCTTCGCATTGCGAACGCGACGCTCTCCCAACTGAGCTACGGCCCCAAAGTGATTGTATGCTGGAGTCCCCGGAGGACACTCCTGGCCTGAAAATGTCCGGTACCTGTGTTATAGGACATTGCCCTGTCCCTGACAAGAACCTTTTTGAAGTTTATTAGTCATACAGTCAAATTTCCAGATGATGAACTGCTGACATGCACGATACCCTGGCCCTGCTTGAGCCTACGGACTTTCCTGCCATAGATCGTATTTCTATAGATACGCTGCAAATTAATATTGGTCTTAAGTGTAACCAGGCATGTCTACATTGCCACGTTAATGCAAGTCCCTATCGCAAGGAAAAAATGAGCCGGGAAACCCTTGGGATCGTGCTGGGGTTTTTGCAGAAACAAAGAGTCAAGGCGCTCGATATCACTGGAGGGGCACCTGAATTACATCCAGGGTTTCGTAGTCTTGTTGCAGATACACGCGCCCTTGGTATTCACGTTATCGATCGCTGCAACCTGACTATTCTCGAAGAACCGGGGCAGGAGGACCTGGCTGAATTCCTTGCTGCAATGAGCGTGGAAATAATAGCCTCGTTGCCCTGCTACACCGAGGGCAACGTAGACAAGCAGCGCGGTGACGGGGTATTTGAATCCAGCATACGCGCTTTGAAACACCTCAATAGCCTGGGCTATGGTCAACCTGGCTCAGGGCTGATTCTCAACCTGGTTTATAATCCCCAGGGTCCCAGCTTGCCTCCGCCACAGCAGCAACTTGAGGAGGATTACAAGAAAGAGTTGATGGAAAATTTTGCAATAAGCTTTGACAGGCTTTTTAGCCTGGCGAATATGCCAATAAACCGATTTGGCAGCACCCTGGTGAGCCAGGGCAAATTTGAAGATTACATGGGGCTATTGCGTTCAGCACATGATGAGAAAAATATCCCGCAACTTATGTGCCGTACCATGCTGAGCGTGGACTGGCAGGGGCGAGTGTACGACTGTGATTTTAACCAGATGCTGGGGCTACAGGTTGAAGATGCTGAGAACAAGCCGCTCTACCTTGCGGACATAGTGGATACGGGAATGCAGCAGGGTGGCATCAGGGTCAAGGATCATTGCTACGCCTGTACAGCGGGCCAGGGCAGCAGCTGTGGTGGAGCCTTAAGTGGTCACTGACGAGGGCAAGATATCGATCATCATTCCCTGCCTGGACGAAGCAGCGGGTATCAGGGGCTGTCTCGAACGATTACAGGAAATCCGGGCTGCCGGGCACGAAGTCATAGTCGTCGACGGTGGAAGTAAGGACAATACCCTGGAGCTTTGCCAGGGCCTGGCAGACAGCATCATACAAAGTCCCCGTGGGCGGGCGCAGCAGTTGAATGCAGGTTCGAAAGTCGCGAAGGGGTGCGTGCTGCTTTTTCTACATGCCGACACCATCTTGCCCGATGATGCCCTTGCCATCATCGAGCAGGTTGCAAAGGGACCGGTATGCTGGGGACGGTTTGACGTCAGGCTTTCCGGCCGACACTTCATGTTCAGGCTCATTGAAACCCTGATGAACTTCCGTTCGCGTTTTACCGGGGTAGCAACCGGAGACCAGGCTATTTTCATTTTTTCCAGTCTCTTTCACCAGGTAGGTGGTTTTCCAGATATTGCGCTGATGGAAGACATAAGTATCTGTTCAAAGCTCAGGAAGGCGTGCTGGCCGGTCTGTATCAAGTCTCCCGTAACCACTTCGAGTCGTCGCTGGGAGAATGGTGGGATTATCAGGACCATGATGCTGATGCATTTTCTCCGCCTGCGCTTTGCGCTTGGTGCTGACCCTGCAAAGCTGGCAAAAGCCTATGAGTAATAAGGGCGTACTACTGTCGATTTTCACCCGCGTGCCCGTTGCAGGGCAGGTAAAGACCCGCTTGATTCCCGTACTGGGTGTCGAGGGTGCCACCGAGTTATACACCGCGATGCTGGACAGGACATTGCGGGTGGCCCGTGCGTCCAGTGCTGAGGAAATCAACCTTTGTTGTACACCAGTGAATAGCCATCCATCCATACAGGAGCTGGCGGAAAAATACAGGCTGAATACGTCAGTTCAATACGGACAGGATCTCGGCGAGCGAATGCACAATGCGGTAAGGGAAGGCGTTAAAAGTCACAGTGCGGTCATCATACTCGGCTGCGATTGCCCGTCAGTGGAATTAAAGGATATTGACCGGGCGATAGAGGAACTTGGGTCGGGTGTGGATGCGGTACTTGGCCCGGCGCTGGATGGTGGATATTACCTTATTGGTCTTCGTGAGCCCTGTGATTACCTGTTTGAGAATGTTCGTTGGGGTAGTAACAGTGTGCTGGATACCACGCGTTCCCGCATGAGAGAAAGGGGAATGAGATGGAGCGAACTACCGGCCTACAGGGATATTGACGAAAAGGAAGACCTGGCAAGCCTGGAAAATCACAAGGACTTTCACGCCATTATCAGGGACCATGCTGTGTTATCGAAGCTGGTTAGATCTACCGCTTAATTCAGCTCGTCGGTGCGCTTTAACTTCTTGATATTCTCTCTCTCCAGCTTTGCGATAAATCGAGAGAGTTCATGCCTGTCGGAAGCGGACAACTGGATAAAACGCGCCCCTATACGCACTGACTGGGAGGTCTCATGAGCCTCTATTCTGGCGACCTCTAACGAGCAGACGACCTTTTTTCCCCCAGGGATCTGGATGATACAGGTTGGAATTTCATCACCAACTTCGATGTTGTCCGGTACGGGTGTATTGATCCTTGCGCTTATACCACCCAGGGAAATATCACGTAGCTCTGCATGCAGGAGCACATCCTCGAGAGTGGATAGTGCGACGGGTATCGAGGTGCTGATACCCACACCAACACGAAAACTTGCGCGGCGCTGGTAGTAAAATAGAGACGTGGGATAGCTGACCTTGTAGTATTCCACGCCTTCCTGTTCAGCAAGCGCCAATATTTCCACGCTAAAACCCAGTTCAATGCCATTGAGTTGAGTGTCAATTCTCAGCTTGCTGTTGATGAGGGGGGCCTTAATTTCATGCCTGGGATATAGCTCGTCGAGCACGAGATAATTTCTCTCCCGGTTAATTTCCAGGAGCATGCTGCCATATGACTTTTCATTATTGTTAAGCCTTATGGAAAGGAGGGTGTGGTTTTTATTGAGTTTTTTTAGCAGGCTCTCTATTTCCGCACGGGACTCGACGCGGAAACTTGTGCTTTGTACAGGCGTTTTAAATCCAGGACTCGAATCGTCCTTGTCATCAGAGATATCTACAACACTGTTCATCTTTTATTGCCGGGCTGATTCGGTTTTGTGATGATTTAAACTAGATCTTTGCGAATAATTGATTGGTCCTGTGATCGGTATTTTCACCGCGCTTGTCATACAATTCCTGCTCGCCGTTAGAATTACCCAGCAAGATCGCCAGCAGTCGCTGGTTGAACTGCCGGCTCAATTCAATTATTCCGCCGTTGACGAGATTTGAATCCCTGCAATTACCGAGAATGCTGCCGAGTCGTTCCCGGAACAAGTTTCTCACTTCCAGTTGTAGATCTTCGCTGGCCCGGGATTCCGCCTGTTGCCTGGCAAACTCAAGACTCTCCAGTTTTTCGATAAGCGTCTCCTTTTTTCTCGTGACGCTATCTATTTGGTCGAACTGGCGCCCGGCCAGGGCAGCCTGTTCCTTGCCGAGTAAATCAAGTAAGTCCTCGGCAACGGCTGAATATTCATCCAGCAGGCCGCTAATTTTTTCATCATGAAGTGGGTTCATTAGTTACCTTCAGACTTGCTGGATAACAGGCTCTCTATTTCAGCCATTTTTTCCGCGGCTTTACCCGAATCAACCTTGAAGGACCCGTCGGCAATAGCCTTCTTCACGCTTTCAACTTTTTGAGTGTCAACAACGGGCTGGCTGGCAATTTTCGTTTCCAGCCTTTGTAGTTTTGCCGCTGTATCGGTGAGGCTGACGTCCTGTGCGGGAGCTGACGTTGCACTCTTGTCCCTGTCAGCCGGATTATCACCGGTTTCCGATGTTTGATTTTTAACCAGTTGCTGAACAACTGAATGCTGTGTCCCTTT
Organism: uncultured Enterobacteriaceae bacterium; assembly: GCA_964639535.1. Lineage (GTDB taxonomy): Bacteria > Pseudomonadota > Gammaproteobacteria > Eutrophobiales > Eutrophobiaceae > WLWS01. Next base: position 27,090 of record CAZXDV010000003.1, on the reverse strand, counting down.
TACTTCATTTATCATTTTTTAACCTCAAGTTTAAGCATGCTTTCCTGTTATCGGCGCCTGTCTCCGATTACTTTAGTAAAAGATAAGTGACTAATTAATATACATAAATTGTTGCATTACGAGTAACTATTCCTTCCACCACCCGTTTTGAATGACGATTCCTGGCCTTGATTCGATCACCTACAGCACCATCCATCAGGGCCTCACCGGTTGACCGTACTTCGAAATTATCCAGTTTGGCCAGCAAGGTAATTTTCTGGCCCCGCTTGATGACCGTGGGTGCTTTCAGATAAGTCGATAACAGTGGCTGTCCCATCTGTAGCGGTCTGCGGGTGACAAATCCAATCGCCTTGTCTTCTTGTAAAATGTAGCCGCCTCCAAGGCGACTGACTTCCCGCCGCTGCATTTCAACACCGGTCTCATCCAGGGTTTCACCCTGGGCCATCGGACGGGCGGTTACCGCGATTTCCTTGAAAATCCTGATGTTGACCGGAACATGCAAAGACCAGGGCTGCTCACCATCACAGCTAACGGAAACAATGATGCTGTTTGAGAGCCTGGCAGTATAGGGAAGCCGGGCCTTGAGCGGGATTGTGCATGACGCCAGGTTCAAGCGTGGATCAAGCTTGTTTGACTCGACGAGCACTTCGTTATTTTCCTGCTGCATATGGGCACGAACATATTCTTCTGCAAGTTGGCGTATTTCATTCAAGGGGTGACGTGTCGCCGCTGATAATGCGCTGCTGATAAGCAGGCATTGAAGGAAGAGCATAATCTTTAACAGTAATCTCATCATTTTAAGCCCAAGTAGTTCCAGGTACTGGTCAGGTATATCAAAGCAATTACTGTGCCTCTTTTGAAAGTGGTGCATTGTTTTCTATGCCCGGCAGCAACACCGTCATCTAAAAAGGACTTAAGGCCCTGTAAAACATGCAACCTTACCAATAGCAGATACCGCAACGAATGCCTGTTGTACCCGGGCAGGTAGGCAATTATTGCCTGCAATGTTTGCCGATTCACCTTGTGTAGAAATGTCCTGTTTAAAAAAATAAATGCAATATCAGCCACTTAATAGCCAGCCCCGCTATTGGCATAGCTTCTGCATTGAGAGTCATCAAGTTACCTTGAGCAGGCAAGCAGATGAACACAGATAAAATTTTCGGCATACATTTAAACGCTGTTCAACTTCGCGGAGAGCGAGCACAGATCCTTGCCCAGAACATGGCCAATGCCGACACGCCGGGATACCAGGCACGAGATGTCAAATTTCAGGACATGCTGAAGCAACAGGGGTCAATGGATTTACGCATTTCAACCACGCGTTCATCTCACCTGGGAAAAGCAACTGGCGCAATAGCGCGCTCAGACGTCAAGTACAGGCAACCGCTGCAGGCATCGCTTGACGGAAACACCGTAGATATGCAGACGGAGCGGGCTGAATTCATGCGTAACGCCTTGATGTACCAGACATCACTGCAATTTCTTAATGGGCGCATCAAGGGCCTGATGACCGCAATACGAGGAGAATAACATGGCTTTAATGGACATCTTCAATATCTCCGGTTCAGCAATGAGTGCGCAGAGCCTGCGGATGAACGTGACAGCAAGCAACCTGGCAAACGTGGACAGCGTTGGCAAAAGCGAGGCTGAAACATACAGGGCACGCCAACCTGTATTTGAAACCATGATGGGAGATTACCTTGGAAATACCGGTGGAGCTGGCGTTCGAGTATCCGGCATTGTCGAAAGTACAGCCGCACTCAGGGAAAGATATCAACCCGAGCACCCCAATGCCAATGAGCAGGGTTATGTATTTCTTCCAAATGTAGATGCCATAGAAGAGATGGCAAACATGATATCGGCATCCCGCGCATACCAGAACAACGTTGAAATTATTAATGCTTCAAAAGAAATGTTACTTCGTACGCTGAGTCTTGGACAGTAGCAGGCGAATTAGTAGAAGAGGAATCAAATATGGATGAAACAAAATCAATATCATCATCTGGATTATCGCAGTTCGCGTTACAGCCCGAGCAGTCAAAAGCCAAGGATGAGCTGGGGCAGTCGGAGTTTTTAAAACTGATGCTTACGCAGATCAAGTACCAGGATCCTCTTAACCCTTCAGAGGGTGGGGAGTTTCTAAGCCAGCTGGCGCAGTTTGGAACGGTCAATGGTATTACCGAATTGCAGTCATCATTTGACGGGTTCGCATCCGGCATGCAATCAAGCCAGGCGCTGCAGGCCTCGACCATGGTTGGTCGCTCAGTTCTTGTTGAAGGAAACCATGGATACCTTGAGACGGGGTCAGCAGTCCAGGGTGCGATTGAACTGGAGGCATCGAGCGGAAATGTAAACCTGCTCGTACATGACATGAACGGTCAGCTGGTTCGACAAATGGAACTGGGTACACAGCCAGCCGGTACCCATCGCTTCAGCTGGGATGGCTTCAGCAATGTCGGACAAGCCTTACCCCCGGGGTTATACCAGGTGTCTGCACAGGCAAACGTTGATGGAGAAATAGTATCCCAGCCGACATTTATCCAGGGCAAGGTTGAAAGCGTCACCCTTGGCGGAACAGGGATGGAGTCAACACTAAACCTGAAAGGCTTAACAACTGTACCGATAAGCCAGGTAAAAGAAATTCTGTAAAACTTAATTATCAATACTGGAGAAAATATATGTCATTTCGTGTCGCAATAAGTGGATTAAAAGCAGCATCAGGTGACCTTGGTGTTATTGCCAATAACGTCGCAAATGCGACAACGGCGGGTTTTAAAAAGTCACGGGCAGAATTTTCGGACGTGTTCGCCGTTACTGATCTCGGCTCAAGCACGAGCACACCGGGAAGTGGTGTGCGGCTTTCCGCAATCACACAGCAATTTACCCAGGGCAACATTACCTTTACTGATAATAATCTCGACCTTGCCATCAGCGGACGAGGCTTTTTTGTCGTTGATGATGCCGGATCCCAGGTCTATACCAGGGCAGGAAACTTTGGCGTCGACAGGGATGGATTTCTGAGTAATTCCCAGGGTAAGCAGTTGATTGCTTTCAGTGCCGACTCAAGTGGAAACATTACCGGGGCAGCTGCGCCGATTCAAATCAATACGGCAAACATTCCACCGCAGGCTACCTCGGCCATGACCGCAAGCCTGAACCTCGATGCATCTGAAGCCCAGCCGGCAGTGGCATTTGATGCAAACAATCCTGCGAGCTACAACCATTCGACGTCGACAAGTATCATCGACACGCTTGGGTCCACTCATCTTGCCAGTCTCTATTACAGGAAAACTGCTGTCGCCAACCAGTGGGAAGTGTACACGCAGGTCGATGGTGTCACAGTTGGTGGTCCGGATACCCTGCAGTTCTCCACCGGCGGTGCCCTGACGGTTCCGGCAGGTGGGACAGTGACCGTTCCGGCGTTTACCCCTGCCGGTGGCGGTGGCTCTATGACTATCACCCTGGATTATGCGGCAACCACGCAATTTGGCAGTCCTTTCGCTGTTAACGCATTATCCCAGGATGGATTTGCCACGGGCCGCTTGAGTGGTCTCGATATTGGTAATGATGGCATCATCTTTGCCAGGTTTACTAACGGTCAATCGCGTATCGAGGGACAACTTGCCCTGGCCGATTTTCCCAACCCGCAGGGCCTGACGCCGCTAAGTGAGACCACATGGGGGGAAACCTTTTCGTCAGGCTCAGTGGTAGTGGGTGCGCCAGGTACATCCAGCCTTGGGCTCATTCAATCAGGCGCGCTGGAAGACTCAAACGTGGAAATTTCTGAAGAGCTGGTTGACATGATCATTGCTCAACGCTCCTTCCAGGCAAACGCAGAAGTGATCAGCACCAACGACACCATTACTCAGTCCATTATCAACCTGCGCTAAGTAATAAATGTCAGACCTCGTGATTAATGCAGGAGTGAAAAAATAATGGACCGCATGCTTTACCTGTCAATGGCGGCTGCAAAGAACACCATGCAGGCGCAGACCGTTAATAGCCATAACCTGGCCAATGCCAGTACACCGGGATTCAGGGCGGACCTTGCCCGATTTATTACTTCACCAGTGGATGGTGTGGGCTTTGAGTCCCGCATATATGCCGGACAGGAGCCTACAGACATTAACTTCCAGGCCGGGGCTATACAGCAGACCGGTAATCCGCTGGATGTCGCCATCGAGGGAGAAGGCTTTATCGGGATCGTTCTTCCGGATGGAACTGAAGGCTACACGCGTGCAGGCAACTTCCGTATTAACAGCGCGGGAATGCTTGAAACCGGCGGTGGTTTTCCTGTCATGGGAAACGGGGGTCCAATTGTTATACCTCCAGCACAAAAGATAGAAATTGGTACAGACGGCACGATTTCTATTCGTCCAGTGGGCCAGGATGAACGAACTCTCGCGACGATTAACAGGGTAAAGCTCGTTAATCCGGATCCAGGCAACCTGCAAAAGTCAGAAGACGGGCAGCTACGTTTGAAAGATGGCTCCATTGCTGCACCGGACGCATCTGTGAGGGTGACTTCCGGGGTCCTGGAGTCAAGTAATGTAAACATGGTTGAAGCCCTTGTGGAAATGATAGCCCTGGCTCGACAGTTTGAATCCAATATCAAGGCTATTCAGACGGTCAAGGAAAATGATGAAAGCGCGGCACAATTGTTGCGTATCAGTTAAGTAATAAACAACCAAGTTGAGGAACAGATTATGACTGCAGCTTTATGGGTAGCAAAGACCGGTTTGGATGCTCAACAAACCAGGCTGGCGGTGATTTCAAATAACCTGGCCAACGCCAATACCACCGGTTACAAGAGCTCTCGCCCGATTTTCAATGATTTACTTTACCAGACAGTGAGACAGCCGGGTGCGCAATCAACGCAAAATACGGTCCTGTCATCCGGTTTAATGATGGGAACCGGTGTGAGAACTGTAGCTACCGAGAAAATTCATGCACAGGGAAATATCGTGCAAACTGAGAATGCACTGGACGTCGCGATCCAGGGAAATGGTTTCTTTCAAATTCTATTACCGGATGGAAGCACGGGTTATACGCGTGATGGCTCATTCCAGCGAGATCCCCAGGGCCAACTTGTTACAGCGGCAGGTAACGTCCTGCAACCTGCAATTACGATTCCTGCCAATACACTTTCTGTCACCGTAGGAGCAGACGGCACGGTAAGTGCCCTCATTGCAGGTAACACCTCACCTACACAAATCGGCTCAATACAGCTGGCAGATTTTACTAATGCCGGTGGTCTACAGCCTATAGGCGAAAACCTCTACAAGGAAACAGTGTCCAGCGGTACTGCCCAGCCAGGTACACCTGGCCTGACGGGTCTAGGCACCCTGATTGGAGGTGCGCTTGAAAGTTCAAATGTGAATATCGTAGAGGAGCTGGTCAACATGATTGAAACCCAGCGAGCATATGAAATGAATTCCCGGGCAATTTCTACTACCGACCAGATGCTGCAGTACGCCAGCAATAATCTTTAAGGGCTTAATGACGCTTCTCGTTTAACACATATTCATGGGAAACAGACAATGCAGATAGACTATTCAACCAGGTTAGTACCAGTGAGCCTTGCACTTCTTTTAACTCTTGGTATGACAGCCTGCCAGAATCCACCTGTGCGCGACCCGGAGTTTGCCTCAGTGAGACCTGCATTACCGCCGCAGGCAAATGCATCAAACGGTGCGATATACCAGGCGGGTTTTGACCTGAGATTATATGAGGACGTCAAGGCACGCAGGGTAGGGGATATCCTCACCGTAAGACTTGTTGAAAATACCGATGCCAGCAAGACCACCAATAGCACGGTCGATAAATCTTCAACTACGACTGTCACAAACCCGACAATCCTTGGGGCCAGCCCCCAATTCGATGTACCTGGTTTTGTGCCGCTGGATAACACCAATAATCTCAGCCTGGAAACCAACCTCAGCGCCGATAGGGCATTTGAAGGAAGTGGTGCAGCAAGCCAGGCAAACCAGTTAAGCGGGAATATTACTGTGAGTGTCGTTGAATTGCTTCCAAATGGTAACTTACTGGTGAGGGGGGAAAAACGAGTCACCATTAACAATGGGAATGAGTACCTGCGCCTGTCCGGGATGGTGCGCCCCCTTGACGTCCAGGCGGATAATTCAATCCTGTCCACCCAGATTGCCGACGCTACGATCATGTACACGGGTGATGGGCAAGCTGCGGATGTCAGCGTGATGGGCTGGCTTTCGCGATTCTTTACCACCGCAATATTTCCGTTCTAGTGAATAAACCAATGACCCAAGGAATTGCCATGAACAAAATAGTAAAGCTGCTCGTGCTGCTCGTGTTCACATCCAGTGTCTCTGCAGAGCGCATCAAGGATCTTGCCAGTGTAGCGGGTGTCAGGGATAACCAGCTCATAGGCTACGGCCTTGTAGTAGGGTTAGATGGCACCGGGGACCAGACCACGCAGACTCCTTTCACTATTCAAAGCCTGAAGAGCATGATGGCCCAGTTTGGTATCACCTTACCGGCCAACAGTAATCCCCAATTACAAAATATTGCCGCAGTAGTGATTCATGCGAGCCTGCCGCCTTTTGCAAAGCCAGGCCAGACGATCGATATCACCGTATCGTCCCTGGGGAATGCAAAAAGTCTGCGAGGCGGCAGCCTGTTAATGACACCGCTCAAGGGTGCTGATGGAAATGTCTATGCCATGGCCCAGGGCAACCTGGTTGTCGGCGGTTTCGGTATCGAATCTACGGATGGGTCAAGTATCTCTGTCAATGTACCCAGCTCGGGGCGTATTCCCAATGGTGCAACAGTTGAAAGGATAGTACCTACTTCCTTTTCCATGGGTGATCACATTGTACTGAACCTGCATAAACCAGACTTCACCACCGCGAAACGGGTCACAGATGCGGTGAATGAGTGGGTAGGAATGGGTACAGCAGCAACGCTGGATGGTTCATCAATTCGTGTTACTGCTCCGCAGGATACATCCCAGAGAGTTGCCTTTACATCACTGGTTGAGAACATCACCCTTGAGCCTGGAGATGCGCCGGCGCGTGTCATTGTAAATTCAAGAACCGGCACCGTGGTAATCGGCCGGCATGTGACGGTAACAGAAGCAGCGGTGTCCCATGGCTCGCTGGTGGTTACCATCAGTCAAAATCCCATTGTCAGCCAGCCAGGGCCTTTTGCCGAGGGTGACACAGCAGTGATTGCCAATTCGGATATCGATGTCGAGGAAGAAGACAGCCGCATGTTCCTGTTCAACCCCGGCGTTTCACTGGATGATATTGTAAGCGCGGTTAACAGGGTGGGTGCGGCGCCCGGAGACCTGGTTGCAATCCTTGAAGCACTGCAACAGGCCGGCGCGCTGCGTGCAGAGCTCCTGGTTATCTAGATTTCAGTCGAGTTAGTGAACCTGAACATGAATAGCGATCTCGCCACAGCTCGAATCTATACCGACTTCCAGGGCCTTGCCGATCTCAGGCGCTCAGCGAGGCAGGACTCTGATGAGGCCCTGCACGAGGTTGCGGCACAGTTCGAGGCCATTTTCATCAAGATGATGCTGAAATCAATGCGAGATGCCAGCCTTGCAGATGGGCTGTTTGATTCAGACCAGTCTGAGATGTACCTCGACATGTTTGATAACCAGATTGCCCTGGATCTCTCCTCGAAAGGCGTTTTTGGAATATCAGAAATGCTGATCAGGCAACTGGGTAACAACCAGGCGAGCCAGTTAGCTGCGCCGGTCAAACCGGCTACGGTTGATAGTGTTCAAAGTGAAAAAACAGCGCCCGAGGAAGTCCGGTTCAGCTCGCCCGGCGATTTTGTGTCCAGGTTAATGCCTGATGCCAGCAGGGCGGCAGAAAAGCTTGGTATCAAGCCCGAGTTGCTGGTTGCCCAGGCTGCCCTGGAGACAGGGTGGGGCGAAAGGGTGATCAAGCGCACTGACGGCAGCAGTAGTTTCAATCTATTTGGCATAAAGGCTTCGGGAAACTGGCAAGGAGACAGTGTCAGGGTCGCTACCCTGGAGTACAGGGACGGTGTTATGCAAAAGGAAAAAGCCGATTTTCGTGCCTACGGCTCGTTTCGTGAAAGCTTTGATGATTACGTGGAGTTTGTAACCAGTAACAGTCGTTACAGTTCAGCAGTCAATCACCATGGAAGCTCTGAAAAATACATCGAAGCCCTGCAGCAGGCAGGCTATGCCACCGATCCAGCCTACGCCAGTAAAGTCCTGGACATCATGCAACGCGCCCGGGGCTAGGGAGATGACATAGATGACCATACAAAGCACTGCCATCAGCGGGTTATTGACCGCCCAGCGTGGATTGACTGTCACCAGCCACAATATATCCAACGTTAACACGCCGGGGTACAGCCGGCAGGAAATAGAGCTGAATGCGCGGGAGGCGGATTTTCGAGGTAATGGATTTGTTGGAAATGGCGTAGAGATCACCAATATCATCAGGGTGCATGATGCGTTTCTCACTGGCCAGCTGCGCACCAGTATTTCAGCGGAAATGGAGGCGAGTTCTTTTTTGAACCTTGCAAGCCGGGTCGATAATATCCTGGCCAACGAGGAAACCGGTCTGACGCTGAGCCTGCAGAACTTCTTCAATGCGGTCCAGGACGTAAATGACCTGCCATCGTCAATTGCCGCCCGGCAATCCATGCTGAGCGAATCTGCCTCGTTGGCGTCGCGCTTCCAGTTTCTTCACTCACGACTTTCGGACATGAGCTCTGAGATTCGATTACAGCTGAGCAACGGTGCACGAGAGGTGAATACGCTTGTCGATGGTATTGCCAGGCTGAATGTCAGGATCACCAAGGCAATGGGTGATGCAACAGGTCAATCGCCCAACGATTTGCTGGACATGCGGGACAAGCTAATAGAAGACCTTTCGCAACTGGTGGGTGTAAATGTTGTCGACCAGGCAGATGGCGCAACAAACATCTTTATTGGTAATGGCCAGCCACTTGTCCTGGGTGGTAGCCCAAGCGTGATTAACACTTCTGAGACCTATCCGGGACACTACCAGATTCTTGTTACCAGCAACTTTGGCACCTCGGACATCACGCAATTTGTACAGGGTGGCAAAATGGGTGGAGTATTGAACTTTCAGAACCAGATGCTGGAGCCGGCGATAAACTCCCTCGGTCGTCTGGCCATTGGTCTTGCCGAGACCTTTAACACTCAACACGAACTTGGGCAAAACCTTGACGGGGAAATCGATCGTGCATTTTTTGCATCCTCGACGCCAGACGTGATCCCGCTCGGAACTGCACCGAACAATGTCAGCGCTACGATTACTGACCCAACTGCATTGAGCGATAGCAACTATAGCCTCGTTTACAACGGTGCCAATATTTATACCCTGACCCGCCAGTCTGACGGGCAGAACACAACAATCAATACAGGGGGTGCCGCTGTGTTTGTCACGGCACCTGTTGACGGGGTAAGCCTGACGATCAATGCCGGTGCAGCGGTAAACGATGAATTTGTCATTAGGCCGACAGTGAACGGCGCAGCAGACTTCAGGACCCTTGTCAGTGACCCACGCAAAATAGCCGCGGGGGCAATTTTGCGTTCAGGCGAGGCCACCGATGCGGTGGGAGTGCCCCAGAACACTGGCACTGCCCTTATCAGCGAGGTCGATGTTTCAAGCGTGACAGGACTACCACTGGCCACACCCGTGACACTTACATTTGATGCAGCACTGAACCAGTTTAATGTCTCTGCGCCACCCGGGGGAACGCTGGCATACAACCCTGCTACCGAGAGTGGTGGCAAACAATTCACTCTGGCGACGCTTGGCAACGCGACATTCTCCATATCCGGCGATCCGGATGATGGTGACCAGTTTGTTATCGAGAACAACTCCAACGCGGCTGGTGATAACCAGAACGGCCTGAAGCTCTCCGCGTTGCAAAGCAGCAGTCTGCTGGTTAACGGAACTTCCACATACCAGGATAGCTATGCGCAAATGGTGGCTGAAATTGGCAGTGATACCCGACAGGCTCAAATTAGCGGAGAAGCACTGGGTGCATTAAAGAGCCAGGCATTATCAGCGAAGGAGGCGGTGTCAGGTGTTAACCTGGAGGAAGAAGCGGCAAATATGCTGAAATACCAGCAGGCGTTCCAGGCAGCTGCACAAATGATTGGCACCGCCGATAGAATATTCCAGACACTGCTGCAGGCCATGGAATAATGAGTAATATGCGAATATCAAGCTCGTTGTTTAATCAACGAGGACTGAACGGGATCCTTGAACAACAGTCCCGGCTTATTGATATACAAACAAAGATAGCCAGTGGAAAAAGAATCACCTCGCCATCAGATGATCCCTCTGGTGCTGTTCAAATAATTCGCCTGAACCAGACCCAGTCTATTACCGAGCAGTACATACGTAATAGTGATACAGCAATAGATAGACTTCAGCTGGAGGAAACTGCGATAAAAAGTGTGCAGGATTCCCTGGTCCGCGTCAAAGAGCTTGCAGTGCAGGCCGGCAACACTGTTTTGAGTGACCAGGACAGGCGCGCCATTGCCAGCGAAGTACGCCAACAGTTACTGAGTATTGTCGGTCTTGCAAACACCCAGGATTCGAATCTCGATTACCTGTTTTCTGGAAATGCGGTGTCGACTATACCTTTCACCCAACTGGCGGGTGGACAGGTTGTCTATAATGGCGACCAGGGACAAAGAGCTATCCAGATCAGCTCTGGACAGCAGGTCAATGACAGCGACCCGGGAACAGTCTTCATGGATATCGTAAATGGTAATGGTGAATTTACCGTTGTGCCGGATAATGCCAATACAGGCACCGGTGTAATCGACCCCGGGCAGGTATTTGATTCATCGGCCTACGTCAGTGATAGCTATACAATCAATTTTGTTATCAATGGTAATGGTAATCTTGCTTACAACATTATCGGTGCAGGCAGCGGACAAGTCGTGCCGGCTTTGCCGCTTAATGCCGTAACGGATGCGCCGGATTTCGCTGAAGGTGCCGCCATCAGGTTTAATGGAATAGAAACAAAAATTGAGGGCACTCCAGCAGTGGGAGACAGCTTTGATGTGGACCCCAGTGGCAGGCAGGACCTTTTTTCAACGCTTTCAAACCTTGTCACCGCGCTGGAACGGAACACACTGGGGCCTGAAAACCGGGCATTGCTAAGAAACGACCTGTCGACAGCAATGGAAAACATCGACCGTGCACAGGACAAGATGATCGAGGTGCGTAGCAGTATCGGCGCCCGGCTCAAGCTTGTCGAAGAACGTACGCTTGCGAATGAAAGTTTCTTGGTGGATGTCAGTACTATTTTATCGGATGTAGAAGATCTTGATATTGTGAGCGCAGCAACAGAATTGCAGCAACGACTCACCTCTCTTCAAGCTGCGCAGTCCGCTTTTGTCAGGATACAGGGACTCAGCCTGTTCAATTTCATCCGCTAGGATTGCCAGGCTACTAATTTAGTTTTAAATCCCGCTTTACCTGGCTCCTTTTCGCCAACCCTTCCGGGCATACTTATGGTGCTTGAAAGGTGAACACCAGCTTTTTATCAATATTCTTAAAGTTTTCCAATTCTCCACCGATAACCCTATCGGAAGCAGTAAATATCCAGCAACTTTTTCCGGATATATCTGCTAAAAATCAACTTTATTCGCCCATTCTCTCAAAATGAGAAAAAGGGTTTTGGAGGAATAAACGATGCCTCAAGTTATTAATACTAATGTATTCTCTTTGAACGCTCAGAGAAACCTGAATACCACGGGAACCGATCTGTCGAAATCATTACAGCGCCTGTCTTCTGGCCTTCGCATTAACAGTGCCAAGGATGACGCAGCTGGTCTTGCTATCGCAAACCGAATGACTTCCCAGATTCGAGGACTGAACCAGGCTTCAAGGAATGCCAACGACGGTATTTCCCTGGCCCAGACCGCTGAAGGTAGCCTCGGAACGGTAACCAATGCCCTGCAGCGTGTAAGGGAGCTCTCTATTCAGTCAGCCAACGCTACAAACAGCTCTACTGACCGTGCTGCCCTGCAGGCAGAAGCAGCCCAGCTGATTGCAGAAATAGACCGTGTGGCGTCTACATCAAGCTTCAACGGTGTAAACCTGCTGGATGGTACTTTTACAGCGCAGCAATTCCAGGTGGGTGCAGATGCAAACCAGACTATCACAGTAGCCTCCATCGCCAGCGCCAGGACAGCAGACCTTGGCGCCAGTTATTCATCAAGTGTAGCCGGCGGCACAGTCACGGCAAACACAATCTCAGCCGGCGACGTGATAATTAATGGCGTGGCCCTGGGAGCCGTGGCCTCTGACGCCAAGACAATAGCGACTGCGATCAATGCACTATCCGGAACCGGCGTGACAGCTACCGCGCAGTCCCTGACCGTGTCTGGTGGAACGACAGCAGCACCTGCAGCTGGTATTGGCACAATTACAATTAACAGTGTGGCAACTGCATCTATTGACCTCAGCGCAGGTGCAAACGCTGCAGCTAACCGTACTACAATTGCCGGTGCTATCAATGCTATTTCCGGTGCCACCGGTGTCACCGCGGTTGACGATGGTACAGGTATTGACCTTGTGGCAGCTGACGGCCGCAACATCACGCACTCCGTGACCCAGACTTCCGGTACGTTCACTGAAGCAGCTCTGGGTATTGCAGCTGGCGCGACATCTCGTAGTAGTGTCACGCTGACTTCAGCCGGTAGTGGTGGGATAACGATTGGTGGTACAACCCCGGCCGATGCAGGTTTTTCTGCTGGTACGACTGCCGCCACTCTGTCCGGGACTGCCATATCTAACCTCGACATCTCGTCTGTTGACGGTGCAAACACTGCGATAACTTCAGTCGACGCTGCGCTTGATGCAATTAACTCTTCCCGCGCAGACCTGGGTGCCATCCAGAGTCGGTTTGAATCAGTGGTATCCAACCTGGCAACGACTTCAGAAAATCTCAGCGCTGCTCGTAGTCGAATCCTGGATGCTGACTTTGCTGCAGAGACCGCAGCCTTGACACGTTCGCAGATTCTGCAACAGGCAGGTGTTTCTGTTCTGTCACAGGCTAACGCCCAGCCACAGTTGGTATTGTCCTTACTACAGTAAGAAAGTAACACAGCAAGTTGACCGGCCAGGTAGTGAACCTGGCCGGTCTGAAACCAGGTACAGGATCGATTGAAGGTGAAAGAATATGCCTAACGAAATATCGTCAGAAGGCGTACTCAAGATGAACAGCAAGGTTATCAAACCAGCTGTGTCTTCGATTGCCGCTATCAAGCGGCCAGATGTCGTCACCCAGCGGCAGGAATTGCCGGAGAAAATGGGACAGGACGATGCGGATGTTGAACTCCATGGTAACAAGCCCTCCCCGGAAGTGATTCAGAAGAACGTAGAGCATATTAATGCCAAGGTACAGAATATCCAACGGGACCTGCAGTTTAGTGTCGATGACGAGAGTGGCAGGACCATAATCAGGGTCATTGACAGCGAGACTAAGGAAACAATTCGAGTTATTCCCCCCGAAGACATTAACGGAATTGCCCAGAGATTAACTGATTCATCAGGTGTGCTGTTTAATTCAATAGCGTAATTGGTGTGAAACCTGCATGTACCGGGTAAATTCAGTTAAGGGCAAATTATGATTTCCGTACCAGGTCTTGGTTCAGGGCTCGATGTAAATTCAATCGTCTCCCAGCTCATTTCAGTAGAAGGTGACACCAAAACATTACTTCTCGCCAACCAGCAGAGCGGTATTGAAGCGGAAATTACCGCGTTTGGTTCTATCAAGAGTATCTTATCAACGCTTCAGAATTCCACGGGTACTTTAAAGTCACCTGCTACATTTACCGCGACCACTGCCGCCTCATCTGACAGCACCAGGTTTACCGCTACGACTTCAGGTAATGTGAGCCCGGGAATATTCGATATTGAAATAAGAGAGCTCGCTGAAGCGCACAAATTACTATCACCAGGATATGTTGATTCAGATACCGTGATTGGAGAGGGCAGCCTGACTATCAGCGTTGGTGCTGATAGTTTTGTCGTTACGGTCGATAGTTCCAACAGTACAGTTTCCGGAATAAGGGATGCCATCAACGATGCCAGCGATAACACTGGTGTTACTGCGACAATCATCAACGTGGATAATGGATCAGGTGGTACTGAAAGCAAGCTGGTCCTGACATCAGATTCCACCGGGGCAGAAAACGCGATTACGGTTGTGGTAAGTGACTCGGATGGAAATCACACTGACTCGAGCGGTTTATCCGCGCTGTATTACGACACTGGTGATGTGACAACCCCGGAACAACTCAGCCAGATAAATCCTGCCGCCGACGCGGAGATATACATAGATAGCCAGAGAGTCTATAGCGACAGTAATACGGTTGTTAATGCGATACAGGGTGTAACGCTCAACCTCCTTGCCGAGGATGCAGGCACAAACCATACCCTGACAATATCGACAGACAAGGACAGCATAAAGTCATCGATTGAGCTTTTCGTATCAAATTATAATTCATTCGTTTCCCTTACTAACAATATGACTGCATTTGAAGCCGAGGCGGGTGAGGCTGGAGTATTTCTTGGAGATGCTACGGTGAGGACGCTGAGACAACAATTACGCTCAGAAGTGGCAGGCGTGGTAGAGGATATAAGCGGGTCCTATAGCATGCTACTGGACCTGGGAATAACTACAGAGTCTGACGGTACACTCAAGCTAAATCCCACGACTCTTGATAACGCACTAGATGGTAACCTGGATGATGTTGCTGAGCTATTTTCTTCATCTAACGGAATAGCAATCAAGCTCGACGGTGTGCTCAATGAATACGTCAAGTCTGGCGGAATCATTGATCTAAAAACTGAGGGTTTAAACACAACGATAGATGGGATAGAGGCAGAATTTGAGCAGCTTCAACTGTCGCTGGATGCGCTGGAGGAGCGATTGCTGGCCCAGTTTGCCGCACTCGATATTCTCGTAAATGAATTAAATTCAACGGCCAGTTTTCTCGAGCAGCAGTTCCAGTCGCTGGCAGGCATAAATAAACCAAAGTAATACAAGATATAAAACGGCTCACTGACTAGAGGTCCAATTATGAACAAAACCCAGGCAGCAAATATCAGGGCGCTTCGACAGTATACATCGATGGGTACGCGGACAGAGATTGAAAGTGCATCCCAGCACAGGCTTATCCAGATGTTAATGGAGGGGGCGCTCGCCAGGATTATCAAGGCGAAAACCTATTTAAAAAGTGGTGATACCCATATGAAAGGTGAGCTTATCAGTATGGCAATATCGATTATCGGCGGCCTGCGTGACAGCCTCGACCATAAAGCGGGAGCTGAGATAGCTGCTAATCTCGACAGGCTATACGAATACATGTCTATGAGACTGGTAGAAGCTAATATAAAAAATGATGTGGCAGCCCTGGATGAAGTTTACGAGTTAATGAACGAAATAAAAGGTGCCTGGGATGCTATTGGTCAACCCCCGCCTCACGCCAACAGCATGTCATCATTAGATCGACACGCAGTTTGATTTTCTGTCATTACGAGTAACCAGTTTTGAAAACACCTAAGAAACTCGATGAGCTGCTCAAGGAAAGTCAGCGTTGGCAGGGTGCAATCAGGGAAAATGATTTTGAAGCCGTGATACCTGAATTGGAAGAGCATTCAATACAGTTGCGGCGGTGCATTCAATCCATTGAAGATAACCCGGTAAGCCAGTCCTACCTGGATAATCTTGCAAGAATTATTGAACAGCACAGGATGAGTATAGAACTCATCAACCAGCGAAAGAATGAGATATCAAAAAAACTACTGGGATTGAGAAATGGTCGAAGCCTGGCGCACACGTATAACCATTCCGCCGGGGCGGGACACCGTTAATACCTAGAATTCACATTGTGGATCAGGCTTCAAATCAAGAACCTCAGAATCAATTAGCTTTTCCCTTGAAGCATAAAAACTGTTGCTATTATTAAGGCTATAGATATAGATTTTATGCTTGGCGCCGGTACCGGATGTAGACCAGACCGGTGCAGCTACAGGGGTCTCTTGCAGCAGGCAACGATTCAGGCAGGCATACCCGGTAGTGACGGGTTTATCATAACCTTCAGTTGCCACACTACCCACGCAGGTGAAGCGGTCATCATTAACCGCGGGATGCCATATTGAACCGTCCATCCTGGCGCCACTTCCCTTGTCTGTCCAAAGACGATGCCAGTCATCAGGGGGACGTAGTAAAGCATTGGCGCTGGCCTGGTCCACCTTGATTGCCGTTACACACGCTGACGGGTCATCATAGTTGCCCTGGGCGTAACCGCCAATCCACATGAATCCGGAGGGCAATACTGGTACATAAAACGTGCCATCGATTTTTCCACCGGAGCCCTTGTCCCGGTAGGAACGCTGGTAATCGCAGATGCGTGCGACGGAGACACCGTGGACTCCCTTTAATGTGATTTCCTGTTGAGCAGGCTTTACCTTTTTCTTTACAGGCAGGTTTTGCTTTTGTGTCTTTACCGCTGTCTCGCTGGCCTGGTCCGGATTTTTCCACTCCGAGGCTGTGAAAACCTGGGGCGTATGCAGGCTGAACATTAGCAGGATAAGAACACGATAATTACCAATCATTTATGACTCCGGGCGATGTAATTTCTACAGATATTAACAATTTATGGAGCTTGCTGCAGTTTAGAAAAGGCCTTAACCAAGCAAGCATAGAAAAAGAAAAGCAGTCATCCCGCTGGTGCAGTCCTGTAATAAATGCGTTCAACAAATGATGAGAGAAATGCCGGCGTGATGACACGAGTGATTTTAATATAACGCCGACAAAATTTTGACAATAGCTGATCCTGATGCTTAACTTAATTGGTACAACTAAAAAATAATATCATCGCAATGGATGGACGTATCCTTGTAATCGAGGAAAACTCAAAACATAACAAGCACATAGTAGATATTATGGGCTTTATGGGGTATCAGTACATTCTGCAGTGTCCACCTGCAGAGTGCAGCCAGCATTTTACAGAAGAAAACAAGATTAGCCTGGTACTGCTTGGATCATGTGGGACCAAGAAGGATCTGCAAAATGTATTTCGAGAGATTCGCGTTGCTGATGCTCATGTTCCCATCATTCAGCTGATAGACCTTGATAACAAGCCGGGTTTTCTCCAGGAAGTTGAAAGCGGCTGTATTGCCAGGCTCGAACTTCCTCTTACCTATGCGCCCCTGGATACCGCCTTGCAGCAGGTCAGCATATATCGACAGCAACGGCATGAAGACGGCGATCCGCGCTCAATGAAATTGTTTCGAAGCCTTGGTGGTTCCAGCGAAAGTATCAAGCGTGTACGCCGCATGGTAGAGAAAGTAGCCCACACCGAGGCAAATGTTCTCATAATCGGGGAATCCGGCTCAGGTAAGGAAGTTGTGGCCCGCAATGTTCATTACCATTCTGAACGTCGAAACAAACCCTTTGTGCCTATCAATTGTGGCGCCATCCCCTCGGATTTGCTTGAGAGCGAACTTTTTGGTCATGAGAAAGGCGCTTTTACAGGTGCCATTACAACGCGAAAGGGCAGGTTTGAAATGGCTGATGCCGGCACCCTGTTCCTCGACGAGATTGGAGATATGAGCTTGCCCATGCAGGTAAAGCTGCTTCGCGTATTGCAGGAGCGCACTTACGAGCGGGTGGGTAGCAACAAGAGCATTACGGCAAATGTTCGAATCATCGCAGCAACTCATGTCAACCTGGAAGACGCCATCGTGGCTGGTCGATTTAGAGAAGACTTGTATTACCGCCTGAATGTATTTCCGATCGAGATGCCAGCATTGAGAGAGCGAATGGAAGATATTCCACTTCTAATTAATGATCTTTCAGAAAGGCTACAGCATGAGAGCGGTGTTTCAATCACCCTGACAAATCAAACGGTTGAGTCGTTGTCCAGGTATTCCTGGCCAGGAAACGTAAGGGAACTGGCAAATCTCATTGAGCGACTTTCAATCCTGTATCCGAATGGTACTGTTGATGTTCATGACTTACCTGAAAAGTATCAGTCATCTGAGGTCATGGGAATAAACGCCGAAGCAGGCAGCGAAAGATCAATACAAAACCTTCCATCAGCAAGCCAGCGCCTGCCCAAGGATGGTCTCGATCTCAAGGATCATATTAACCAGGTCGAGTACAACCTGATTCGGCAGGCCCTGGATGAATCAAACGGCGTTGTATCACACGCTGCGAAACGTTTGAAGATGGGCCGCACAACGCTCGTTGAAAAAATGCGTAAACTGGGACTGGCGCGCAAAGAAGGCGTGTCAGCTATTTGACGATTTTCGTCATTCTTTGTTAAATCCCGGGTGCCTGTCCAGGCACCTAGTTTAAAAACATCTATAAAAACAGGGTGAAATAGCACTGGCATAAACTTTGCTCGAGCATTTTTATCGTTGATATAAATGCAAGGGTAAGAAAAAGATGCTAGAGCACCTGCCAAATTCGCAGCAACCGTTCTACGGAAAAGAACTTGAATCTGCTTTTTCCAGTTTTAACCAGGCATCTTCAGCCCTTGAGGCAGTATACAGGGAGCTTGAGACGAAAGTTTCTTCGCTGAATTCCGAGTTGAGCGAGGCGCGAAATGAAAAAGTTCAGCAGTATGAAGAAAAGGAGAAGATTGCCAACAGGCTTCAACATCTTCTGAATATACTACCGGCTGGCGTGGTTGTGCTGGATAACAATGGCGCTATTACGGAATGCAACCCGGCGGCTGAAAACCTGCTAGGTACACCGCTGCTATCCAGGCAATGGCGGGATGTTGTTGAAAACTCCTTTTCGCCACGCTGGGATGATGGTCATGATATGACCCTTGTCGATGGTCGCAGCGTAAATATCTCAACGCAATCTCTCGATGGAGAAAGTGGTCAGCTGGTGCTGCTCAAGGAAGTCACAGAAACGAGACAGTTACAGGAGCAACTGGGTCAGCTCAAGAGATTATCGGCAATGGGTGAAATGGCTGCATCACTGGCTCACCAGATTCGAACCCCACTGTCTACTGCAGTCCTGTATGCATCTAACCTGAAAAACACCTACTGCGATCGCGCGCGGCAGCTTAGATTTACCGAGAAATTACTGTCTCGACTGCAGCACCTGGAAACCCTTATTGAAGATATGCTTTTATTTGCACGTGGGGGCAGCTTTGACTTCAAGTGCTACAGGATTAGAGACCTTCTTGAGGATTTTGTGAATGGTATCGAGCAGGTCCAGGGCAGGGTGACGGTCTCTCTCGATGTCAGCAAGCTGGACCAATCAGTTGAAGTGAATGTCAATCAGCATGCGATCAGCAGTGTCCTCCAGAACCTCGTCGATAATTCCATAAATGCAAGCACGGGCCCGCTGCAGCTAACAATGGAGGCAGGAATCAGCGACGAAGGTTGGCTGGAGATACTGGTCAGTGATGATGGTCCGGGGATTCCCGGTGATGTGCAGGACAAGATTTTTGACCCGTTTTTCACCACCCGGTCCAGCGGTACTGGTCTTGGATTGGCGGTGGCAGATTCAGTAATTAAATCCCACGGCGGAACAATCAGGCTTCTGAAAGAGAACAAGTTGACGACTTTCAGGATAAAACTACCTGTCGCCAGTGATTGAAGCAATTGTAGCCAGAGTGTGAACCAGAGGAGGAATGAATGAGAGCGTCGATTTTGGTAGTGGAAGATGATGTCCAGTTGGCCGAGGCATTAAGAGATACCCTGGAGCTTGTTGGACACAACGTGGTTATGGCCGCTGACGGAAATACAGCAATACATTGCCTCGAAGACAATGAGATCAAGCTGGTTGTCAGCGATATACAAATGGAAAACATGGACGGCATTCAGCTTTTACAGCGAATTAATCATCTTTACCCGGAAATGCCAGTTGTATTGATGACAGCATATGGAAGCATTCAGCAGGCGGTTGCTGCTATCCAGGCTGGAGCTCGAGATTATCTCGTAAAACCCTTTGAGCCGCAGGTGCTGGTAAGCAAGGTAAGCCAGTTTATGCCAGGCGATTCAAGCGAAAACAAGAATGTCATCGCTTCTGACAGGAAAACAAGAAGCCTGTTAAACCTTGCTGCAAAGGTTGCAAAAAGTGACGCCACAATACTGGTCACGGGAGAGAGTGGCACAGGCAAGGAAGTCTTTGTTCAGCACATTCACAATAGCTCTGCACGTAAAAACAAACCTTTCGTGGCAATCAACTGTGCAGCTATTCCCGACAACATGCTTGAGGCGATGTTATTTGGTTATCAGAAAGGTGCATTCACCGGTGCCTATAAGTCCTGTCCGGGAAAATTTGAACAGGCCCAGGGGGGTACTCTTTTGCTTGATGAAATATCCGAAATGAATCTTGGGCTACAGGCGAAGTTACTACGGGTATTGCAGGAGAGAGAGGTCGAAAGGCTGGGTGACCAAAAAATGATCCCGCTTGATGTCAGGGTAATGGCTACCTCGAACCGTAACATGCAGCAACAGGTTGCCGAGGGAGGATTTCGAGAGGATCTGTATTACCGGCTCAACGTTTTTCGCCTGGAAATGCCGGCTCTTCGGGAAAGACCCGGAGATATCCTGCCACTGGCGATGCACTTCCTGGAAAGAGACGCTGGCAATACCGCGCTGAAGTTGACCCCGGAAGCCGAGCAGAAGCTCATGGACCATGATTGGCCAGGGAATATCAGGGAACTCGACAATGTCATGCAAAGAGCCCTGATTTTTAATAGCGGGGAAAGTATTGAGGCCGAGGACATCAGGTTCGAAGAACTTGCCCAGGAGAAAAAGAATCCTACCGTGGACGAATCCATAGAAATACCGGAAACCCTGGGCAACGATCTGCGCGTCCAGGAACGCCAAACAATTCTACGAACGCTTGAAAAGTGCCATGGTAGCCGAAAGCATGCTGCCGAAACCCTGGGAATCAGCCCGAGAACGCTTCGCTACAAGTTGGCTCGCATGCGGGATGACGGTATTGCAGTTCCAGGATAATAAACAGACAGGTGAATACTATGAATGAAATTAGTGTAGACCAGTTGTTAGTACAAATGCGGACCATGGCTGAAAAGGCACAGGGTCTGCAGACAAGCACACCCCAGGGTGCCAGCCCTTCTGACTTTTCTGACTTGCTCAAGTCTTCCATCGACAAGGTAAACGAGGTTCAGAAAGATGCCGGACAGCTAGCCCAGGCTTTTGAGGTTGGAGATGAAAGCGTCAATCTTGCAGACGTGATGATTGGGCTTCAGAAAGCCAACCTGTCTTTCCAGGCCATGACCCAGGTACGAAACCGCTTGGTCAGCGCGTACCAGGATGTCATGAACATGCAAATTTAAATACATTAGGGGCATTGAAAGATGGCTGAGACCGTACTAATTCCCGCCGATGTAAAGCGCGCGATCATCATCAGGCAAGTGGGCTTTCTCCTGGTTCTTGCTGCAAGCGTGGCCCTGGGTGTTTATGTCGTTATGTGGTCACAAACCCCCAATTATGGGCTGCTCTATGGAAGTCTTTCACACCAGGATGTCAGCGAGGTACTGGATACCTTACAAAAGTCGGGTATCGAATACCGGGTGGATGAAAGTTCGGGGGCGGTAATGGTGCCGAGTGGCCAGGTTCACGATGCTCGAATGAAACTGGCATCTGCCGGGTTACCCAGGAGCGCGAGCACCGGCTTTGGAATGCTCAGGGAAGAGCAGGGGATAGGTACCAGCCAATTTATCGAGCAGGCGAGATACCAGCATGCCCTTGAAACTGAACTGGCGAAGACGATTGAAAAACTGGGATCTGTGCGAAGTGCCAGGGTGCACCTGGCACTGCCACGTCAGTCAACCTTTGTAAGGCACAAAAAGAAAGCCAATGCGTCAGTATTGCTGGATCTTTATGGCGGGCATGAAATCGAATCTGAGCAGGTATCTGCCATTGCCAGCCTTGTAGCCGCCAGCGTACCAAACCTGGATGCTGAAAATGTCAGCATTGTCGATCAAAAGGGCAGGCTCATGACTCTTGACGGTGGTGAAGATGGACTGGGTTTAAGTACCAGCCAGTTCAAGTACACCAGGAAGGTTGAAGAATCTTATGTCAGGAGAATTGAGGATATACTCGCACCGATTGTTGGTGTTGACGGGGTGAAGGCAGAAGTGACAGCAGACCTGGATTTCACCAGCACCGAGCAAACCAGGGAGTATTACAACCCTGACCTGCCAGCCTTGAGAAGCGAACAAATAGAGGAAGAAGCACGCGGCGAAGCAACTGAGCAGGGAGGAATACCGGGAGCCCTGTCCAACCAGCCGGTGACAGCAGAAGTTCAGGGCGATAATCCACTCCCGAGGGCTGGAGAGGAAAGCACCTCAACGATGCAACGACGTGCTACCCGTAACTATGAGCTCGATAAAACAATCAGTCATACTCGAATGCAAATGGGCACCTTGCGAAGATTGTCCATCGCAGTTTTGCTGGACCACAAGCGAGTGACCGATGACGAGGGACAGGTTAGCTACACCGAGCATTCTCCCGAGGAAATCCTGCAGATTACAGGTCTTGTGAAGGAAGCGATTGGCTACAATGAGCTTCGCGGAGACAGGGTCAATGTTATAAACGCAGAATTCAGTCGTCCCGGTCCACTGGAAGAATTACCGGCGGAGCCTATCTGGCAACAGGCATGGGTACTTGACCTGGCCAAGCAACTCGCGGGTGCTGCATTCGTTCTCTTCCTGGTGTTCGGAGTGTTAAAGCCATCGCTGAAGAACCTGGTTAACAAGGAAATCAGCCTGAACCAGGCGGTGCTGGCCGCAGCCCCGTCAGCATTACCTGCAGTGGCTGGAGCCCAGGCCACGGGATTGGATGAAAAAGCCCTGCCGGCCTCGGGTGATCATCCGCAGTTGAATAGTCCCGATGGACACCTCAATTCAATGGAGACCGTCCGTGGCATGGTAAAAGAAGATCCCATGCTAACGGCCCAGGTCGTCAAGGGCTGGGTGGGCGAAGAATCATGAGTGCTGTACAGAAAGACGGTCTTGATTACGCCCAACGGGCAGCAGTTCTGTTGATGAGTATTGGAGAAGAGTCTGCCTCTGAAGTATTAAAACACATGGGACCCAAGGAAGTGCAGAGAATAGGCGTGGCCATGACTACACTCCAGGATGTCAGCAAGGAAGTTGTAAACAGCGTTATTGAGGAATTTCTCGATACGATTAACTCGCAAACTTCGGTTGGGCTTGGGGCGGAAGAATATGTTCGAAATGTACTAACCAGTGCGCTTGGTGAGGACAAGGCTGCCAGCGTCATTGATCGAATACTACTGGGCGGAAATTCCAAGGGACTCGAATCCCTGAAATGGATGGAACCTCGTGCCGTTGCGGCCTTGATTCAGAATGAGCATCCTCAAATTATTGCCATCATTCTTTCCTACCTTGATAGCGACCACGCGGCGAGCGTGCTGGCTGAATTTCCAGAGAAAGTCCAGGCCGATATCCTGCTTCGTATAGCGACACTGGAAGGGGTACAGCCCGCGGCAATGAAAGAACTGAATGACACACTGGAAAAACAACTCAAGGGTGGGGGTAACGTTCAGTCTTCTGCCATTGGTGGTGTAAAGATCGCTGCGGAGATACTCAATTTTGTGGAAAGTTCGGCGGAAGCCGGGATCATGGAAAAAATCAAGGAGTCCGATGAGGGCCTGGGCCAGGAAATACAGGACCTGATGTTTGTGTTCGACAACCTGAGTGACGTTGATGACAGGGGTATTCAAACAATTCTCAGGGAGGTGTCCACGGACACCCTGTTACTGGCACTTAAAGCGACAGACGATGAATTAAAAGAAAAAATATTTGGCAATATGTCCAAGCGAGCAGCGGAAATGCTACGTGATGACCTGGAAGCAAAGGGGCCGGTGCGTCTTAGCGAAGTAGAAACAGCACAGAAAGAAATACTCACCATAACGCGACGTCTAGCAGATGAAGGACAAATAATGCTTGGCGGCGGTGGCGGTGGTGAGGAAATGATCTAGCCTGGTTTATCTCAGCATGGCTAACCTCGTATCCAGTTTTAGCGAAGAAAATTCGGACAACATCCGGTCCTGGGAGGCCCCGGTTGTAGAGGGACCCATTACCGGGCAACACGATGTACCCGGTAAACCGCCCACCGCGGGAGAAATGCAGTCGCTGCAGAAGGAAGCATACCGGGAAGCATATGAACAGGGCCGCGAGGAGGGACTTAAAAGTGGCTACGATGAGGGAATGCAGCAGGCGCAGGCAAAGCTGAATGCGCAAATTGTCACTTTTCAGAACCTCATGCTGCAATTGTCAGGGCCGTTAAGTTCTCTCGATGATGAACTGGAGCAAAGTATAGTTGCCCTCACCACGCAAATTGCCCGGCACCTTGTCAGGCGGGAGATGAGATTGGAGCCTGGCGAAATTGTCGCTGTGGTGAGAGAGGCAGTAAACATCCTTCCCGTATCAGCGCTTCGACCACGGATTTTTCTCAACCCCTCTGATGCCAGCGTGGTCAGAAATGCACTTAATCTCTCCGATGATGAGTCTAGCTGGAAAATTGAAGAGGACCCCACGATGACCCGGGGAGATTGCCGGGTAGAGACCGATTCTTCCCTGATAGATGCCAGCGTCGATGCGCGTCTTTCCGCGGTTGCGGCAAAATTACTGGGTGGAGAACGGGATACAGACAGCAATGATTAGCGTCAGTCGACAGCAGGAGTTGAATCGTCGCATACAATCGATGTTATCCGTCGATCTTGAAGACACGGCTTTAACCGTGCAGGGCAGGTTGACACGAATGATCGGTTTGACGCTCGAGGCTGACGGCTGCAGGGCTGCCGTGGGAGACCGATGCCAGATAACAAATGCAGGAATGCAAACAGTAGATGCGGAGGTGGTAGGTTTTTCCGGTGACAGCCTGTTTCTTATGCCGACGAATGAACCCCATGGCCTTTCTCCCAATGCGCGGGTAATCCCGCTGGGTAAAAGCGCCGACGTTGCCGTAGGGGACGGTATCCTGGGACGAATTTTAAATGGCACCGGACAGCCTCTTGATGGTCGCGGTGCGCTGAAAACGGATGCCCGTGTGCCTCTCAAGGGGCGAATGATAAATCCCCTTTTACGGGCGCCAATACGGGAACCCCTTGATGTGGGTGTGCGTTCAATAAATTCATTCCTGACCGTTGGTCGAGGGCAGAGACTCGGCCTGTTTGCCCCCAGTGGCGTGGGCAAAAGTGTGCTTCTTGGCATGATGACGAGGTACACCGAGGCTGATGTGATCGTTGTCGGCATGATCGGGGAAAGAGGTCGGGAAGTTAAGGAGTTTATCGAGCAAAGCCTGGGCGATGATGGTCTTCAGCGTTCGGTCGTGGTGGCCACCCCTGCGGACGATCCGCCGCTTATGCGATTACACGGGGCGATGCTGGCCACCAGTATTGCCGAGTACTTTCGGGACTGCGGAAAAAATGTCCTTCTGCTGATGGATTCACTTACCCGCTACGCGCAAGCGCAAAGGGAGATCGGGCTCACCATTGGCGAGCCGCCAGCTACACGTGGATATCCACCGTCAGTGTTCGCAAAATTACCTCAACTGGTAGAACGCGCGGGAAACGGACCGGAAGGGGGTGGGTCGATTACCGCTTTTTATACCGTGCTGACTGAAGCCGACGCGCAAAATGATCCCATTGCTGACTCGGCGAGAGCAATCCTGGATGGGCACATAGTGTTATCCAGGCACCTTGCCGATGGTGGTATGTATCCTGCAATAGATATCGAACAGTCAATTAGTAGAGCAATGAATCAAATCACTACAGAACAGCAGCAGCATATTGCAAACTCATTAAAGAAATCATTTTCGCTTTATGAGCAAAATCGTGACCTGATCAATGTCGGGGCATACCAGTCCGGGACCGACAAGCAGCTGGATGCAGCGATTCAACTCCATCCTTACCTGCTCCAGTTTCTCAGCCAGGGTATGAGGGAAAAAGTAGACATCACGTCCAGTAACGAACAGCTGACCGCCCTGTACAGTGGTATGGAAGAAATTCAGCACGCCGTTGGAGAGTAATACGCATGACGAGGACAGAAAAACTTGCCCCGGCTTATCGAATAGCCGAACTAAAAAAAAGAGATGCAGCAAAAATTGCTGAGAACTCAAAACAAAAAGTGCTTGAGTATGAAAGGAAGTTGCAGGAATTGATTGATTTTCGCAAGGACTATAGCTTGAGCAGCCATTCTTCCGGCAGCGTTCTTTCAGCATCGCAGCTGGTTGAACATCAGAAATTTATGCGCCAGCTGGATGAGGGGATCAGGATAATCGAAAAACAGCTGGAAGGTCACAAGCAGGATTCAGAAATTGATCGGCGGGTGTGGCTGGATGCCTATCAACGATCTGATGCCATGGATAAACTCATAGGCAAGCTGAAGAAAATGGAGCAGGGAGCGAGGGACAATCGCCTGGAGAACGAGATAGACGAGCGTTCCCAAAGCAGGCGTGTAGAGAGTAAATAATGCTGCCAGGCCCAGGCCCAATGCAAAACTGGCACGTCGATTGCAATTTTCCATGCATGCAAAGGATGGAAGACAAACAGTGATTGCAGCTCAGCTTTTCAAGCCTGCTGATAGCGCGGGATTTCCTGCAAAAACTTCGAGTAGTTTCATCGAAGGAAGCGAGGAAGTCTCACAAGGCATTGAATTTTATGAATTAATAGATGACACCGGTTTCACGCTGGAGTCTCCCCTGTCATTTGTGCAGGAAATGCTGAGTCAAAACGATGAAAATCCGGCACGGCAATTACCTGCATCGGCCGGCAAGGATTTGCCGCTTTCAGCTGATAGCGTAATTCCGGGACTCCTCCCGATCCCGACAACTGCGAATCCGCAGCAGGCGCTTAAAAACCCGGACAATGTCCTGGAGCACAGCCACGCCAGCCTTGCAGTGAGCCCGCGGCTTGTTTTAAGGGAAGCGGCGAAGGTCACGGCCACTCCTGTTGAGACGAAAAATGAGGGCGAAGAGATTGAGCCCGTGCTTGATACCAGGCTGGTGAAGGGTGCCGGCACGCTGCAGGAGCAGG
>CAZXDV010000002.1:28228-35707 GCA_964639535.1 uncultured Enterobacteriaceae bacterium | reverse complement strand
ACTGTCGCCAGCGTGGTGTCTCCGAGGAAGACGCGGTCAACATGATCGTCAACGGCTTTTGCAAGGACGTGTTCAAGGAGTTACCCATGGAATTCGCGGTTGAGGCTCAGAAGCTTTTGAGTGTCACG
Source organism: uncultured Enterobacteriaceae bacterium (assembly GCA_964639535.1). Classification (GTDB taxonomy): domain Bacteria; phylum Pseudomonadota; class Gammaproteobacteria; order Eutrophobiales; family Eutrophobiaceae; genus WLWS01. Next base: position 35,579 of record CAZXDV010000002.1, on the reverse strand, counting down.
CTTGAAGGTGCGGTCGGTTAAGCAGCCCTAACGATTTATTGCTGTACTGGAAATGATACACGGCAATGTGAGTATGCAAAAAAGCAGACCGTCGGCGTCATGGACGACGCCGTCGAGCGTACATGGATGTATTTACAGCGTGTCTGCGTTTTGCTGGTCACAGTGCCTTTACATTGAACACTAAACTTAAGAAAGAGTCATGCTAAGTATTAAAAATTTAAAAAGCCAGGTAGATGGCAAAAACATTCTCAACGGCCTCGATCTCGAGGTCAAAGCCGGCGAAGTGCACGCCATCATGGGGCCTAACGGCTCCGGCAAGAGCACCCTCGCCAACGTACTCGCAGGTCGCGACGGTTATGACGTGACCGGTGGTGAAGTCCTGTTTGAAGGCAATGACCTGCTGGAACTCTCCCCGGAAGAACGCGCCTGTGCCGGGATATTCCTGGCCTTTCAGTACCCGGTGGAAATTCCAGGTGTAAATAACATCTACCTGCTGAAAGCCGGGCTCAATGCCATTCGCAAGTCTCGCGGAGAATCGGAGCTGGACGCGGTGGATTTCCTCGCCCTGGTAAAGGAAAAGATCAAGCTGGTCAAAATGAAGGAAGACTTCATGAGCCGCGGTGTTAACGAGGGTTTCTCCGGTGGTGAGAAGAAACGTAATGAAATTTTCCAGATGGCAGTGCTGGAACCAAAGCTGGCAATCCTTGATGAAACAGATTCCGGTCTCGACATTGACGCCCTGAAGATTGTTGCAGACGGTGTCAACAGCCTGAGAAACGAAGACCGATCCATCGTGCTGGTCACCCATTACCAGCGCCTGCTCGACTACATCGTTCCTGACCACGTGCACGTGCTCGCCAACGGCAGGATTATTAAATCAGGTGGAGGCGAACTCGCCCTGCAGCTCGAGGAAGAAGGATACGAACAGGTTCTTCAGGAGGCAGCTGCAGCATGAGCCAGGACGCTGTAGAACACTACCTGTCTGAATACCAGCGCCTGCATGGTGATAATGCAGACTGGTTAAATGAGCACCGTAACTCGGCCCTTGATACTTTTAATCAACAGGGTTTCCCCAGTACCCGTCACGAGGCATGGAAGTACACCGACGTCCGCGGCCTGCTGAAACATCGTTTTGTTGTTGCTGATCCCGCAGCAAAGGAACTTGATGGCACGAAGCTCGATTCTGTTCGCTTCAGCGAACTTGACTGCCACGAGCTGGTTTTCATCAACGGTCATTACTCCGCTGCCCACTCAACAGTCAACGAGTTCGACAACGGTATTGTCATGACCTCCCTGTCATGTGCCGACGAGGCGCTGCGCGAGGAAGTACAGCAACAGCTGGGCGCCCACTCAACCATGGAAAAGCATGGTTTCGCTGCACTTAATAATGCATTTGTCACAGACGGCGCAGTAATACAGGTGCCGGCCAACATTGAAGTTGAGAAGCCCATTCACCTGGTCTTCTTTACCGACAGCGAGGATTCAGCACTGATTTCCCATCCAAGGAACCTGGTGCACCTCGGTGCCAATGCCCGTGCCACCGTTATTGAAAGTTACGCTGGCGCGAACGGCAGGGACTATTGTACCAACACCATCTCCGAGGTAAGCACTGCCGAGGGCGCACACCTGGAACATTACAAGCTGCAGCACGAAGGTGATAGCGCATTTCACATTGGTTATTTCCATGCCAGCTGTGACAAGGACAGCCGCGTTGAGTCCCATTCAATTTCACTGGGCGGCCTGCTTGTCAGGAACGATATCGATGCGAAGCTTGTTGGCAAGGGTTCGCACATCGGAATGAACGGGCTTTACCTGACCAGCGACAAGCAGCACGTGGACAACCACACGCGGGTTGACCACCAGGTGCCCAATACAAGCAGTGACGAGGTTTATCGTGGTGTGCTCAACGGCAAGTCGCGCGCCGTGTTTAATGGCAAGGTGGTGGTACATAAGGATGCCCAGCAAACTGATGCAAACCAGTCCAATGCCAACCTGCTGCTTTCTAACGATGCAGAAATCGATACCAAGCCCGAGCTTGAAATCTACGCTGATGACGTGAAGTGTTCCCACGGTGCGACAGTGGGCCAGCTTGACGAGAACATGCTTTTCTATCTTCGTTCACGGGCAGTCGATGAAAGCACGGCAAGGAGCCTGTTGACCTTTGCCTTCGCCGACGAGGTTATAAAGAGAATCAAGTTTGCGCCAGTACGTGAGCGCCTTGAGTACACGGTAGCGGGAAGACTCCCCGATGCCTCTTTGATAAAGGAGTTCATGCAATGAGCAGTGCAGCTGAAGCAGTACAGCCGGTGTTTGAAGTATCGCGCTACCGCCAGGACTTCCCCATTCTTGGTCGCGCGGTGCACGGCAAGCCGCTGGTTTACCTGGATAACGCGGCAACAACGCAAAAACCGGTGCAGGTGCTCGACGCGGTGGATCGCTATTACCGCGAGCACAATGCCAACGTGCATCGCGGCGTGCATACCCTGAGCGGTGAAGCCACCAATGAATTCGAGGGCAGCCGCAAGAAATGCCGAGACTTCATCAACGCCTCTTCAGAAAAAGAAATTATTTTTACCCGTGGCGCTACGGAGGCAATCAACCTGGTTGCTGCAGCCTGGGGTCGCGCAAATATCAGTGAAGGCGATGAAATCATCATTTCCTGGATGGAGCATCACTCCAATATTGTCCCCTGGCAATTACTTTGCGAACAAACCGGTGCTGTTTTAAAAGTCATTCCCATCAATGCCGATGGTGAAATCATCATGGATGAGTACCGTAAGCTGCTTGGCCCTCGTACGAAAATGGTCGCAGTGGTACACATCTCCAATGCACTTGGCACGGTTAACCCGATTAAGGAAATTGCCGCCATGGCCCACGAGCACGGTGCGTTAATGCTGGTTGATGGCGCACAGGCAACACCACATATGACAATCGATGTGCAGGACCTGGGTTGCGACTTCTACGCCATATCCAGCCACAAGCTTTTTGGCCCGACCGGGGTTGGTGTGCTTTACGGCCGGCAGGAATTACTTGAAGCCATGCCTCCGTACCATGGTGGCGGTGACATGATCAAGATGGTGACTTTTGACAAGACCCTTTACGCGGACCTGCCCAACAAGTTCGAAGCGGGCACGCCAAATATTGCCGGTGTTGTGGGTCTCGGCGCCGCCATAGATTACGTTAACAGTATCGGTCTTGATCAGATCGCTGCTTACGAACATGAACTTCTTGAATATGCCACGGAAAGGGCCGCTGAAATCGAAGGCCTGCGTCTTGTTGGAACAGCCGGTAACAAGGCCAGCATACTGTCTTTTATCATGGACAGGGTTCACCCCCATGATCTCGGCACAATCCTTGACCATGAAGGCATTGCTATTCGTACCGGTCATCATTGTGCACAACCGGTCATGGATCGCTTCCAGGTACCCGCAACAGCTCGGGCATCCTTTGCCTTTTACAACACGAAGCAGGAGATCGATGTTTTTATCAATGGACTCAGCGCTGCACTGAAGGTACTGGGCTAATGTTTGATCTGAAGGACCTTTACCAGGAAATCATTGTCGATCACAACCGCAGTCCGCGTAATTTCGGCAAGCTGGAAAATGCCGACCGTACTCTCGAGGGTTTCAACCCACTGTGCGGCGACCGCCTGACACTTTACCTGAACATCGATAATGACAGGATTGAAGATATCAGTTTTGATGGTGCCGGTTGCGCCATCTCCGTGGCATCGGCATCACTCATGACCGAGGCCATGAAAGGCAAGAGTACCAGCGAGGCAGAATCTGTTTTTAACGATTTTCACCAGCTGGTGACATCCGATGGCAACGAGGTGGATACCGAGGCACTCGGCAAGCTCGCTGCCCTGGCCGGTGTGCGCGATTATCCCACCAGGGTAAAATGCGCTACGCTGTGCTGGCACACCCTTCACTCTGCCCTTGAAGGCGAAGACAAGGTAATTTCAACAGAATGACAATTCCAACACATGAGCCGGTGACCGTGTCCCGGGACTGTAACGCGATACTTATTCCCGACGGCACGCCGTTTGAAATCCCCGAGGGCAGCATCGTTTTTATTACCCAGGCACTGGGCGGTAATTACACCGTCAACCTCAATGGCAACCTCGCCCAGGTCGGTGCCCCGGATGCGGACGCACTGGGTTTTGAAGTACCTGAAAGTGCACTGATCAAGGAAGACGCCATCCTGCCTGATGGCTCGTTTAACGAGGACCTGGTATGGGCGCAGATGCGCACCTGTTATGACCCGGAAATCCCCATCAACGTGGTGGAACTTGGCCTGATCTACGGCTGTGACATCAACAGGCTGGATGACGGCGAACACCAGGTTGATATCGTCATGACCCTCACGGCCCCGGGCTGCGGAATGGGAGAATTCCTCGCCGCCGATGTACGCTCCAAGATATCCCTCATTCCCACGGTCAAGGAGGTCAACGTCGAGCTGGCTTTTGACCCGCCGTGGAGCATGGAAATGATGTCGGAAGCAGCACGCCTCGAAGCCGGCATGCTTTGATTTAAACAGCTGTTTATTCCGCATAATCAAATAGTTACATGTCTTCACAGTGGATTGATGTTATCCCTGCAGGGGAGTTCGGCCCGGGCGCTTCGCACTTTCTTGATGTAGGTGAACTCTGCATCGCAGTTTTCAATCTCGACGGTGAGTTCTATGCCGTGGAAGACATATGCAGTCACCACGGGGTTCGCATGCTTAGCAGCGGTGTCGGTGCAAAATTCGTGGTCCATGGCGACCGCCTGATGTGCCCACGACACGGTGCCGAATTCAATATCCGTACCGGCGAGCCCCTGAGTCCGCCAGCCTGTGCGCCTATCCGCTGTCTCGAGGTGCGCGTGGAAGACGGCAAGTTACAGGTAGAAATCCCACCAGCCGAGTAAAGCTGTGTCGTAGCAGAGCTACGTATCGCCTTTATTTTCAAGCAAAAAGTTTTACCCAAAGGCATAAATACGTATAATCGCGCCACCCTAGTGACACATTAAATATATAAATACAATTCTGTGCGCTGGCGGGGTCGAAAATGAAACCAAGCAACGACCTGTGCCGGGTACAGGTAAGCAAAATGGAGTATCCCCATGGCAGTTGAACGAACACTTTCCATCATCAAGCCCGATGCCGTCGCAAAAAACGTCATTGGCGAAATTTACAGCCGCTTTGAAAAAGCCGGTTTGCGAATTGTTGCCGCGAGCATGCGGCAGTTAACCCAGGAACAGGCTGCCACCTTCTACGAAGTGCACAAGGAGCGTCCGTTTTACCAGGAGCTGATTGATTTTATGACTTCCGGCCCGGTGATGATCCAGGTGCTTGAAGGGGAAAACGCCATTGCCCTCAACCGTGAATTGATGGGTGCTACTTTTCCCAAGGATGCCGAGGCCGGCACCATCCGCGCCGATTTCTGTGATGCCGACGGTGACCAGGGCGAAAATGCGGTGCACGGTTCGGATGCTGCTGAAACTGCGGCAAACGAGATTCCGTTTTTCTTCAGTGACGAGGAAATCTGCGCCAGGCTCAGGTAAGCCAATGTGAACCCGGCCAGCAACATTTTCGATCTCGACCAGGAGTCCATGCGGAGCTTTTTTACCGGCATGGACGAAAAACCATTTCGAGCGACCCAGCTGATGAAATGGGTATACCACCAGGGTATCCTCGATTTCGAAAAGATGACGGACATTGGTAAGAACCTGCGTCAGCAACTGGCCGAGTCAGCAACATTTAAACTTCCTGAGATCGTTAACGCCCAGACATCACGGGACGGTACGCGCAAGTGGGTACTGCGCGTTGATGAACGCAACTGTATCGAAACCGTGTTCATCCCGGAAAACGACCGCGGTACCCTGTGTGTGTCTTCACAGGTGGGCTGCCCCCTCGACTGTAGTTTCTGCTCTACCGGGAAACAGGGCTTTAATCGTAACCTCGGTGTGGCAGAAATCATCGGCCAGCTGTGGCTCGCCAACAGGGAGCTGGATGGTTTTCAAAAGCAGCGCCCTATCACCAACGTGGTGATGATGGGCATGGGTGAACCCCTGCTGAATTTTGATAACGTCGTCAGCGCCATGAACCTGATGAAAGACGATCTTGGTTTCAACCTTTCCCAGAAACGCATCACCCTCAGCACCGCGGGCATGGTCCCGGGCATCGACAAGCTTGCTGCGACGACAAAGGTCAGCCTTGCGGTATCCCTGCATGCGCCGACCGATGATATTCGCAACGAGCTGGTACCACTTAACCGCCGTTACCCGGTGAAAGAATTGATGGCTGCCTGCAAGCGATATGCCGCTGCCCGGGACAATGATGCCATTACCTTTGAGTACACCATGCTGGATGGGGTTAATGACAGCCCGGCCGAGGCACGTGCACTGGCAAAGCTGCTCAAGCGCGTTCCGGCCAAGGTAAACCTTATCCCTTTTAATCCTTTCCCCGGAGCCGGGTACAGCTGCTCACCGAGGCGCACTATTGATGCATTCCGCGATATACTAATGCGCGAGGGTATTATCACCATAACGCGTAAAACGAGGGGAGATGACATTGATGCAGCCTGTGGCCAGCTTGTCGGGCAGGTAGTGGCAAAGGCCCAGCGCGTGCAGAAAAGTCAGCCGGCTTACCAGCAATGAAAAAATTAGACTTATTTTTCTGCCTGCTATTCATGCTGATGATTAGCGCCTGCAATGAAGGCGGTAAGAAAGACGGGCTTCGTCCCAGCGCTGGCACCAACGAAGCCGCCGCGGCCAACCTCAATCTCGGCATTGCCTACATGCAGCAGGGTGACTATGAGCGCGCGCTGGAAAAACTTGATCGCGCAAAGGCTGCCGATCCAAATTTCTCCGGCGTTTACAATGCATATGGCCTGCTGTACCAGCTGATTGAAAGAAACAGGGACGCAGAAAAAAACTTTAAAAAAGCCCTGAAGCTGAATCCCAGCGATTCCAGCACGAAGAACAATTACGGTCGATTCCTGTGTCATATTGGTCGCAGCAAGCAGGCCGAAGAAGTGCTGCTTGAAGCTGCTGACAACCCGCTTTACGCGACGCCGGAAATTGCCATTACCAATGCCGGGATTTGTGCCTACCAGAATAAACAGCTGGCTGTTGCGGAGAAACACCTGCGCCGCGCGCTGCAAATGAACGAGCAAAACCCCCCGGCATTGCTGCACATGTCACAGATTTCCTATGACCAGGAAAAGTACCTTTCATCGCGGGCTTACCTGCAACGCTATCTTGAAGTAAGCAAGCACACCGCGGCCAGCCTGTGGATGGGTATCAGGATTGAAAGACAGCTGGGAGACAAGGACGCCATTGCCAGTTATTCATTATCTCTTAAAAAT
>CAZXDV010000002.1:22572-28218 GCA_964639535.1 uncultured Enterobacteriaceae bacterium | reverse complement strand
GGCCGCGATGCTGGAAGCTGGGGACAGGTAAGGGCCATGTCAGGCGAGGAAGAGAAAGTCGCACAGGTCTCTGCCGGCGAGCAGCTCAGGCACCTGCGCGAGCAAAAAAATCTCTCGGCCCAGGATGTCGCCAATCGCCTGAACCTTGATACCAGGATCATCGAATCAATTGAAAGCGATAACTTTGACAGCCTGCCAGCTGCAACCTATGTCAGGGGTTACCTGCGCAGTTACGCCAAGATCCTCAATGCCGATGCTGATGCGATACTCGCGGCTTATAATAACGATGCGCCGGATGCCCCGGAAATCATACCCGAGGTCAAGCACAGTTCGCAGACCTCCAGCAGTGACAAGCCTGTCAAGGCCGTAACCTACCTGATCAGTCTCTCGCTATTTATCCTGCTGGTTGCCTGGTGGTATAACCAGCAATTAAACAAGCCCGTTGATAGCAGCACTGACACAGTCGTGGAAGAAGAAGTGCTTCCTCCACCTGGCCTTTCATATGACATCCCGGTCATCGTACACAGCCCATCACCTTACTACAGCGCAGTACCAGCTGAGGCGGAGGATATCGCTGAATCCTCAATGGCAGAAGAATCAGTCGAAACCAGTAACGCAGGCGAAACGACCGCAGAAGAGAACGAAGCGGATGACTACCCTCTTTCAGTCAGTAGTGAAAGCGAGGGCCCCGATTCGCTTGTCCTGACACTCAGTGCAGACTCCTGGATCGAAGTACACGATGCCTTTGGTGAAAAGGTTTTTGTTAATATCGGCCGTGAAGGCCAGGTGCTTTCCCTCAGGGGTACTGCACCTTTCAACGTACTGCTGGGCTTTTCTGAAGGCGTCGCTGTCGAATTTAACGGCGAAAAGTTCGATGCGTCCCCCTATACGAAAGGCAGTATCGCTCGTTTCAACCTGGATAACTGAAGCAGCCTTGGCGGACAAGATCCAATCTATCAAGGGGATGCATGACATCCTCAATGACCAAAGTGCAGCCTGGAAGTACCTCGAGGACACCATCCAGGGTGTGCTCAATAGCTACGGCTACGAGGAAATTCGCACTCCGCTGCTGGAAAAAACCGAGCTGTTTAAAAGGTCCATCGGTGAGGCAACCGATATTGTCTCCAAGGAAATGTACACCTTCACCGACTTAAGTGGCGACAGTCTTACGCTGAGACCGGAAGGCACTGCCAGTGTTGTTCGATCGGTGGTGCAGCACAGCCTTTATCGTAACAATCCCCTTCGCCTGTGGTACTGCGGTCCGATGTTTCGCCACGAACGACCCCAGAAAGGTCGCATGCGCCAGTTTCACCAGATTGGCGCAGAAGCCATTGGCTTTCCCGGGCCTGATATTGATGCCGAGCTGATCGCTATGTGCGCGCGTTTCTGGGGCAGTCTCGGTATTGACGGACTCGAATTACAGTTGAATACCCTGGGAAGTGCTGCATCAAGGGCGGCATATCGAAACGTACTGGTGGAGTATTTCAGTGACAACCAGGAATCGCTGGACGAGGACAGCACTAAACGTCTCGAGCTGAATCCCCTGAGGATACTTGATAGCAAGAATCCTGCTATGCAGGAACTCATTGCTGCGGCGCCTGCGATGAACGATCACCTGGATGAAGAATCTGCAGCACACTTGGAAGAATTGAAGCAGTTGCTGGGTGCAGCCGGTATTGATTTTACGATCAACCCGCGACTGGTACGCGGCCTTGATTACTACAGCCACACGGTATTTGAGTGGGTGAGCCAGGAACTGGGAGCACAAAGTGCGGTGTGTGCCGGTGGCAGGTACGACGGCTTGCTGGAGCACTACGGTGCGAAAGCAGTACCGGGTATTGGCTTTGCCATGGGGCTTGAGCGACTCATTGAACTCATGCGCAGGCCTGCGGACCTGGACCAGCGAACTGCGGCCCACGTGTACCTCGTCATGGCGGGTGAGAATGCCGAGCGGGAAGGATTTCGTCTTGCCGAGGAATTAAGAAGCAATATAGATGGGCTGCGTCTTGTCATGCACTGTGGCGGTGGCAGCTTCAAGAGCCAGTTCAAGAAGGCCGACAAGTCGGGTGCGCGGGTTGCGCTTATTCTCGGGGAAGAGGAACTGGCCAAAAAATGTGTATCGCTCAAGTACCTTCGCAGTGAACAACAGCAGGAAGAAGTTGAGTGGTCGGCCCTGCCCGAAAAAATACGCGCTGCACTTGAACCCGGCCAGGGCCACTGACGTCCACCCTCCTTTACTGCAGGCAGGCACGCTTATCGCGCGAGGGCGAAACTTTATTTTTCACTGCCGCGTTGGCGCAGGTATAATGCGCCCTCAAAAAATTGCATTTGCATAAGAAATTTCGCTGTTTGGACTCACTTTTTACTTTCCAAACAGCAGCTTAGGAGAAAAGCTTGGATATTTACCAGACAGAAGAAGAACAGGTTGAGGCCCTGAAAAAGTGGTGGGATGAGAATGGAAAGTCCGCCATTTTCGGGGTTGTGCTGGGTCTTGGCGCCATATTTGGCTGGCGCGAGTGGCAGGATTACGAAATTACACAGGCCGCATCCGCCTCACAGGTTTACGAGGAAATGGTCATCGCGGCCCGCTCCAGCGATGCTGAGCCCGTGGAGAAAAAGGCAAACGAGATCACTGCCGAGTACAATTCAACTGCATACGGCATGTTTGCACGTCTCAGCCTGGCAAAGGTCGCAGCCGACAAGGGCCAGCTGGATGTTGCCGCCACGGAGCTGCGTAATGCGCTGGCTGAAACCTCACAGGACAGTATCAAGCACGTGATTCGTTTACGCCTCGCCCGGGTACTCGCTTCCGCCGGTGATACTGCAGGGGCAAGGGAAGTGTTATCACAGGTGTCAGCACGCGGTGAATTTGAAGTCAGCTACCTTGAACTTGAAGGTGACCTGTCACGCCAGGAGAATAATCTCGATAGCGCCCGCGATACTTACCAGCAGGCTGTGATACTCGCCCAGGCCAACGGGCAGGACACCACCGTGCTTGATTTGAAACTGGACGACCTTGGACGTAACTAGTCCTCACCACTTGAGCTAATTGCTTCACATCTACAACATGTGCTTTTCTTTTTTGAATAAAGCCGGACTGGCCAGGTCGATGCTACTGCTTCCGCTGTTGCTGCTTGTTCTATCCGGCTGCGGTGTCAGTGACACCGTGTCCGACTTCTTCAGGGACGACGACAACGCGGAACCACCGGCGGAGCTGCTGGATATCAAGCAACGCCTGAAAATATTTGAGCTCTGGTCGCGGAGTACCGGTGGCATGGGCAAGCATTATCTCAAGCTGGCACCGGTGGTATTTAACCAGCGCCTGTATATTGCTGACGCTGAAGGTGATCTAATGGCACTGGATGCGACGAATGGCCGGGAGATCTGGTCGATCGACACAGACGTCAAGATCACGGGTGGTCCCGGTTATGGTGAGAACACTGTTCTTATTGGAACAAGTGAAGCCAGGACAATCGCATACTCTGCGGAAGACGGCAGTGAAATCTGGCGCAAGAAAGTCTCCAGCGAAATTCTCTCGGCCCCGCAAAAGGCAGAAAACACCGTGGTGGTTCGCACCGGCGATGGCAAAATTTTTGGCCTCAGTGGCAACACCGGTAAACGCCTGTGGATTTATGATCGAACAGTGCCTTCACTGACACTACGTGGTACCGGCACACCTGTTATCGATAATGGCCTTGTTATCGCCGGTTTTGACGGCGGCAAAATGGCGGCACTCGAAGTTAAAACAGGCAAGCTCGTGTGGGAAGCATCCGTCGCCACGGCCCGGGGAAGATCAGAACTTGAACGCATGGTGGACATTGATTCATCTCCACTCGTGGTTGACGGCGTTATTTACATAGCAACCTTTCAGGGGCACTTGTCAGCCATGCAGGCTGAAACCGGCCGGGTCCTCTGGGACCAGGATATTTCTTCCTACGCGGGTTTTGATGCCGATGACCAGAATATTTATGTTACCAATGAAAAAAGCCACATCCAGGCTTTTGACCGTTTCACCAGCACCGAGCTCTGGGAGCAGGACAAGCTTCATCTTCGCGCCGTGACCGGGCCTGCCAGTGTCGGTGATTACCTTGTGGTCGGCGATTTCGAAGGTTACCTGCACTGGATGTCCAAGACCTCGGGAAAATTTGTAGCCCGCAACCGGCTCTGCAGTGACCGAATCATCAGCCAGCCCCTGGTCGTTGGCAAGGTACTGTACGCCTTTTGCAGTGACGGCTCACTGGCTGCCTATAGCTACCGGTGAGCAGGCATGTCACTTGTAATTGCCATCGTTGGTCGTCCCAATGTCGGCAAATCCACTCTTTTTAACCGTATAACCCGCACCCGCGACGCCCTTGTCGCGGACCGTCCAGGTGTTACCCGCGATCGACAGTATGCTTTTGTAGAACGTGGCGACCGCAACTTCGTACTGGTAGATACCGGTGGCCTGGAGCAAAAGCAGGATAACGATGACGAGATCGCCGCCCTTGTAAGCGAACAGGCCAGGCGTGCAATGCACGAGGCCGACGCCATCCTCTGGTTGCTGGATGGACGTAGCGGTCTCACCGGGGCAGACGAGGAACTGGCCGACAACCTGCGTCCGCTGCAGGACAAGCTCACCCTCGTGGTTAACAAGACGGAAGGCCTTGATATTGATATCGCGGCTGCCGACTTTCATTCCCTCGGCATGGGTCAGCCGTTGGCCATCTCTGCCGAGCGCGGTGACGGTGTGAACGCGATGCTGGAAGAAGTGCTGGCCGGCTTGCCGGAAGAGGAAACCACGGACGACGTCCAGGAAGGCTTGAAGATTGGCATCATCGGTCGCCCCAACGTGGGTAAATCAACGCTGGTAAACCGCATGCTGGGCGAAGACAGGATGCTTACCTTTGACAGGCCGGGGACCACCCGCGATAGCGTCGCCACTGCCTTTGAAAGACGCGGCAAGCAGTACGTGTTAATTGACACCGCGGGTGTCAGGCGCAGGGCCCGTGTCACCGATGCGGTGGAAAAATTCAGCGTGATAAAAAGCCTGCGTGCAGTGGAAATGGCTGACATCATCATCATGGTTATTGACGCGCAGGATACGGTCAGTGACCAGGACCTGCACCTGCTGGGCGTGGTTGCTGATAGCGGCAAGTCGCTGATAATCGCGGTGAACAAGTGGGACGGTCTTGATAACGATCAGAAAGACAAAATTCAAACGCAGCTGGACCGCAAGCTCGACTTTATAAACTATGCCTGTACCCACACCATTTCTGCACTACACGGTACAGGTGTGGGAAAGCTATTTGACCTTATCGACAGGGTGGGCAAGTCGCAGTCCATTCGCGTGAAATCCTCCATGGTTACGGACCTGCTGCATGAAGCCACGCAGGCACATGAGCCTCCACTGGTGCGGGGCCGACGAATCAAGCTGCGCTACGCCCATGTTGGTGGCCACAATCCATTACGAATCATCATCCACGGAAACCAGACCGAGCACGTACCTGACAGCTACCGCCGCTACCTTTCAAATCGTATCAGGCAGAAGCTGCAGCTCATCGGAACGCCCATCATGATCGAATTCAAGTATGGCGACAATCCTTACAAGGGTAAAAAGAACCCACTCACCAAGCGCCAGGTGCAAAAACGCAAGCGCCTGATGAAACA
>CAZXDV010000002.1:6499-22472 GCA_964639535.1 uncultured Enterobacteriaceae bacterium | reverse complement strand
AAGGCTGAGCCTTTTGAGAACGCGCAGTGTATGCGCTAATACATGAGCAGTTTGAGAAAGGCGAAAACGCCGCCTGGCGGAAAAAGGGGCCTTTTGAATCTACTGGTTCAGGTGGTTCTGGAGTATTGCCATAATTTGAAGGGCATCATTATTCGTCGCCCATTCACCCTCAGCATCAATAATGACAACTTCCGTCTTATCACCCACACCGGTCAGGCTAATCTGGTAAGGCACGCCTTCAGGGGCCTCGTCATTACTCCAGAACTTGAGCTTGGAGAAAAATCCTTTCTTCTGTTCACCGGCGCGTGGATCAAAGTACATCACGTTGTAAATACCCTGGGCCTGGTCCTTGCTGGCAACAGGTAAGCCGGCGCGTTCCAGGGCAATCTCGATGTGTCGCCATGCCCGGGTAAACTCTGCTGGAACAGCCAGGAATTCCTTGCCGTCTTCCGTTGTCTGTACCAGTGTCTTTTGCCTTGGCGCGGCGGGCGCCGCGGAAGTTGAAGACGAAGAGGAGGACGGTGCCGATGCGATTACAGCGTCACGGCTTCCGTTAAATTCCGCGTTGAGATCCCCGGCCAGCTTGCTTTCCGCGTCCTTGCTTTGCCCCTTGTCTGTCCAGCTGTCGCTACCGTCAGCTTTCTTGGCCAGTACCTGGCGCTGGTTGCTGATAAACAGGCGCGTGATGCTGGGCTCAGAACCCGGTTCTGAAAAGATCTTGAACTTGTCGCGATAGGTGAAGCCACCATCGACGTAGGGTTCACCATAGCCGGTCTCCATCACGCCAAGCTCGGCGTCATCAAGGTCCATGCCATAGCCCAGTCCGGAAAAATACGCCCGCAGCCTTGGCCAGATACTGCTGTTGTTTCCACGAACGGCAATCCATTTTTCATCTGAATCGGGGTCGCTCCACTGTTCAGCGGGAGCGGCTTTTCCACCACCACCCTGGCGCGACTTGTTGTACTGCGAAAGACTTGCACCTTCATTTGGAATCGACATGGAATCATTAATCGCTTCGGCAGTCAGGTCCGGTGGCACTTCCAGGTCCGGCAGGGCCTCACTCTTCTTGTATTCGTTTTTCTTGTCCGGAAGGATATCGGTTACCTTCGGCACGTATGAACAGGACGCACTACCAAGCACGACTGCTACGAAAATAAATACTCTTGTCATATATCTTTCCACGTTCTTAAATTACTCCTGCCTGCTTCATGGCAGCTTCTACATCTGCCTGGTATTGTTCAGATAACCACGTCATGGGCAAACGCATACCGGCTTCGATCAAGCCAAGGCGTGCCACGGCCCATTTGACTGGAATAGGGTTGGCTTCCAGGAAAAGTTTTTGATGCAGGCCAACAAGTTTCTTATCAATTTCTTCTGCCTTTGCCCTGTCTCCCGCAGTTGCCGTTACACACAGTTCGTGCATCAGCGCCGGCGCAACGTTAGCAGTGACAGATATAACGCCGTGTCCGCCAAGAAGCATGAATTCACACGAGGTTTCATCATCACCGCTGAGCAACAGGAAATCATCGGGGCACATTTCAAGTAGCTGGCCGACGCGATCCATTTCACCGGTTGCTTCCTTGATGCCGATGACATTATCCAGTTCCGCGATGCGTGCAACGGTCTCCGGTAACATGTCGCAAGCAGTCCTGCCCGGGACGTTGTAAAGGATCTGTGGAATATCGACAGCTTCAGCTATAGCACGGTGATGTTCGTAAAGGCCATGCTGGGTAGGCTTGTTGTAATAGGGTGTCACCAGCAGGCAGGCCTGTGCCCCGGCTCGACGGGCGCAGTCGGTGAGGTTTATGGCTTCCTGGGTGGAATTGGCACCGGTGCCCGCGATGACCGGCACGCGCCCGGCTACTATATCAACAACCTCGCGAATCACTTCGCAATGTTCATGCTCGGGCAAGGTGGCAGATTCACCGGTTGTTCCCACTGCCACGATGGCGTCGGTACCGGCTTCAATGTGAAATTCCAGCAGGCGACGTAGCGCTTCGCTATCACGCTCGGTTTCGGGTCCAACCCCGGGTTTCATCGGGGTGACCAAGGCCACCATACTCCCCTGGAACATTTAGCTATCCTGTTATTATCTCGGTGAGAATTTTTGTTGAACTCGGCTTCCAGGAAATACTGCTTCGACGCTTAAGTCCCTGAAAACAGGGCGCATATGGTACTTGTATGACATAAGCATGACAAGGCCGATAATGCGCGATTTTTTCCTGTCCTACACTTGCTTAGTCATCGACAAAGCCTCAGAATTCCGTGGAATTACAACAGATTTACCCAAGGACGTCATAGTCTCACTTTTATGTTACAACACCTTGTACTTGTTGCCCTGGGCGGCCATTCTCCCAGAATGACCGAAGAGCTGACCGGGGCGATTCTCGACTGCAGCTGTAGCATCTCCGATAGCAGGATCAGCCACCAGGGTGGGTATTATTCCGCACTGGTAAAGATTTCCGGCACCTGGGACGCCATCGCCAAGCTGGAAAACCAGCTACCCGGCAGGATGGATTCCCTGGGACTGACCTACAGGCTGGAGCGCTTGCAGGAGCCGGCAACGACCCCGGGGATGATGCCCTATGCCATAGATGCCGTGTGCGTAGACCGGCCGGGAGTGATCCACGAGATTGTCCGTTTCATGGCCGACAACGAACTCCAGGTGCAGGATTTGTACAGTAACACCTACCAGGCAGCAAATACGGGCACGCAGATGTTCTCGGTTCACATGACCATCAACATCCCTTCAGACACCGCGGTGTCACTTGTGAGAAATGATTTCATGGACTTTTGTGATCGTCTTAACCTCGATGCTATTATGGAGCCGGTTAAGTGAGCGGTATTATTTTTAAGTTAACTTGTGATAAACACTAATATTTATTTATATGACTACAGTAGCAATTGGTAAGAAAGTAAAAAACTTCAAACTACCCGCAACGGGTGACAAGAATATCAGCCTCGCTGATCTCAAGGGAAAAAACGTCGTAATATATTTTTACCCTAAAGACAGCACTCCAGGATGTACCCGGGAAGGCCAGGACTTCCGCGATAACATTCGTAAGTTCCGCGCCAGGAACACGGTTATTCTCGGCGTATCACGGGACAGCCTGAAGTCACATGAAAACTTCAAAGAGAAGCAATCCTTCAACTTTGATCTCCTGTCCGATGCAGATGAAAAGCTTTGCACGCAGTTTGATGTCATCAAGGAAAAAAATATGTATGGCAAGAAAGTCATGGGTATTGAACGTTCTACATTCCTGATCGATGAAAAAGGCGTGCTGCGCAACGAATGGCGCAAGGTCAAGGTGGATGGCCACGTAGAAGAAGTTCTTGAAGCTGTTAAATCACTTTAGTTTTCTAATCTTCAAATGATTGACGATACACAACGACTGTTTGTGCTGGACACGAACGTCCTGATGCATGATCCGACTGCCCTGTTTCGTTTCCAGGAGCACGACATTTTTATTCCCATGGTGGTGCTGGAAGAACTTGATTCCGGCAAGAAAGGCATGTCAGAAGTAGCCCGCAACGCACGCCAGGCTAGCCGCTTTATCGATGACCTTATTAATGAAGAAAGTTCTGAAGCTATAGAACGTGGTTTACCACTGGACAAGCTCCAGCTGAGTAATGGCAAGGGCCTGGCACAGGGTCGCCTGTTCCTGCAGACCCAGTTGCTTGAAGACAGCCTGCCCGGTCGCCTGCCCGGTAAAACCGCGGACAACAGCATTCTTGGTACCACCCTGTCACTGCAGCAGCAGTCTGAAAAAGTCATCACGCTTGTTTCCAAGGACATTAACCTCAGGATCAAGGCAAGGGTGCTGGGTATCAACAGCGAAGACTATTTCAACGACAAGGTGCTTGATGATGCGACACTGCTGTATCGCGGTATCGATATACTCCCGGGAAATATCTGGGACAGTAACGCCGAGTCGCTGGAGTCCTGGAATGAGGAACAGCATACTTACTACCGAATCTCCACCGAGACCATTGGTGACTGCTATCCACAACAGTGTCTGTATAGTGAAGAAGTAGAAGACTTTGAGGCGATAGTAAAAAGTACCGATGAAAACGAGAGTACCATGCGTCTTGCGCTCAACTACAAGAGCGACAGCAATAACGTATGGGGTGTAAACGCGCGTAACCGCGAGCAGAATTTTGCCCTTAACCTGCTAATGGATCCGGAAATTGACCTGGTCTCCCTCACCGGGGTGGCAGGTACCGGCAAGACCCTGCTTACCCTCGCTGCAGGTTTACACCAGACTATCGAGGACAAGCGCTACCGGGAGATCATCATGACTCGCGTCACCGTGCCCGTTGGTGAAGATATCGGCTACCTGCCGGGGACCGAGGAAGAAAAAATGACGCCCTGGATGGGTGCCCTGATGGATAACCTCGAAGTGTTGACCAATTCCGAGGACAACGGCGAATGGGAAAGGGCTGCAACCGCGGACATTATCAGCAAGCGTATCAAGATCCGCTCGTTGAACTTCATGCGTGGTCGCACATTTATGAATCGCTACGTGATTGTTGACGAGGCCCAGAACCTCACTTCAAAGCAGATGAAAACACTGATCACGCGTATTGGCCCGGGCAGTAAGATTGTGTGCCTGGGTAACATTGAGCAGATTGATACACCCTACATCACGGAAACAACCTCCGGCCTCACCTATGTGGTCGACCGTTTCAAGGAGTGGCCCCACAGCGGTCATATCACGCTGCAACGCGGCGAACGTTCGCGGCTGGCTGATTACGCCTCGGAAGCCCTGTAAGAAAGTAAATGCAAGCCCGGAATGTCGTCAGGCTTCAGCGCTTGTTGGCCACACGTTAAGCAGGGCTTTCACCAGTGTCGCCAGGGGTATGGCAAAAAAGACCCCCCAGAAACCCCACAGCCCACCAAACACGAGTATCGCCGCGATGATGGCGACTGCGTGTATGTTGACCGCATCCGAAAACAGGATGGGCACGAGTACGTTGCCATCAAGAAACTGCAGTACAAAGTAGAAGATCATCAGCCAGGTAAACTCGTTACCCAGGCCCCACTGGAAGTAGGCCACTACCGCCACCGGGATGGTCACCGTTGCAGCACCGATATAGGGGATCAGTACAGACAGGCCAACGACAATGGCAAGCAGTGAAGCATAGTTAAGGCCGAATACCTTGAAGAGAATGTAGGCGGCGATTCCGACGATGATGATCTCGTTTACCTTGCCGCGAATATAGTTACCGATCTGCCCATCCATTTCTTCCCACAGGTGGGTCACAAGCCGGCGGTCTGAAGGTAAAAACCGACCGAGCCATTCAAGGATGATGACCTTGTCCTTCATAAAGAAGAAAATCATCAACGGCACCAGCACCAGGTAGACAACAATAAGTGGTATCGAGGCAAAGGAAACAGAAAGGACGCTTTGACCGATACTGCTCAATTCGCCACTGAGAGAGAAAATAAGATCTTTTATGGAATTCTCGGAGATGAATTCCGGGTAATCGTGAGATAACTTCATCAGGGTTTCCTGGCCCTTGTTAATCATGTTGGGCACTTCCTGGAAAAACTGCCGGGCCTGGCCAGACAGTAGCGGCAGCAGGAAGAGTACGATAAAAACCAGGAACAGCAGGAACATGGTGAACACGGTGACAACGGACACCAGCCTTGAAACCTTGTTTTCAAGTTTATTGACCGGACCCTCGAGAAGGTAGGCTATCACCACTGCGGCAATCAACGGTGTCAGCATTTTCCCCATGAAGTAAATAACCAGGGTGCTGAAAACCATCAGGACGACCAGCAGGGCTGCCTGCGGATCAGTGAAATAACGTTTATACCAGGCGCTGAGAAATTCAAGCATGACGTAAACCCTGTTATTGTGTCCAGGGCTTATAATAGCTCAGCCAAGCCAGATTGACACTATGACCTCGTCGAATCGTAAATATGCAGCACCTTAGCAGCGAAGCAAGCCAGGCACTCACATCCCGAATAAAGGACTGGGGCAGTGAACTTGGTTTCCAGCAAACCGGGATCAGTGACATTGACCTGGCAAAAGATGAAGTGCGCCTTGAGCGCTGGCTGGAACTTGGTATGCATGGGCAAATGAAGTACATGAGCCGGCATGGCACGAGACGCAGCCGGCCGAATGAGCTTGAGCAGGGCACCATTCGCGTCATCTCACTGCGCATGGACTATCTTCCCGGCAGCGCTACACCCATGGAAGAAGCCCTGGCTGACGGGAAAAGCGCCTATATTTCCCGCTATGCAACAGGCAGGGACTACCACAAGCTGATGCGCAAGCGCCTGCAGAAACTCGCCGAGAGAATTGAGAGTGAAATCGGCCCCTATCGTTACCGGGCCTTTGTTGATAGCGCACCGGTACTGGAAAAAGCCATTGCTCGAAAAGCCGGGCTCGGCTGGATTGGCAAGCACTCAAACCTGATAAATCCAAAAGCAGGTTCCTGGTTTTTCCTCGGCGAAATCTACACGGACCTGCCATTACAGGCAGACGAGGAATTTATCGAGGAACACTGTGGCGAATGCACCGCCTGCATGACTGCCTGCCCCACTGATGCCATCGTTGCTCCCTACGTGGTGGACGCCAGGCGCTGTATTTCCTACCTGACTATCGAACTCAGGGAATCTATTCCGGAAGAATTCAGGGCAGCAATGGGTAACCGCATTTATGGCTGCGATGATTGCCAGATGGTCTGCCCCTGGAACCGTTTCGCCACACCAACATCGGAAGCCGACTTTGCCGTCAGGCACAAGCTGGATAGCGCCGGCCTTGTTGAATTATTCAGCTGGACTGAAGAAGAGTTCCTTGCAAAAACCGAGGGCAGTGCCATTCGCCGTATAGGCTATGATTGCTGGCTGCGAAACATTGCCGTGGCACTGGGTAATGGACCGGCCAGTGAAAAATCAATCGCCGCGCTGGAAAACAGGAAAGAACATCCTTCCGCACTCGTGCGCGAACACGTGGGGTGGGCGCTGGCCCGGCTCAGGCCTGCTGGCTGACCTCCCGCGCAGTCGCGGAGAAATGCTTGAGACCAGAGAGTAATATGATTGCGCCGATACTGGCGCCGATGGTCGCCATGAGCGCCATGGAATAGCCCACCATGGCATCGTCCTTGAAGATATAGTCTGTTCCCATGGCAACGAGTATGTTGCCGCCTGCTATTCCAAACAGGTTCATAAAAAGAAAGAACATTGCGGTAGCCTGGGCACGCATCTGGTTGGGCGCCATTAGCTGCAATGCTGCGCCAGATGTGGGCGGAGAAAAATTTCCAAAAGCCAGTGCCAGTCCGATACAAAAAAGTGAAGCATGGAGATTGGGCATGAAAGGAAACAGCGCAGCTGGAATGATAGTACCCAGGCAACCTACCAGCCCTGCTCTCAAGGGTGCATCGTCATGACCGCGGCGTGTAAAAAAATCAGTGAGTAATCCTGCGCCCACCACTCCAGCGGTAACCATCACCAGCATGACAACGCCAAGATAATTACCGATCTCTCCCGGTCCGAGTCCATAAGTCCTTTTTAGAAATGCCGGCGCCCAGAACAATATGGCAAACATCGCCAACGCCGAGGAGCCAAAACCAAAGTAGTGACAAAGAAAGGTCTTCTTATGCTGCGCGATATACTGTGCCACTTCCTTGATCGTATATCCACCGGCCTTTACACCGCCCTTGCGCTCAGGGTCACGTATGGTGAACAGGAACATGGCGGAAACAAGAATGCCCGGTAAACCCACCACTACGAAAGTAAGCTGCCAGGGTTTCAGGATACCCACCACGGGTAAATCCACCGATCCCAGCGCTGCAATATAATCAATAACGTTGCCACCAATAACCATCGCCAACCCGCTGCCGATTGGAATACCCAGCGAATAAATGCCAAGCGCGGTCCCCAGCTTTGACCGCGGAAAGGAATCGCTGATCATCGAGTAGGCGGCAGGAGACAATGCCGCTTCACCAACCCCCACCGCCATACGCGCGATAAAAAGCTGCACGAAAGACCTGGCCAGGCCGCAAAAAGCTGTGGCCATGCTCCAGATAAATATGCCTACTGCAATGATCAGCGGACGTGACCTGGTATCTGCCAGGCGGGCAATGGGTATACCCATGGACGCATAAAACAGCGCAAAGGCCAGCCCCGAGAGCAGGCTGAACTGGGTATCGCTGATACCAAGATCAGCACGAATTGGCCCTACCAGCAGCGTGATAATCTGGCGGTCAATGAAGGAAAAGATGTAGGCCACCATGCACAGGGCGACGATATACCAGGCATAGGTCAGCGACTCGTTTTCTTCGGTGTTATCCTGCTTCTCACCCATTGCATCCCCCGTAAGCGCTTGTTGATACTTTATTACTGGCCGTGACGGCACTTTAACGTAAATCAGGGGATTGGCAATCTTATTTATGTAATGATGCTGGCTGTCGAAAGGAGAAGTGTAATGGCTATAAAGACAAGATTTACAGACCTGGTTGATTGTCTCGTTCCCATACAGTGTGCCGGCATGGGTATGTCGTCACCGGAGCTCGCAGCCGCCGTGGCGGGTGCCGGTGGGCTGGGTATGACCAGCGGCGTGATGCTGACAGCGGGCGAACTGCAGGAAACACTGGAGAAGATTGGCGAGCAGTTTGAGGGGCAGGTAGGCGTCAACTTTCTTATTCCCTTTCTGGAAGATGAATCCCTGGTTGATATTGCTGCACGCCACGCCAGGGTCGTGGATTTTTTTTACGGTGAACCGGACAACGCACTCATAGAAAGGGTGCACGATGGCGGTGCACTCGCCGCCTGGCAGGTAGGCTCACTGAAGGAAGGCATCATGGCAGAAGAGAAAGGCTGTGATTTTATCATCCTGCAGGGAACCGAAGCGGGTGGTCATGTCAGGGGAACACGGGGCCTGCTCACCATGCTGGCTGATGTGCTGGACCATGTTGACTGCCCGGTACTTGCCGCAGGCGGTATTGCCACACCACGCGCGGTTGCCATGGCCCTCGCCGCCGGTGCGGATGGTGTCAGGGTCGGCACGCGCTTTGTTGCCACGCCGGAAGCGGGCTATCACCCGGACTACATCAATGCCCTGATCGCCGCCGAGGGTGAAGATGCCATCTACACCGAGCAGTTTGCCGTGGGCTGGGAAGCACCCCACCGTGTCCTCTCATCCTGCATGGACGTGGCTGCCAGCCTCACTGACGATGTCATTGGTGAAGTGAGCTTTGGTGAGCAGCAAATCGATATTCCACGTAACAGTGTCTTCAGTCCCATGAAAGCCAGCACCGGACGGCTTGATGCAATGGCGCTTTATGCCGGCCAGGGTGTCAGCGCCATCAAGAGCTGCGAACCGGCGGCTGATGTTCTTCGGGAACTGGCGGACGGTGCAGAGGAGATATTGAAAAAAGACCGGAATAGACTGGAGGATATGCTCAGCTAGAGCGAAAGCCTGCCTGTTAGATAGAAAAGAACTTTTTTTAAACAGGTTCTATAACAGCATGTAGGTAGAAGTAACATGCGCCACCGATTTCTCCCGCTTGTCGCTATAGAGATTCACCTCTCCATAAACCAGTGAACGCCCCAGCTTGATCAGGCTGGCTCTCGCCATCAGGTCTTTTTCTGCGGCGGGTCGAAGAAATGACGTGGACTGGGAAACAGTGGTCATGGGTTTGAATTCACCCAGGGCTGAAGAAATGGCAAACACCATGGCCGTGTCCGCCACCGCCATCATCGCCTGTCCACAGACAATATTGCCACTCCGACTCAGGTTCTCCGACATCGGCACTCGAACCAGCACCGCGCCATCGGCCACTTCTTCAAATGTCATATTCAAATCCTGCACCCATGGAGCGAACTGCTCCCGTAACAGGGTTTCAGCCTCTTCAATACCAAAAACTTTTTCAGTCATTAGTCATCTCTTGTTTATTATTCTTGCTGTTTATAAGGGCCAGTATTCTTGCCTGCGCCTGCGAGCCATCCCTGACCGGCAAGACGCCGATGAAAGCGACAGCGCCTGTCGCCGGCAGCATGTCAAGGTTTGTCATGTTCTCAACCTGGAACTTGTTCGCTGCCAGCATGATGTTGTGCACCGGGAAGCTGAGGTCATTACCCGGGTCAAGGCTCATGGTATCAATGCCAATACCGGCAACATTCCGCTTCACCAGCAACCTTGCCGCCTCCACGGAAAAACCGGGAAAATGCAGCACGCCTTGCTCGTCCTGGTTAACGTAAGCCTTCGGCTCAGGAAATTTCGATGACCAGCCGGTGTTCATCAATACAAGCGTTCCGGGTTCAATTTTTCCATTCAGCTTTTCCCAGCTTTCTATGTCAGCAACGGACAGCATGTAGTCATCATTCTTCTTTACACTTGAGCGAACATCTATCATGACAAGGGGCAGGATTAAATCTTCAGGCTTGAGCTGATCGATTGTGCGCTTGCCCTGTCCCGCGGCAAAGTGCGAGGGTGAATCCACGTGGGTGCCGATGTTTTCCCACATGCTGAACCTGTGCATGCGGTAACCCTTTTCGTAATCGGCAAGACGTTCAATTTCAATAGGCTCAGTGCCCGGCCAGTAAGGCATGCCATTGTAAAGTGGCTGGGTCAGGTCAACGACGCGATCTGCCTTTATATCAAGGTGGAACTGTTCTTCACCAGCCTGCGCCGCGGTAAAAAACGAGAGAAGTAAAATAATGCATGCACTTCCACTACGGAAGAAACGACCTGGGACCATCATCAGCCTTAATACGCAATCCCGAGCTTGCGGTAGATAAAGGACAGCAGCCACAGTGGACCAATCAGCAGGAACTGTACGTCCTTGAAGAAAGATGGCTTTCTTCCTTCCACGTGGTGCCCGATAAACTGCCCAATCCAGGCGATAACAAAAACCGAAATACAGATCAGCCACAGCGGCGTCGACAGGCCCGAAAGAATGTAAAGCGCCACCAGCATCAGGGTGGAAACGATGAGCATGCCTATGGTCAGGGGAATGGATAGAAAAGCATAGTAGGCCAGCGAGGCCAGGATAAACAGCACGGCAAGGTTCACCGACAGGCTTGAATCACCGTAGGAAATTTTTACCGGCCACATGAGCCCCAGCAGGCTGAGCATGATGGCGGGCACGCAGATCCAGTGCAGGATCTTGTTTACCGGGTTATGGTGGCTTTCGTGATATTCATCCAGCCAGTCGTTAATACTTCTCATAAGTTCTACCTTATTGCGTACCAAGGAATTCCTAATATTTAAATCGAGTGCTCAAGAATTGTAGAGCGGACCCTCAGCGGCATGGCCGGTAATTGCTCCTGCATTACCGGCATTTCCGCCATCCATGGCGGTCAGCGCCAGCTGTCTCGCGGACGTGGACGTCATACATGGACGTATAAGTGTCGCGAGAGGACAGGATGTCCGTAGCGACCGTATTTACAGCGAGTCCGCGTTACAAGCTTGAGTGCTCGATAGACAGCGTGCCCTCAATTTTCAGCCTCAACCATAAAAACTGTCCCATCAACACCCGTAACTTTTACCTTGGCCCCCTCTTCAATGTCATTACCAATCACCTTCCAGATAGAATCATCCACCTTTATCTTTCCAACACCATTAACAATGGCTTCTTCAAGGGTAAAGGTTCGACCCACGTACTGCTCACCGCGACGGTTCAGGTTGGGCTCGTCCGTGCCAGGTGGGTTTCTCTTCAGGTAACGCTTGTGACAGACCAGGCTCACCACAGCCAGCACTGTGAAGATTGCTATCTGCACAATGATGGGCATACCTGGAGCCACCAGCATCAGCAGTCCAACAATACCAGCAGCAATACCCATCCACAGGAAGTACACCGCGGGCAGGACCACCATTTCCAGGGTGATCAGGACAACCGCGGCAATCAGCCAGTGCCAGAAGGCAATTTCATTTAGAAAGTCCATTGAGTCCTATACTCCACCCTGTTGCGAGGGACCGCTGTCCTTGTTCAGCGCTTCCTTTGCAAGTTCCGCAATACCACCCAGTGCACCGATGACGTTGCCCGCTTCAAGGGGCATCAGCACCAGCTTCTGGTTCGGCGCAACTGCCACTTCCTTGAGCGCATCCACGTATTTCGATGCAACAAAATAGTTGATGGCATTGATATCCCCTTCCGAAATGGCGTTTGATACATCACGGGTTGCCTTGGCTTCAGCTTCGGCAAGACGTTCCCTCGCCTCGGCTTCACGGTAAGCTGCTTCCTTCTTACCTTCAGCCTCGAGGATAGCCGCCTGCTTTTCACCGTCAGCTTCAAGGATCGCAGCTTGCTTCAAACCTTCTGCCTCAAGAATGGCCGCACGTTTTTCCCTTTCCGCTTTCATCTGTCTCGCCATGGCATCGACAAGATCCCGGGGCGGCGTGATGTCCTTGATTTCAATACGCGTCACTTTCACACCCCAGGGCATCGTCGCTTCATCCACCACTGTCAGCAGCTGGGCATTAATCGTGTCTCGTTTTGACAGCAGTTCGTCGAGGTCCATTGAGCCCATGACGGTACGAATGTTTGTCATGGTCAGGTTGAGGGTCGCGTTGGCCAGGTTGTTCACCTCGTATGCCGCCTTGGCCGCATCAAGCACCTGGAAAAAAACCACGCCGTCCACCGTGACCATGGCGTTATCCCGTGTAATGACCTCCTGGGAAGGAACATTCAGCACCGTCTCCATCATGTTCATTTTTGCACCGATGGTCTCCATGATGGGGATGATAAAGTGAAGGCCCGGTCGCAGGGTCTTCGTGTAACGACCAAAATGTTCTACCGTGTACTCGTAGCCCTGGCTGACGATAACCAGCATCTTCAAAAGCAGGACAATGCCAAAGATAAATAGTGCCAGGGCAAATATTTCTGTAAATCCCATGATGTCGTACTCCTGTTATTAGTTGTCCTTGATTATTTAAAGAAACGGATGGTATAGGGATAGCTGTATTCTTCACCGTCATTTGCCTTGATAGCTGCGATAACTATCATCACCAGCGTGTAAAGGATGGCCGCTGGTAGCAGTAACAGGCCGATAAGTGCAAACAGGAGAACCCATGAAATGATGATGACAATGGTCATCGTTAACTGAAAATTGATGGCCTCCTTACCCTGCCGGTCTACAAAGGGTAATTCATCCTTCTTGATGGCCCAGACTATGATTGGCCCGAGGATTGTGCCAAAGGGGATAATGAGGCCGGACAGCGCCGAAAGATGGCAGATCATGCCCCAGTTCCTTTCGTCCTTACTCAAACCCTGGTCGTTACCTTCAAGTTCTTCCGACATTGTCAGCTCCTTCATCGTCAATTGATTGTGAGTTGTAACACTGTCACGGCCGGTAAGAATCGACCGAAGTCCAATAATAGCCTATTCCTCGCCTGCCGACCCCTGTTTTGTCGGGTCAGGGCCCTGTTCCTCGAGCCGTACCCTGCTACCCGGCGAAGCCTTGATAAGCCAGCCCTGTAAGCGTTTCAGCAGCACTTCGTCCATGCCGGTAAAGTAATGATCGGCGCCGTCCAGCTCAGCCTGGGTATAGGCCTGGTTGCCACTTTTTCGAGCTGCAAGACGACGATCGTCCACTTCCCGGAGTACTTCCGGCCTGTCCCTGCTTGCGTAGATATCAAGCACTGGAATGGAAAGCGCTTCCAGTTCCTTCAGCAACTTCAGCCGTGGATTGAGAAAAGGTTGAGCCTGCATGCTGATACCGACAAAGGCTTTTACCGGCTGCAGATCTTTCGCGGCAAGGGCATGGGCCGAAGTCGCGGCACCGAAACTGTGGCCGATAATGACGATGTTTAGGTAACGCCAGTCCAGCAGTTGTCTTACCGCGGCCTGGATACGACGCCTGGACTCAACCATGGTCATACCATAATCAGCAATGTTATCGGTCGGGGATAATACCGGCATCTGGATGGACAGGGTCGCCCAGCCGATCTTCGGCAGGGACATTCGAAGCGGGCGAATCACCTCAGGCCAGTCCGGGTGACCGCCCATGCCGTGCACAAGGATCACCGCTCCCTGTGGCTGGTCGGTTTCATAATCCCGGTACAGGCCAAGAAACTCGGTTTTACCCGAGCGCAACCAGAATTCGTCATCATGTCCCAGTGATTCAACCAGCTGCCGGCTGATTTTCTCCTCAAACGCGCGGTTGTAGGCCAGGCTATCCAGGGCTGGCAGCAACAGCAGGAATGGCAGTAAAAGGCGCAGCATGGGCTTAATCATAGCCTACCTGGACCCTTCAGTGCGAGGTGGCACGACTCGCAACCTTGTGCCGATTCCGGTAAAGTGCGCCACTCGGAACACCCGCTGAAACGGGACGTCGATACATTAAAGAGTCACTAAATATGCCTGGTAATCTCATCGCACCTTCCATCCTTTCCGCCGACATGGCGAGGCTGGGTGAAGACACCGAAGCCGTCCTCACTGCGGGGGCTGATATCGTGCATTTTGACGTGATGGACAATCATTACGTACCAAACCTGACCTTTGGACCCGTAGTGGTGAAGGCCCTGCGTGATTACGGAATCACCGCGCCTATTGACGTGCACCTGATGATCAAACCCGTGGATCGCATCATTCCCGAGTTTGCCAGCGCCGGTGCGAGCTATATCACTTTTCATCCCGAGGCCAGTGAGCATATTGACCGGTCACTGCAGCTGATCCGGGACAGCGGCTGCAAATCCGGCCTGGTATTTAACCCGGCAACACCACTTGATTACCTGCACCACGTGCTGGACAAGGTCGACATGGTGCTGCTGATGTCGGTGAACCCCGGCTTCGGCGGGCAAAGCTTTATTCCCGCGGCGCTGAACAAATTGCGCCAGGCACGAAAAATCATCGATGACTCGGGGCTTGATATTCGCCTTGAGATTGATGGTGGTGTAAAGGTAGATAATATTCGAGAGATTGCCGAGGCTGGTGCCGACACTTTTGTTGCCGGCTCTGCAATTTTCGGCAGTGACGACTACGCCGCTACCATTTCCGCCATGCGCGAGGAGCTGGGCAAGGCCAACAACGGTTAGTACGCCAGGCTCTTGTCGACAGGTATGTCCCTTTCCCGACCGCAACTCGTGCTGTTCGACCTTGATGGTACCCTCGTGGATACCGCACCCGATCTTGCCTGGTCAGTGGACGCTACCCTTTCCGATCTCGGTATCGAAACCTGCGGTGAGCAACGCGTCAGGGAATGGATTGGCAGTGGTATTGAAAGCCTGCTTCACCGTGCACTGACTTCCGACTTCAACGGCAGGGCAAGTGACAGTCTTTACCAGCAGGCCCTGGGCATTTTCATGGACTACTATTTTGACAACGTCTGCAGGCTCAGTCGTATTTATGACGGTGTAGAAGCGGCATTAAACTATCTTGAGTCAGAAAATATTGCCCGGGGCTGTGTCACCAACAAGACCACGCGCTTCACCGACAAGTTGTTAAAGGAACTTGGCCTCTACAATGAATTTGGCATCATCGTCAGTGGTGACACCCTGGAAGTAAAGAAGCCAGACCCGGCTCCGCTGTTACACGCCGCCGCGCATTTTGATATCCCGGTCGCCGAATCCCTGATGGTGGGAGATTCCATCACCGATGTCAGCGCTGCGAGAAATGCAGGAATGCCCGTGGTGGGTGTTCCCTACGGTTATAACCAGGGTCGTGACATTTCAAAGGAAGAGCCTGACCTGGTTGTTGATAACCTGCATGCCCTGGTAACACTTTTTTGATTGCCGCCATGAGCCTGGTCAGCGAAGAACAATTTCAACAGTATGCCCTTGAAGGCTACAACCACATTCCCGTTTGCAGGGAGATACTCGCCGATCTTGAAACACCCTTAAGTGCCTACATGAAACTCGCGGCCGGCCCGAGAAGCTACCTGCTTGAATCAGTACAGGGTGGCGAGAAGTGGGGACGCTACTCCATGATTGGTCTTAGCGCCAATACCACCATCAGCGTTCGCGGGCAAAGGGTCAGTGTAAAAATCGGCAGCAAGGTTGTGTCTGACCAGCAGGTCAGCGAT
>CAZXDV010000002.1:0-6468 GCA_964639535.1 uncultured Enterobacteriaceae bacterium | reverse complement strand
AAAACAGTACCGCGTGCCACAGGTCCCCGGATTACCGCGCTTTAGCGGTGGTCTCGTGGGTTACTTTGGCTACGACTGCGTGCGCTATATCGAGCCCAGGCTTGAAAGCAGTCACGCCGATGACCCGCTGGATTGTCCTGACATCATGCTGATGGTGTCTGACCGCGTGGTGATTTTCGATAACCTGAGTGGAAAGCTGACCATGGTCGTGCATGCTGATCCTGCTGAGGATAGCGCCTATGCAAAAGCACAGCAGGACCTCGACCGCCTTACCGAGAAATTATTACAGGCGCAGGTTACCGGGACTGCCATATCAGAAAGCAAGTCGGTGGAAGAAAGTGATTTCGTGTCCGGCTTTACCCAGGAAAAATTTGAAAAGTCCGTTGAAAAGATAAAACAGTATATTGTTGACGGTGACGTGATGCAGGTCGTCCTGTCGCAGCGTCTATCCATTCCTTTCCAGGCGCCATCGATCAACCTCTACCGCGCACTGCGTTGCACCAACCCTTCGCCCTACATGTTCTTTCTTGATTTTGAAGAGTTCCAGGTTGTCGGCGCATCACCGGAGGTATTGTCAAGACTTGAAGACGGCAAGGTCACCGTGCGACCCATTGCCGGCACGAGACCACGCGGGCAGGATGACGATGAAGACCTGCAGCTGGAGAAAGAGTTGCTTGAAGACCCCAAGGAGCTGGCGGAGCACCTCATGCTGATTGACCTCGGTCGAAATGATCTTGGCAGAATATCGAAAACGGGTAGCGTTAAAGTAACTGAAAACATGGGTATCGAACGCTACTCCCATGTCATGCACATCGTATCCAACGTGGAAGCATCCCTTGAAGACGATCTCGAAGCCATGGACGTACTGCGCGCTACTTTCCCCGCGGGTACCGTCAGCGGCGCACCCAAGATTCGAGCAATGGAAATCATCGATGAGCTTGAACCGGTAAAGCGCGGTATCTATTCCGGGTCGGTTGGTTACTTTTCATTTGCCGGCAACATGGATACGGCGATTGCCATTCGCACGGCGGTTGTAAAGGACAGCACCTTGCACATACAGGCCGGCGCTGGCATCGTGGCCGATTCCAACCCCACCTCGGAGTGGGAAGAGACCATGAACAAGGGCCGGGCGATATTTCGTGCCGTCTCCATGGCGGAAAAAGGGTTAAAATGATTGTCAAAGCAAGGAAAAAGCACTGATGCAAAAGGAACGAGGACTCGCTGTAAATACGATCGCTATCTAAGCGACTCAACGGCCTGACCGCCATGGACGGCGGAAATGCCGGTAATGCGGGAGCAATTACCGGCCAAGCCGCTGAGGGTCCGCTTATCCTGTTTCCACCAGTGCTTCTCGCAATTGCGAAGATTATTTTTAAGGTTGAATACACATGTTATTAATGATCGACAACTACGATTCTTTCACCTACAACCTGGTGCAATACCTGGGCGAGTTGAATGAAGACGTGCGCGTCTATCGCAATGACCGGATCAGCCTGCAGGAGATCGAAGACCTGGCGCCGGAGCGAATTGTCATATCTCCCGGTCCCTGCACACCCAACGAGGCCGGCATCTCCATTGACCTGATAAAACACTTCAAGGGCAAGCTGCCCATACTTGGCGTCTGTCTGGGGCACCAGAGTATCGGCCAGGCCTTTGGCGGCAAGGTCGTCCATGCCGGGGAAATCATGCACGGCAAGACTTCTGAAATACTGCATAACAGCAGCGACATATTTAAAGGTATTAATATTCCTTTTACCGCGACCCGCTATCACTCACTTGTCGTGGAAAAGGATTCCCTGCCCGATTGTTTTGAAATCACCGCCTGGACCGAAAATAAAAATGGCGAGATGGATGAAATCATGGGCATGCGCCACAGGGACGAAGCCATTTTCGGCGTGCAATTTCATCCCGAATCCATTCTTACTGCCAACGGGCACCAGCTGTTACAGAACTTCCTGGATCAATCCAGCTAACCGCAAAGCTTTCACGGGCATGGTGATACAGGACGCATTGAACAGGATACTGGCTGGAGAGTCCCTCCAGGCATCTGAAATGCGCGAGACCATGATGAGCATCATGCAGGGCGAGTGCAGCCCTGCACAGATAGGTGGTTTTCTCGTGGCGCTTCGCATGAAGGGCGAGACGGTAGAAGAGATTGCAGCTGCCGCGGGTGTCATGCGCGAACTTTCAACCAGGGTCCTTATCGACCTGCCCCACCTTGTTGACGTGGTCGGCACCGGGGGCGACGGTAGCAGTACCTTTAATGTTTCCACCACCTCGGCATTTGTTGTTGCAGCCGCAGGTGGCAATGTCGCCAAGCACAACAACCGCTCGGTATCCAGTAGCTCCGGTAGTGCAGATGTGCTGGATGCCGCCGGTATCAAGCTGGATCTCAATCCCGAGCAGGTGATTCGCTGCGTTAACGAAGTGGGTATCGGTTTCATGTTTGCCCCGATGCATCACGGCGCGATGAAACATGCAGCGGGGCCAAGAAAGGAACTCGGTGCAAGGACCTTATTCAACCTGCTCGGCCCGCTCACCAACCCTGCATCGGCACCGAATATGCTTATGGGTGTGTTCGCCGATCACTGGCTCGAACCACTGGCACAGGTACTTAACAAGCTGGGACTCAGGCATGTCATGGTGGTGCATTCCGAGGACGGCATGGATGAAATCAGTATTGCTGCACCAACCCGTGTCGCTGAATTAAAAAACGGCGAGGTGAGAAGCTACAGTATCAAGCCTGCGGATCTTGGTATTGAGCCGGGAAATGTAGCGGACATCACCGTGGCCAACCCGGCAGAAAGCCTGCAGATGATGCAGGCCGTGCTGGCGAACCAGGCCGGAACAGCCCGTGATATTGTCAGGCTTAATGCGGGAGCAGCCATTTATACAGCCGGGCTGGTTGACGACCTTGAGTCAGGTGTGGAACTGGCAACAGAACATATCGAAGACGGGTCTGCCCGGGACAAGCTGGAAAAACTGGTCGCACTCAGCCAATCAATGGAGTAAATGCCAACATGCAAGATACGCCCACCATCCTGAAAAAGATCCTGCAAAGAAAAGCTGAGGAGGTGGAGGAACGTAGCGCACGCTGTTCCATTGAAGAGCTCCAGGAAAAAATTGCCCAGGCACCTGCGCTTCGCCCCTTTCACGCTGCCATCCGTGAGAAAGTATCAGCAGGCCAGCCCGCCGTGATCGCAGAAATCAAGAAAGCCTCGCCAAGCAAGGGACTCATCAGGAAAGATTTTGACCCGGCAAAAATTGCTCGTACCTATGAAGAAGCCGGTGCCTGCTGCCTGTCAGTGGTAACCGACGTGGACTTCTTTCAAGGCGCGGATGAATACCTGCAAAGCGCGCGCGAAGCCTGCCAGCTACCGGTGATTCGAAAGGATTTTGTCATTGACCCTTACCAGGTCTACGAGGCACGCGCCCTCGGTGCAGACTGCGTTCTCCTGATCGCGGCGGTCTTAAAGGACAGGGAAATGCGCGAGCTAAGCGACCTGGCAGACAGCCTGGGGCTCGATGTGCTGGTGGAAATCCACAATCGTGAAGAGCTGGAACGTGCTCACGTTCTTCGCTGCCCGGTGATTGGTATTAACAATCGTGACCTGCACAGTTTTGAAACAAGCCTGCAAACAACACTGGGATTGATGATAGACGTTTTTCCTGACCGCACCGTCATTACCGAAAGCGGCATTAACAGCCGCGATGATGTGCTGCTGATGCGCAAGAACGGGGTGAATGGTTTTCTCGTTGGAGAATCCCTGATGCGGGCTGACGACCCCGGTGAGAAACTCAGGGAATTATTTTTCTAGTTCTTGAAAACTTTCCTTAGGTTTAGAATTTTGGAAAGTCATTACTGAGAAACCACTTTTTCGCCTCGGCGCTGTACCACCAGGTTTGTTTTGTCACCAGCTTCTTCAGGGTGCCATACTCGTTATGGTAGTACTGTAACTCGATTTCCACCTGCGCCTCGTCGACCGCTTCATTGATACTTTTCTTTTTCACCTTGTGACCGGTAACACGGATGTATTCAAGCTGGGAAGTATCCACTTCCATCGCAGAGTTGTCCTTGTTGAGATGGTATTGCGCGGCACTGTCAAAACGCCCCCATCGAAGTGCGGCCACGTATTCATCTATGCTGTTAACAAGGGACTCACCCTGGCTCTTGGTGGAAACAGAATTGCAGGCTGGAAGTAAACTGCAAAACAGAAGCAGGCTTATCAATCTCAGGGTCATTTGATTATCTCCGGTTGGGTACTGGGTATATTAGTCAGCCTGGCTGAGTAAGTTAAAATTAACTGGCCAGAGCTTCTGCTCCTCATCGGCAAACTCCTGCCACATCTTCGCATAACTTTTACCTGACACGGGGTGACAATCATCGCCCGCCAGTTCAGACAGCGGGCGAAGAACAAAGGCAAAGCGAGTGACGTCCTCGCGCGGAATTTGCAGGTCTTCCTCGTCAACCACCATGTCGTCGTACAGGAGAAGATCAAGATCGAGTGTCCTTGAAACATAACGTGGCCCACCCCGGCTCCTGCCATAATCTGCTTCGATCTCATGCAGCCTGTCCTGCAGCTCCCTCGGGGAAAGCTCAGTTTCGATACCCACTACGAGGTTAAAGAAGTTGTCGCCTTCAAAACCTACCGAGGAGCTTTCATAGACTTTTGACGCCACCACTGCAGAGAAAGACTTGCACAGTGCCTTGAGCGCGGCACGAATATTTTCTTCGCGATCGATGTTACTACCGACACCAATAAATGCTTTTGCCATCAGCTCTTCTCGCCCCGTTCAATAATGACGCCAACGTCACGCACTCCGCGAAGCGCACCCTGCTTGTTCAACTGCAAGCGTACCCAGGGAATATTGAACTCCTCCATCAGTATCTCGGTGATTTTTTCCGCCAGAGTTTCAACCAGTTCAAACTCGCTGTCACCGACGAAGCTAAACAGTCTCTTGGCTACCGCCTTGTAGTTAAGGGTGTCATCAATGGAATCGGATGCGGCAGCACGACGAATATCGGTACCCATCTGGATATCCAGGATCACCGTCTGCTTTGTCTGGCGCTCCCAGTCGTAGATACCGATCACCGTGTCGATCCTGAGATCGTTAAGGTAAATAATGTCCATAATTTCTAAAGAATTTATTGTCCATATTACATAAGCTAGGGTATATAAGGATAGTGCAAAGCCCCCGCCGACAATAGGCTAACAGGAATTTGATCATGATAAGCAGCGCGCTCGCCATCGTCGCGTCCTACCTGACAGGCTCCATTGCCTCGGCAGTACTTGTTTGCAAGATGCTCGGCAAGCCGGATCCGCGCAGCGAAGGCTCGCAAAACCCGGGCGCCACCAATGTGCTGAGGTTGCACGGTAAAAAAGCCGCCGCCCTGACCCTGCTTGGAGATGCGCTAAAGGGTTTTCTCCCGGTCTTGCTCATCGGGCTCTGGGGTGCAGCTGACCTGGTTGTCGGGCTGGCCGCACTGGCGGCTTTTCTTGGCCATCTTTTCCCGGTGTTTTTCCAGTTCAAAGGTGGCAAGGGTGTGGCTACTTTTGTCGGTGTGCTGCTGGGAATGCACCTGGGCCTGGGCGCCTGCTTTGCACTGGTGTGGCTGACCCTGGCGCTGGTGTTTCGCTATTCATCACTGGCGGCACTGGGTGCTGCGGCACTGGCACCGGTTTACACGCTCTGGCTCAGCCCATCCTGGCCCCTGGTAGGCTGTAACACGATCATGGCGGCCCTGCTGCTGTGGCGCCATCGCCCCAACATAAAGAAACTCATGGCCGGGGAAGAGGACAGGATTCGACTCGGTCGAAAAAAAGAGCCTGGACCCAGCGAGTCCTGAAAGCCCGGGACTTTCTCGAATTGCCCTACTGCCCGGTGCCCAGTTCCCAGCGTGGGTAGGCAACGATACTGAGATCCTGGCTCATGCCTGCCTTGAGCCGGGTATAGCCGGCATAGGCAATCATGGCGCCGTTATCGGTACAGAATTCAGGCCTGGGAAAATAGGCCCTGCCACCCCGCTCTGCCATCATCTCGTGCAGCCCCTGGCGCAGTTGCTTGTTGGCACTGACGCCACCCGCAGCGATCAGCCGGGTTAAACCTGTTTCCTCCAGCGCACGACGACACTTTATCAGCAGCGTATCCACCACGGCTTCGACAAATGCCCGTGCAATGTCCGCGTGGGTCTGCTCATCATCATCGTTGTCCCTGACCGTGGTCAGTGCATGGGTTTTCAAACCACTGAAACTAAAATCGAGGCCGGGTCTGTCGGTCATGGGCCGCGGAAATTTAAAGCGCCCCGAACGCCCTTTTTCAGCCAGGGCAGATATCGCCGCACCACCTGGATAACCCAGGCCCAGCAGCTTGGCGGTTTTATCAAAGGCTTCGCCTGCGGCATCGTCCAGCGACTCCCCGAGAAGGACATAGTCCCCCGGCCCATTCACCTGCATCAGCTGTGTATGA
>CAZXDV010000001.1:0-40925 GCA_964639535.1 uncultured Enterobacteriaceae bacterium | reverse complement strand
AAGCGCCTGCAGACCGCCCTGCGCGACGCGGCATGACAGCGGAAGACGACACTTTGCCGGAACGACTACTTAAAGATGCGGCAAAGACCGGTCCAGCTGAAGGCAAGGTAAACAACCTGGGCGAAATGCTGCCGAAATATTACGAGATTCGCGGCTGGTCTCCTGACGGTGTACCAACGGACGAGACACGTCAACGTCTTGGCCTTTAAGCGGGAGAACCCACTATGCAACATGTAATCATTGGCGCCGGCCCTGCCGGCGTTATTGCAGCTGAACACGTCAGGAAATTTGCTCCGGGCGACTCCGTAAAGCTTATCGGCGATGAACCGGAACCACCGTATTCACGCATGGCCCTGCCTTACTACCTGATTGACAAGATCAAGGAAGAAGGCACCTACCTGCGTTCTTCCTCGGATCATTTTGCTGGACTGGGAATTGATGTTGTCCAGGACCGTGTTACCGCGGTGGATACCGGCTCGAAGAACCTTAGCCTGCAAAATGGTGGTGACCTGGCCTTTGACAAGTTGCTCATTGCCACCGGTTCTCACCCCATCAGGCCGCCTATTCCGGGCATGGACCTCGACGGCGTACATTCCTGCTGGACGCTGGAGGATGGCCGCGCTATTGCAGAGAAAGCCACAAAGGGTTCCCGTGTAGTACTGATGGGCGCAGGATTTATTGGTTGCATCGTGCTGGAAGCGCTGGCGCTGCGCGGCGTCAAGTTGAGCGTGATTGAAATGGAAGATCGCATGGTCCCCAGGATGATGGACCAGACCGCGGGCAACCTCCTGAAGAAGTGGTGTATTGAAAAAGGTGTGGATGTACATACATCGACGCGGGTTGAATCAATTGAGCAGTCGGGTTCTGAACTCGCCGTCAAGCTTGATTCCGGCGAGACCATCAGTGCTG
Source organism: uncultured Enterobacteriaceae bacterium (assembly GCA_964639535.1). GTDB lineage: Bacteria > Pseudomonadota > Gammaproteobacteria > Eutrophobiales > Eutrophobiaceae > WLWS01. Next base: position 40,016 of record CAZXDV010000001.1, on the reverse strand, counting down.
ATGTAGTGATATCCGCTACGGGTGTCCGCTCAAACATACAGTTCCTTGAAGGTAGTGGTATCGACACAGACCTGGGTGTACTGGTCAACGAACACCTGCAGTCCAGTCACGAAGATGTTTATGCCGCCGGTGACGTGTGCCAGGGCAAGGACTTCTCTACCGGTGAGTACAGTGTCCAGGCAATACAGCCCACAGCAGCCGATCATGGACGTATTGCTGCACTTAATATGACTGGCAAGAAGGTTCAGCACCAGGGTAGTGTGAATATGAACGTACTGGATACGCTGGGCCTGATTTCGTCTTCCTATGGACTCTGGATGGGCACAGACGGTGGTGATTCCGTGCAGCTGACCGACGAGGAGCGCTTTCGCTACCTCAGTCTGCAGTTTGAGGATGATGTGCTGGTGGGCGCCCAGTCACTCGGCCTGACCGAGCATGTGGGCGTGCTTAGAGGACTAATTCAAACCCGGCTCAAGCTCGGCGTATGGAAAGATCGCCTCATGAAAGATCCCACACAGATCATGGAAGCCTACCTGGGAGCAACCCAGTCGGTAGGGCACAACGCGGGAATTCTCTAATTCCGCCTGGGTGAGTACTACACATACTGTCATCGCTATTTTCCTGTTCCGCGTGAAAGGTATTTCACGCGGAATAACCTGCGTGTCTCCCCATGAAACTGACCTTTAAGCTGTACGCCAGCCTGACCCGGTACCTGCCGGAGTATGCCGAAAATCACGCGGCTGTCATCGAGATTGACGAAACTGACGCCATCCCCGAAATCATCAACCGTTACAATGTTCCCGAAGAAGAAGTTCACCTTGTTCTCCTGAATGGCGTCTACCTGCAGCCGGAAGAAAGGGCGACTGTCCGCTTTGCAGAAGGTGACACGCTTGCTATTTGGCCCCCCGTTGCAGGCGGCTAGCTGAATCCAGGTAGTTGCGCGCACATGGCATTTAGGCAATCCCGTGATATGACTATCACGCACAAGGATTTTTTCAGGCTTTTACCGCGGGCATTGAACGGCCTGGAGTACTCGGTAAGCGGCAAAGAGGTCACCGTGATCGATGGAGAGAAACAGGTTTATATCAGGATTTCCGACGAAGGGGTTCGGCAGCTGGCGAGTGTCAAGTTCCCACGAACAGAGGTTGAAATTGAATTATTGGGGTTCAATGATGCAGAAGCGGGCCGGTTCATAGCCCGCTTTGACCTCGCCTACCAGAAGGGGGGCGGCTAGGTAAACAAATGTCGATACCCGCCTGCTATATCGATATTACTTGTACCGCGCAGCGAATAAAGAAAAATTATCGATAAATAACAGTCACTTAAGCGCGTGACATCAAGACGAGGCCCGGGCATCGCTAAAATAGCAGCGTGCATGGAATGGCCTGGCTGTTGTCAAAAAGTAACATAATTTTTGTGTGGCCGGGGTTTGTTGCAAAATAGTGCTTAAAGCTTGTAAATGGCCTGAATTTATAGTACTTTTTACGCCGGTCTTTGCTGAGGAGAAGACCGACATAAATAAAAGATTTGGTGGCTTCTGTTGCAGTAACTAGACTCATCCGAATTTGAAGGGGGAGGAGTCAGGCTGGGGAGGCCGAACTTAAACTCTAGAGCCTTAAGTAATAATTGCGTCTTTCTTTAGGAGGAAATGATGAAATATTTAAATAAAACAAAGCTCGTTGCAGCAATCGGTGGTACTGCTCTTGCAGCTACACTGAGCGCACCTGCAAACGCAGCTATCGTTCTTGGTGGAGAGGACGGTTGGGAAGTCAGCTACGGCGGCTTCGTAAACCTGTTCTACACCCAATCTGACTGGGAATATGCCAGTGGCGTTACTGAAGACAGTGCTCACCTCAACGAGGGCCTGTTGCCGGCATTCCATACCATGACTGTTAAGACCCCGGAAATTAATGGTCTTAAAGGTACAGCCCAGATTACATTTGCTCCTGACTCATCCGGTGAAAAGGGTGGTCGTCTGAACAAATCAGGCGTTGCAGGTACCAGCTCCCGAATCGATATGCGTGAAGTTTTCTTCAACGTCGAAGGTGACTTCGGTACCATCAGTGTTGGTAACACGCTGGCCCTGTTCAACCGCCATGCCATTCTGAAGGATTACACCCTGTTCGGTGTGGGTGCCATGGGCAGCCCGGACGGTGGTGGTACCACCCTGGGTCGAATCGGTTATGGTTATGTTTATCCTGACTTCCGTACCCGCTTCACCTACAAGACCCCAACGATCAACGGTTTTGACCTTGAAGTTGGTATCTTTGACCCACAGGAGCCTCTGGGTTCCGCTGTTGGCGCGTCAGAAACCGACTCTCCTCAGTTCCAGGCTGAATTGAACTATCGTGGCGAAATGGAAGGCGGTAACTTCCATGTCTGGACCAGCTTTCTCTGGCAGGAACAGGAAATTGCTCTTACCGGTGGTGGAACTGATGACTCCGAGTCTTTTGGCTGGAACATCGGTGCTGACCTGAACTTCGGTGGTTTCAACGTCATGGGTACTTACTATGATGGTGAAGCCCTGGGTACTCACCTGTTCAACATCAGCGGTGCTGGTGACGCAGGTTGTTCCGCTACTGCCTGTGCAGAGTCTGACAACGACGGCTTCATCATTCAGGGTGCTTACACCTTTAATGGTAAAACCAAGGTTGGCATCAGCTTCGGTGAGTCCACCGAAACACCTGCTGGTGGCTCAAAGGTAACCAACTCCCTGTGGACCGTTGGTGTTTACCACGATGTTAACTCCTGGTTGAAAGTGATTGCTGAATACGGCGAAGCCGACACCGAAGCTGCTGTTTTCGGTCCTGCTGAGCATGACGTATTCTCTATCGGTGGATTCCTCCTCTGGTAAGCATCAGCCAGTAGTACAAGCTGTATATAAAAAGGCGCACTTTTAGTGCGCCTTTTTTCATTGCCCATGAATAAAGTTGTCTTTTAAGTTGTCTAACAATTGATGAATAAACTAAGGACCCTTGTAATCTTCCTGGTGTTGCTCGTGCCTGCATTTATGAGCTACGCAGATGAGGTGCTGTGGAAATCCGGCGCCAACCTGTATATCAAGCTGGACAAGCAGGACAAGTACAAGGATGGTAGCTTTATCCCCAACCAACATCCGGTTAGCCTGAATCCAAGGGAAATCAGGGATTCCCTCAATTCCATCCTGGTATGGGACAAGAGTTTTTTTACCGGTGCCCTGAAAGATGACGATGAGGCGGAGAGTGTTTTTTCCCTTCAGCAGGCCAGGTTATTGGGAAGCTACATCGCTGCAGGTCTTGCCAAGGCCCGACCTGACCAGGATATTGTTTTTGCCCTGACTCGCAGAAAAAAGAGTTTTCTCGTGATGAAGGACACCACCTACACCTCGGGTCGTGCGTTTTATCTTGATGGCAAGCTACACGTAATCCTGGGTGAATACGATAAGCTTGGAGACAAGTTTAAGGAACGTGCCTACCAGGGTTCAGGTAGTACTTCTGAAATCAGGTACTATTTCAAACCAGGTAAGCGTGCCAAGAAGTCCAGCTTTAAAAAGGCGATTATACTTTCTGATGGTCTTGATACTTATAAAGACAATGGTAAGACCAGGAAGGACTGGTTTGTTATTGATATAAAAAAGGCATCGGCAGCGTATGCCGCTTTGCAGGCAGGGGAGGAATTGCAGAACGCCACAACAGTTGTCGACGAGAGATTACGCCAGGAGCAGGAACGCTCGGCCCGGGAACGACGTGAAATGAGACTCGAAATGGCAAGGCTGCGCAAGGAAATGAAACAACAGTCCAGCGGACAGAAAGTTGAAAGAACAATAGAGGAGAGACTTGAGCAGCTTGAAGGGTTGAAGCAAAAAGGTTTTATCTCCGAAGAGGAATACAGCGCAAAGAGAAAGGAAATTCTCGGCGATATCTGATAGTAATCCTGCTGTTCACCCGTAATTCGCCAATATTCAAATGCAAAGCCTCTATCCTGAGATCGAGCCCTTTTCCAGCCAACGGTTTAAGGCAGATGGGCACGAGATCTATTTTGAACAAAGCGGTAAGCCGGACGGTATTCCAGTGGTTTTTCTTCATGGCGGCCCCGGGGGCGGTAGTAATGCCAACCATCGGCGATATTTTGATCCCGATAAGTATCACATCATCAACTTTGATCAGCGTGGGTGTAACCGCTCCAGGCCAAATGGTTTAACTGATTCAAATACGACCTGGAAATTACTTGAAGACCTCGAGCATATTCGAGCTACATTGAATATAGGAAAGTGGCTGCTTTTTGGCGGTTCATGGGGAGCAACCCTGGCATTACTCTATGCACAGCATCACTCGGCAAATGTCTCAGGGATCATTTTACGTGGAACTTTCCTGGCTCGTAAGTGGGACCTGGACTGGTTTATCAATGATGGCGCAAATCACGTATTTCCCGAGTACTGGAAAGAGTTTGTAGATGTTATACCAGTAGGTGAAAGGGGAGACCTTGTTTCAGCCTACCATGCTCGTGTTCATGGTAGTGATAAAGGCGAGAGAGAAAAAGCTGCCATGGCCTGGTCCATATGGGCGGGCAGAATTGTGACTTACCTCCTCAAGGGCGTGAATCCTGACTCATATCGACCAGATAATGTCGAGCAGACCGTGAATGAAGTTCTTATCGAGACCCATTACGCCAAAGAAAAATACTTCATCGAAGAAAACCAGATACTGGAAAATGTACACAGGCTTCCTGATGTCCCAATTCACATCATCCACGGCAGAAGGGATCTGACCTGCCTGGTGGAGGCATCGTGGCTTTTGAAACAATCATTGCCAAAGGCTGAGCTGGTCATCGTAAGGGAAGGGGGGCACCTTGCCGGCGAGGAGCCCATGGTAGATGCACTGGTTACTGCAACGGACAAGATGGCCAGGATCATCAAATGAACCCCGGGGGTCCAGGTAAACCCGCCCTGATGGGCATACTCAATGTCACTCCCGACAGTTTTTCTAACGAGGGAGAACACTTCCAGAAAGACATCGCAATAGAGCATGCGCTGTCGATGATAGAGGAGGGAGCGGACATCCTGGATATTGGTGGAGAATCAACGCGCCCCGGCGCCGACAGGGTTCCCGCCGAAGAGCAGCTGAAGCGGGTTATCCCCGTTATTGAATCCCTGAAAGCGGGCCCCGGCAGTTCGACTCCTATCAGTATAGATACTACTTCTTCGCTTGTAGCGAGAAAGGCATTTGAGGCCGGCGCCAGTATCATCAATGATGTTTCTGCCGGGCGTGAGGATGAGAATATGTTTGCCTTTGCTGCAGAAACAGGTGCGCCCTACATCATTATGCATATGCAGGGACAGCCGAAAAACATGCAGGACGCGCCGCGTTATGAAAATGCACTCGAGGAGATATTGTCTTTTCTTGTACAGCAGGCCTCCGTCGCCGAAGCCGTGGGAGTGAAGAGCAGTAATATCCTGATTGACCCGGGTATCGGTTTTGGCAAGAGCAAGCAAAATAATCTCGATCTTGTTGCCAACCTCGGAAAATTCAAGGACACGGGGTATGGGGTTCTTCTTGGTGCCAGTCGTAAAAGATTCATGGGGTCAATTTGTGATATTGATAAATACAGCGAGCTGGTAGGTGCAACCTGCGCAACCACTGCACTGGCTGTCATGGCAGGAGTAGATATGATTCGTGTGCACGATATCAAGGAGAATCGACAGGCGCTTGATGTGGCCTATGCTCTTAAGCAAAGCGTGATTGATTAATATTACCTGTGTTAACAAAAATTTCTTGATTTGAATTTCATATCCTTAATCCAATGACTCCTGTCATAGAGCTGTTGGGCGACGATATGTAACACTCCTTCGTGCTGTTGTACCTTTCCGTCTACCTGCAGCAGGCTTACTTTGCTGATAAAGTCCCGGTAGCGGGTAATCACCGAGGACCAGATGATGATATTCATGAAACCGCTTTCATCTTCCAGGGTAAAAAACATCACGCCGGAAGCTGTTCCCGGCCGTTGACGGCTGGTGACTATACCTGCTACCCGTGTCAGCGTGTCATTTTGCAGGCTCCATAAATCTGCGGCTTTTACGGCGCCCAGCTTTTCCAGTCGAGGCCGTAGTAAAGACAGTGGATGACGTCGCAGGGTGAAACCAGTGCTGGCATAGTCCGCCAGTATGTCCTCACCTTCAGAGGGTTTGGGGAGCATGATAGAGGCACCAGCTGTTCTGCCCGGACCGAAAAGTGGCGTATGGTTTCTCGCATCAAGTGCACTCCAGTAACTACGATGTCTATCTTCACTCATGCTACAAAAAGCGTCTGCATCTGCGAGACACTGCACAGCCTTGCTGGATAATCCAGTACGCTGGATAAAGTCTTCTATGCTTCTGTACTCACCCTCTTTCCTCTGCTGAACGAGTAATGATGCATCTGCTTCAGCCAGCCCTTTAACGAGACGAAGACCAAGACGTAAAGCGGGTGCTTCCTCTCGTTGTTTGCCCGTGAAATACAGGGAGGAATCGTAGTCGCTGTAGTTAATATCAACTGGTAATATTGAAACGTTGTGTCGCCTTGCATCATTTAATAACTGCGCGGGGCTGTAAAATCCCATCGGTTGGCTATTTAACAGGGCACAGGTAAAAGCAGCGGGGTGATAGTATTTCAGCCAGGAAGATGCATAGGCGAGCAGGGCAAAACTGGCTGAATGCGACTCTGGAAAACCGTATTCCCCAAAACCTTTTATCTGTTTATATATCTGCCGGGCAAAGCTTTCGCTATATCCCCGCTGTTTCATGCCGGTTAACAGTTTTTCTTCAAAAACCTCCAGGCCACCTTTCCGATTCCACGCAGCCATACTGCGACGCAACTGGTCTGCTTCGCCCGGATTAAAACCTGCTGCAACGATAGCAAGTTGCATCACCTGCTCCTGGAAAATTGGCACACCCAGTGTTCTTTTAAGTACTTTTTTTACGGCATCCCCCGGGTATGTAATCTTTTCCCGTCCATTCCTTCGGGCAAGATAGGGGTGCACCATTTCTCCTTGAATAGGCCCCGGACGCACGATGGCAATTTGTATTACAAGATCATAGTAATTACGCGGTTTGAGTCTTGGCAGCATGCTCATTTGCGCCCTCGACTCTATCTGGAATACCCCTATCGTATCTGCCTTTTGAATCATCCTGTAGACAGCCGGATCTTCAGGGGGAATGTTACTGAGAGAAAGGTGCTGGTCCTGGTAGCTGTTGATGAGATCGATAGATTTGCGTATGGCGGTCAACATGCCCAGCGAAAGCACGTCTATCTTCAGTAAGCCGATAGCTTCCAGGTCATGTTTCTCCCATTGAATAACACTTCGTTCGGGCATGCTTGCGTTCTCTATCGGAACCAGTTGAGAGAGCTGTCCCTGGCTTATGACAAAGCCACCGACATGCTGGGACAGGTGACGCGGGAAATGGAGCAATTCGTTTACCAGGTGGACCAGTCTCCTGATTGGTGGGCTTTTTAGCGAAAACCCTGCGCTCTCAAAGCGCGAGATAATATCCCTGTCCCACCAGGTGATCGCCTTGCTCAGGCTATCTACCTGGGTAAGACTCATGCCCAGGGCTTTGCCTACATCCCGAATTGCGCTCTTCACCTTGTAGGTGACAACAGTCGCAGTAAGTGCAGCGCGATCGCGCCCGTATTTCCTGTAAATATACTGAATAACTTCTTCGCGGCGTTCATGCTCAAAGTCCACATCAATATCGGGTGGTTCGCCGCGCTCCCTGGATATAAAACGTTCAAAAAGAAGATCCATACGTGCAGGGTCAACCTCGGTAATGCCAAGGCAGTAACATACTGAAGAATTTGCGGCTGAACCTCTTCCCTGGCAAAGAATATCCTGTTCCCGGGCAAATTTTACGATGTCATGTACGGTGAGAAAGTATTGCTCATAATTTAATTCATTGATCAGGGCCAGTTCTCTCTCTACCAGCCTGGCAACCTTGTCCGGAACCCCACCTGGCCAGCGTTTTTCCAGGCCCTGCTGCACCAGCTGCCGTAACCACGACTGGGGAGTGTGCTTCGCAGGCACGAGCTCCGCCGGGTATTCATAGCGAAGTTCGCCCAGGGAAAAATGGCAGAGCTTGCTGATCTTGATACTCTCTGCGAGCAAGGCTGGAGGATACAGTTTTGCCAGCCTTGCCGGTTCACGAAGATACCTCTCACCGTTGGCATGTATTTCATAACCAAGCTGGTCAAGTGGTTTGCCAAGCCGAATGGCTGCCAGGGTGTTTTGTAAATACCGACGTTTCCTGGTGTGCATATGCACGTCACCGCATGCGCAGAGATTCAAACCCAGCTCTCTGCCAAGTGCTTCCAGTTCCTCCAGGTAAATTCGATCATTCCCGTCAAGCATAAGCTCCACGGCTATCCAGCAACTTCCCGGGAATAATTCGGATAACCAGCTCAGTTCCTCCATTCTGCATGTTTTCGAACGCTGGTTGGGAAGATAAAGGGCGAGACAGTCACGCGGAAGATGCTCAACAAAAAGAGAACGATCAAGATAATAGTACCCCTTGGTGGCCCGTCGACGGGATTCAGTCACCAGGTGAGAAAGTTGACCATAAGACTTACGGTTCGTGGCGAGCAAAACACAGGAAGGGCCTTCCATGATTCGAAATTCACTGCCAACTATCAGCTTGATGTTTTTTTGCTTTGCCTCTACGTAAGCACGTACAGCCCCTGAAAGACTGCATTCATCGGTAATAGCTATCGCCCTGTAACCGAGATGGTCAGCCTGGCTGACCAGTTCCTCGGGATGAGATGCACCTCTTAAGAATGTAAAGTTACTGATGCAATGAAGCTCAGCGTAATCTATACCTTTTTCCATCTCAGCCAAACAGGCCATGCAGGTACCAGCAGTTTTCTGACTTCAGATCGCGATAAATCCATAACCCACCAGCGAGTTCATCTATAGCAGTGTAATAATCGCGCCGTATATCGTGTCCATCCCACCAGCCTGTTTCTATACGTTCCGGACCCGAGCAGATATGGACAGGCCCTTTATAGTAAAGCTGGTTTATTCCCTGCCTTAACGGGTGAGGTTCGGGTAATAACCAGAGCGGACGATTCTTCAGGCCTGCGGTGCTGCTACCAGGGGAGTGTCGGTAAAGTAAACCGGCATATTCAGGACGATGATCGGCACAGCAGGACAGGTGTGAAATCTTCTCCCGGCCCAGTCTAACTCGAAGCTGATCCAGCAGGCCCTGGATATCTTCATCATCATCACTGCTCCCAGGATCGTGACTGAATAATTCACGTGTTTTACTATGAAACTCATGAAACTCCTCGGCCAGGAGTTCAAGGCCGATCACAGGCCCGGGGAGTTGACGTTGTTGAAGATCAGTTTCAACCAGCCCCAGGAAATGATGCTTGTCCCGCGAAGGCTGTCTCAGGAAAAAATTCATGGCAGTCGTATCACGCTGCCTGTGTTCCAGGTAGATCAAAAAATGATTTGTATAAAGGTCGTAGTGCCTGAGAAAAACAACCAGCTTGTCCAGCAGGCTATCAATGTGAGGTAGCAAGCCGTGGTTTTGTCTCATGTCCCGCGTAAAAGAAATCCGCCTGTTAAAACGGGGCGCAGGATAGTGAAGAGATAATAGCTCCTGTTTCCTGCCAAGAAGGGTCTCCAGGTAACTGACAAAATCTGCATCAAAACGTCTAGCCAGCTCACTGACAGGCAAGCGCCAGAGATCCCTCAGTACACGCACACCAATTTTATCCAGTTGCGAGAGAGATTTATCATCAATGGGCAAGGCATTAACCGGTAATGCACCTGACACTGAACGTAATTCATCAAGCCCATGTATTATGTTTTTATAACCTGACCTGGCCAGTAACAGGCTGGCGGCAGGAACAGGGGAGACAACCATGTTAAATGTGGATTGCAGTTTTTTTTTAAGGCTCTGCGCCAGTTTTTGTTGAATCATCTCCAGCGAGCCGAAGTACCTGATACTGCCGGCAACTTCCAGTAGAAAAGACGTAGGGGGTGCAATGCTAACCCGTGAACTCAACTGCATGGAATCTGCGACCAGTTCCTCCAGCTTGTCTTGCTGCGCGACGGGGTCAATATTAGCGCTCTTCAGTGTCTCGCAAACCGCAAGCGCGGCATTGATTGTCATTCCCCGGGAAATCCCTTTCTGCCGGGCTAATTCCGATGCATTGTGGACATAGTGCATGCCAGCGACTTCCTCAAGGACAACAAATGCCGAGCCCTGGTAGTCATGCCCTGAGCATTCAAGATCCAGCTCGGGAAGATCGACAGCCAGCCATAGATCAGTCCTGGCTAAAGCAGATTTTTCATCCTGTGGGTGAGCCTGTTCATCAAAATGCTCATACCAGGGTGAACGATCAAGCAGGGTACGCATAACAAGATCACCCGGTAAAGCCAGGCTTAAAAATCAGCGGCACTCCGGTCGGGGTATGGGGTGGGGTGCGGGGAGTCCGGAGTGACGCTGTGGTGAATCTTGCCTGTAATTTACCGTTTAATGATTGTTGCTGTGGCCTAGTGAAAAGGCAGCTTTATCGTGGCAGAACGATAACGGTTTGCACCTCGGGCCTTGATGACATGGGCATGAAGACCCTGGTCGGTATGTTTCAGGCGCAGTTGCAGTGAAGCAGGTGAGTTTTTTGCTTCCCGGTGGCGAAATAATACGCCGGAAGTTTGTCCTTCGCTGGCAGCCAATTGTAGACGCCTGACAACAGCATTTGGCAGGGAGTCCAGCCAGGCCAGCACGAGACCACAGCTTTCGGATTGCAGGGCCTTTTCCACGGACCACATGGCATCCTTGCAGGTGGTTTCAGGATCGATATTGATAATATAGTTAATGTCGACACCAGCATTCGCCAGGGCAGGAGCATAGGGAATATAAGGTGGAGCCACCAGCATCACCCAGCGTTTTTCGCTGGTGATGGAACGCATCAGCGGCAGGAGTAGTTGTAACTCACCAAAGCCCCACTGGGGTGTGAGCATTTCCATCATCGCATTCCTCGGCCAGCCGCCTTCCGGAAGGATGGCATCCAGCGCCGGGTAGCCAGTGGGAATGCCACCTGATTTTGACTCGGTGATTTCGTCACCAAGCCAGACGTGCGGATTGTTGATTATAAGATCTTGTAATTGGCTATTTATCATTCTATTTCTCCAGCTTATTCTCGTCAGCAGGGCGTCCAATACTATGCCCGAGAAGATATACCCGGCATATGGAGCTTATTTTGTTAACACTGTTTAGAGGGGGCGTATGACCCCTACCGCGATACCTTCTATGTCCAGTGTGCTTTCTTTCAGGTTGACCTCTATAGCCCGGAAATCGGGATTTTCCGCTTCCAGGTAGACCATGTGGCCTTGCCGGTTAAGGCGTTTGACAGTGACTTCATCCTCCAGTCGTGCTACTACGATTTCTCCATCCTCGGCGGTGGGCCGGCGATGCACCGCCAGCAAATCACCATCAAGGATGCCTACATCACGCATACTTTCTCCCTGTACACGTAGCAGGTAGTCGGCTGCAGGCTGAAAAAGCGCCGGGTCTACCTGCTTGTAATCTTCAATATTCTCCTCGGCCAGCAGGGGCTGCCCTGCCGCAACCCGGCCAACAAGGGGAAGGCCCTGCTCAAACATGTCAATTTGCAGCAGGCGTATACCCCTTGATGCATTGGGTATGAGTTCTATGGCGCCTTTACGGGCCAGGGCCTGTAAATGACCACGCACACCGTTGGTAGAACTGAGATTCATGGCCTGTGCAATCTCCGCTACGGTGGGAGGCATGTTGTTATCCCTGATGCTTTCTCTAATAAAATCAAGGATTTCGAGTTGTCTGGCTGTTAATGTAATCATGGTGTTAATATAAACAGTGCTTTTATGAGCAGTATAGTGGTATTTTTTCAATGATCAAGCAGGAATTGTAAAAATCTTTTATCCATGTGCCCGTGGTGGGAGAATTCAGGCATGTGTGGACGTATGAACGTAAGTGACAGCCCCTTTGTCAGGGAGCTGATGAAGACGCTGGGACTGGCTGTTTTCCCCCAGGCGAAGAACAATATTGCGCCCGGCAGCAGTACTGCCATCGTATTTGAAGACGCCGGTGAGCGTCACATGCATGAAGCGACCTGGTCACTACTGATCGAGCCGAAAAAAAAGGGACCCGGATACCGTCCGAACCCGAAGTGGAAGACATTTAATGCCAGGTCCACGCGTCTTGAAAGCAGTCGCCTGTGGTCATCGGCAGTAAAAACCCAGCGTGCCATCATCCCGGCCAGCTGCTTCTTTGAGTGGAAGGACAAGGTCTGCTATGCCGTGGGTCCGGCGCACAGTGCCATCGCCTTTGCCGGCCTATACCGGCGCTGGCAGTTTGCGGATGAAACGGTTTATTCCTTTACCGTGATTACCCTGCCAGGGCAGGATAATTTTCGCCATATTCACGAGCTTAGTTATCCATTGATGCTTGAACAGGAAGATTTTGAGCGCTGGCTTGATCCCGACATTCGGGAAGTGGGTGCGCTCAGGGATATCCTGGATTCGGGGATACGGCGCGAAGTGACAGTGACACCGGTAGAATCGCCAACGACCATGGTTGTGTCCGGGGAAAGTACACAGGTACTGCCCGAAGCTGCCTGAAAGCTAGGGACCCGGCAGTTTTTTCTCCATGGTGATCAGGCGGTGTTCCCCGGCCATCACTTCAGAACCCGGCACAAGCACATAGCCCAGGCCTGCATAAAACTTCTCAAGGTAGTGGTGGGGATGCAATTCCAGGTGAGTGAGATGCATTTCCAGCGCAATATTCTCCAGTTCCTGCAGCATTAGCCTGGCCAGGCCCTTACCTCGATGCTCCCTGGTAACCGCGACCCTTGCGATTTCTCCCCCTGTTTTCGAGAGCGCGACCAGCCGCGAGGTACCCACGTCCTCGCCGTTCACCTGCAGTAATACGTGTATGGCATCATCATTCAGGCCATCTTCCTCCACCTCGCGCGGAATACCCTGCTCATCAACGAAAATTTGCTGGCGTATGCGACGAGCCGAGGCCAGCTCTTTCGGGCTGCTTGCTCTTATAACGGTGGTGCCTGTCTCCATGCTGCGATCATAACCTATTGTGAATAGTGCTGGCAGCAGGGTATCAAGGACAAAAAAGCCCCGCCTTGATACTCAAAGCGGGGCCAGCACATGAACTGAATCTAGAGGGGGAGGTATTAAATTTCAGTTCGAGGTTAGTTAGTTTCTCCCGGCAGGGATTAGTTCCAGCTCTGTAACTGGATTTTCCAGCTGCCATCGGCCTGCTGGCTGATGACGTTGGTCATTTCGCCAAACAGTTCGCTCTCAACGCCATTTGAAACCCTTGTCGCAATCCAGACTGCACTCTGGTAAACAACATTTCCATGCTGCCTGCTGTTGATAGTCTGAAGACGGAAGTTGCCGGTACCATTGGTGATTTGCTCCTCCCAGAAAAGCCTGATGTCTTCAGGAGTTTCGAGAATCTCAAGGCTTGGAGGTATAACCACTGCATCCTCGCTGTAAAGTTCAGCAAGCGCCTGGCTGTCTCCGGCTTCAAAAGCCTGTTCCAGGGTATTGCTATCCGTCCAGCTCACTGCCTGCTGTGTTTCTGTTATTGCCATTGCAGAACCAACGGCAGCTGCCATGATAATTGCGTATATAGTCTTCATTGTTTTTTCCTCAAGTTGTTAAGTTCGTTTGCGGCACTTACTTCAGTGCCTGGGCATGGGGTGTAAGATAAGGCTTGATTAAAAAGTTTACAATAGTAAACTTATTAAAAAACTGTTAACTAATATTAAACAATAGATTTTCATGTCATGGACAAGATAAACAAGCTCAACAGCATTGAAGTGTTCCTGCAGGTAGCGCGGCAGCAGAGTTTTTCCGAAGCGGCGACACAGCTCGGAATATCCAAGGCAATGGTGTCAAAGCACGTGACCAATCTTGAAAATGCGCTGGGTGTACGATTAATGAACCGCACTACCAGGCAAATCAACCTTACCGAGGCCGGGATTGCCTATCGCGACAGGGTGCAGGAGATCCTGCACGAGATATCAGAGACCGAACAATCAATTGCGCAGCTGGGGTCGGAACCCCGCGGCACCCTGCGTGTAATGGCCCCCACATCTTTTGGGTCTTTTCACCTGGCACGTGCTGTATCCGGGTATCGCAAGTTGTACGAAGGAGTCAGCGTAGAACTGGTGCTGACAGAACGGGAGCCGGATATTATTGAAGAGGGCCTGGACATGGTGGTACGTGTTGGCCTGCTGGAAGATTCCAGTCTCGTTGCCAGGCACATTGCGGATGCCCGAATGATTGTCTGTGCTTCACAGGAGTACCTTGATGAACACGGTACACCGGGAACCATTGAAGAACTCAGGGAGCATAATTGCCTGGTATATTCCGGGCGACAGCCACTGGGTGAATGGCGTTTCTCGGTCAATGGCAAAGTCAAAAAATTGAAAGTCAGCGGTGATGTTCGATCGAATGTAGGTGATGCACTACGCATAGCAGCGATCCAGGGTAGCGGACTGGTGCAGTTACCGGCCTACATGGTTGGCCTTGACGTGGGAGCAGGGCGCCTGGTGCCGGTGCTTGGGCAGTATGGCCCGCCGGCGAGACCTATCCATGCTATTTATCCGCATCGTCGTCACCTGTCAGCCAAGGTACGAACCTTCGTGGAATACCTGATCGAGTTATACCAGCCTGAACCGTACTGGGAGCACTGGACGAATAGTTAAGAGCAAGACGATGCCGGCAAATGTGACAATTTTTTTCAGGTTTGCGCTTGTTGTCGCGACACTCCTGATCCTTTACCTGACGACGACACCGGTGCAATACGAGGTGGGGCAGGAGATGAATGACAAGGTATCCCATGCACTGGCTTTCCTGTGTTTATCGTTCCTGGGCGACTATTCCTTTCCAGGCAGCCATTTTTCAATACGAAAAATTGTGCCGGTACTGGCCTATGGTGTGCTCATCGAGTGTATCCAGTACTTTCTTCCCTACCGCGAGTTTTCTTTTCTCGACATGGTGGGAAACACCGTGGGTCTAATCATATACATGATCTGCATCCCGCTTTTTCAGCGTATGCCGCTGCTAAAACAGCGCCAACTGGACAACGAAAACTAGAACTCCAGGTGTTTTGGGGTGCGTGGAAAGGGGATCACATCGCGAATATTGGACACCCCGGTAAGCAGCATCAGCAATCTTTCAAAACCCAGGCCAAAGCCGGCATGGGGTGCGGTGCCGTATTTCCTTAGCTCCAGGTACCACCAGTAATCAGATTCATCAAAGTCCATTTCCCTGATCCGTTTTAACAGGTAATCATGACGTTCTTCTCTCTGGCTGCCGCCTATAATCTCACCGATTGAGGGCACCAGCACGTCCATCGCAGCAACGGTCTTTTCGTCATCATTGAGCCGCATGTAGAAAGCCTTGATGTCCTTTGGGTAGTCATAAACAATCACCGGCTGCTTGAAATGCTTTTCCGTGAGAAAGCGTTCATGCTCAGACTGCAGGTCTTTACCCCATGCTGGCTCGTATTCAAATTTCTCGCCTGCTTTTTCCAGTATCTCGATAGCTTCCGTGTAGGGCAGGCGAATAAAGCTCTTTGAAGCGATATTCTCAAGCGTTTGCATGAGGTTCTTGTCGACGAATTTTGCAAACAGCTCCAGGTCAGCACTGCACTCGTTAACCGCGTGGCCAACCAGGTGCTTGATCATCTCCTCACCAAGATCCATATCGTCCTGAAGATCCGCAAAGGCCATTTCCGGTTCGATCATCCAGAATTCAGCGATATGGCGAGAAGTATTGGAATTTTCAGCCCGAAAAGTTGGGCCAAAGGTGTACACGTTGCCGAGGCTCTGGCAAAAAGACTCTACGGATAATTGCCCTGATACCGTGAGCATGGACTCCTTGCCAAAGAAGTCTTCGCCGTAATCTACTGCGCCATCCTGCATGGGTGCATTGCCCGGCTCAAGGGTGGTGACGCGAAACATTTCACCTGCGCCCTCGCAGTCAGCTCCTGTAATAATCGGCGTGTGAATCCAGCGAAACCCCCTGTCCTGGAAAAACTGGTGTACCGCATGGGAAAGACTGGAGCGTATCCTGAATATCGCGCCATACTTATTGGTCCTCGGGCGTAAATGGGCAATGCTGCGAAGAAACTCATCGGAATGGCGTTTTTTCTGCAGCGGAAAGTCTTC
This sequence comes from uncultured Enterobacteriaceae bacterium, assembly GCA_964639535.1. GTDB lineage: Bacteria > Pseudomonadota > Gammaproteobacteria > Eutrophobiales > Eutrophobiaceae > WLWS01. The sequence continues at coordinate 23,826 of CAZXDV010000001.1, read as the reverse complement.
AGGGGCAACACCCAGCAACTCTACCGCAGTGGCCTGTACTTCCCATTTTTGTCCTTTACCCGGAGATTCCACCAGGCGCCCGTCTACTTTAATGGCGGCGCCGGTAGCGATATCCCTGATTTTTTCGTAGCCGTCCATGGTGGCATCCGCAATCACCTGGATATTCGCCAGGCAGGAACCGTCGTTAAGCTCAATAAAGGAAAAATCCTTTGAGTCGCGACGTGTTCGTACCCAGCCCTGGAGGCTGACAGACTCGGCTGCATTTTCACTTTGCAGGTAATCAACTATTCGTGGTTTCATATTTTTCTCGCAAGGGTCAGGCCGTCACCGATAGGCAACATTGAAATATCAACGCGTTCATCCTCGTGTAGGAACTGGTTGAATTTCCTGATGGCGGTGACTTCAGCGTTCTGTTTCTCCGGGTCAATTACCGAACCACCCCACAGCACATTATCTATTCCCATTACTCCGCCAGGCCGTAAAAGTTGTAAACCAAGCTCAAGGTACTCCTGGTATTCTTCTTTTATCGCGTCTGCAAAGATGAAATCGTAGGTGCCGGCCTGGCCACTGTCCAGTAAATCCTGGAGCGTTTCAAGCGCAGGTGCCAGTCGTAGTTCAATGCGCTCGCTGACTCCCGCCATTTCCCAGTAACGACGTGCTGTGCTGGTATATTCTTCATTCACATCACAGGCAACCAGGCGACCGTCTTCCGGCATACCCAGTGCCATGCACAGGCTGCTATACCCGGTAAATACCCCGAGTTCGATAATTCGCCTTGCACCAAGCAATTTTACCAGCAGGGTCATAAACTGCCCCTGTACAGGTGAAATCTGCATACTCGCCCAACGGTGAGAGGCGGTTTCCTCACGAAGTTGCCTGAGAACGAGATTCTCTCTTAAACTGACGGACTCAAGATAGGCGTATAGCTCATCGGTCAATTCGATTATGTTACGAGACATGGTCTTAATTATATTGTTATTTCAGGATGTACTGGTGGCCCGTGATGAACAAAAATAAGTTGCAGCCGGTGAATGCCAATTGTATCAGGCTCATACAGATAACCGATACCCATATCTTCTCTGACCCCGAAGAAGAACTGGACGGGTTAAATACTGCGACATCCCTGTCCGGGGTAATAGAGGCGATAGCTGCAGAAGAACAGGCTGACCTGGTGGTGCTCAGTGGTGATCTCGTGCACGACCCGAGTCCCTCGGCCTATGCCAACTTAAGTAAACTCCTTGAACGCCTCACGGTCCCGGTATTCTGTCTCCCGGGAAACCATGACGATCCCGGGTTGATGCAGAAACAACTCAACAGTGGAATAACAAGCACAGATAAAGAAATTAGTATCGGTAACTGGAGGCTTATCCTGCTTGACGACTTTATCCCGAATACCCATACCCATGCAGGGGCACTGGGTAAGGATGAGCTGGCTTTTCTTGATAATGCGTTGGAACAGTCCGGCCCTGACAATGTGATAATTTTTTTGCATCACCAGCCGGTACCCGTTCTCTCGAGCTGGATGGACGGTATGATGCTTGAGAACCCGGAAGATTTTTTCAGCATAGTGGATTGCTACAGCCAGGTTCGCTGTATTGCCTGGGGGCACGTACACCAGGAGTTTCGCAGCAGCAGGGCTGGCGTGAGCCTGGTTGGAAGTCCGTCCACCTGTATCCAGTTTACACCCGGTAGTGATGCCTACGCCCGGGATAACCTGGATCCTGGATACACTGTCTTTGAATTATCGCCCGGCGGTGGGGTGGAAGTGCAGGTAAAGCGAGTAGGCTAGGTCCGGTCTAGCACTCCACCACATTCACGGCAAGGCCGCCCTTTGATGTTTCCTTGTACTTGGTTCGCATGTCCATACCAGTTTGACGCATGGTTGCGATGACCTTATCCAGGGACACCTTGTGAACGCCATCCCCGAGCATTGCCATGCGTGAAGCGTCGATAGCCTTGACCGCGCCAATGGCATTTCTTTCAATACAGGGGATTTGTACGAGCCCCCCGATGGGATCACAGGTGAGTCCAAGATTATGCTCCATGGCAATTTCAGCAGCATTTTCTACCTGCTCATTGCTGCCACCCAGCGCTGCCGTGAGGCCAGCAGCAGCCATTGAACAGGCCACGCCGACTTCACCCTGGCAACCAACTTCGGCGCCGGATATCGATGCGTTTTTCTTGTACAGCGCTCCGATAGCAGTCGCGACCAGGAAAAAATCGTGGATACCCTGCTTACTTGCATCCCTGCAAAAGCGATCGTAATAACGTAATACCGCAGGAATGATACCTGCCGCGCCATTGGTGGGTGCCGTGACAACTTTTCCACCGGCTGCATTTTCTTCGTTGACCGCGATAGCCCAGAGATTGATCCAGTCCATGGCCGCCATTGGGTCAGCCAGGGCATCACTATCGCGTGATTCCAGGCGCTGGAAAAGCTCGCTGGCGCGGCGATTCACTTTTAGCCGGCCCGGTAGCAGCCCCGTGTTATTGCAGCCCCGGTCTATACACGCTTCCATGGTCTGCCAGAGTTCGTCTATTTTTCCAAGCAGGCTGTCTTTATCTAGCCGGGTTAGTTCATTTGCCAGGACAATTTCAGCAATACTCTTCTGTTTCTCGCGACACAGTGAAAGGAGTTCCCTGGCTGAAGCAAAGGGAAAAGGAAGGCTTTCCTGCTCTGTTGGTTCACTGGCCCCGTCTTGTTGTGATTCACTTTCGCTGACAACAAATCCGCCCCCAATTGAATAGTAAATGCCCTGTAAAAGGAGGTTTCCGGCTTCATCAAGAGCGCTAAAGCGCATGCCATTGGAGTGAAAGGGCAGGAGTTTGCGACGGTTAAACTTCAGGTCCGTGTCGACATTGAAGTTTATCGGCTTGCTATCCATTAAGCGCAAGACGCCGTCCCGCCTGATGTCATCCACCAGCCTGTCAGCAGCGTCAGGATCTAGCAGATGTGGTTGTTGCCCGGATAATCCGAGTAACAGTGCCTTGTCAGTGGCGTGACCAATGCCGGTAAGTGCGAGGGAGCCAAAGGTCTCAGCGCACATATTATTGACCTGCTCCAGTAGCTGTTGCTGTTCGAGTTCAGCACAGAAGCGATAGGCCGCAATCATGGGTCCGACCGTGTGTGAACTTGACGGACCAATACCAATCTTGAATAAGTCCAGTAAGCTAACGTTCATGCAGGCAACCGGTAAAATAAATCATGTTCAGGCCATGCTGATGCGCAGGTATTCCATGAGACGAGTTACCGCTTCTTCGTTTTTCTCGGAACACTTGATCAGGCGTATTGAAACTTTTCCCAGCCTGGGGAATTTCCTGTCGGTCTTAATGATTTGCAGGTTATCAGGGACTGTTCTCTTCGCCAGGACGGTCACACCCAGTCCTTCTTCGATGGCGGACTGGATGCCACTTAGATCGGGGATGGTATACACTATTCTCCACTGGCGGTTCAGTTTTTCCAGTTTCTCAATGGCCCGTTTTCGGTAAATGCAGCCATCGGGTGCCACGATAAGCGGGATAGGCTCCTGTGTCTGCGCATTGAACCTTTCCTTGCTAACCCAGACAAGTTCGTCAACCCAGACTTTTTCCGATCCCCTGGTCGAGGTGTCATCCTGTAGTGCCAGGATAAGATCAAAATTCTTGCGTTGCTTTGCTGATAACAGGTTGATGCTGAGGTCGCAGCTTACGTCAAGTGATACAGTTGGATAGGTCTTTGAAAAACGCCCAACAATTCGAGGAAGAAGTGTTGTGGCAAACTCACTGGGGATGCCCAGGCGAACATTACCGGAAATTGATGGCTTGATTATGCTGGATATGGCCTCATCGTTGAGCGCGAGGATCTTGCGGGCATAATCAAAGAGGATCTCGCCATCTTCGGTCAGCGCCAGTTTTTGTTCCTCGCGCTGAAAGAGCCGTCGTTGTACCAGCTGTTCGAGTTTTTTCAATTGCATGCTGACTGCAGGCTGCGAGCGGGACAGCAACTCGCTTGCCTGGGTATAGCTTCCAAAATCAGCAACAGTGACAAAGGAGCGCAGTACATCCATGGGAAGATTTTTCATGACAAGCCGGCCATATATCAATATAAATTATTAAGATATAAAAAATATTAATTATTCTTATGAATTAATGTGCGCTAGTATACTCCCTGTATAGAAATATGAAAGCTAAAGAACAGGTAATCCTGCAGGTGAATCCTGGTGCAAGCTTTACTGCCCGCGGGTGTAACCGGGGTTGAAACCATGAATATGTCCGAACCAACAAGTCATACCGTAGCTGGCGGTGAAACCAGGCAAACGGCGCTTTACTCCCTGCACCTGGAAAGGGGAGGAAAGCTGGTGGAGTTTGCCGGTTATTCATTACCGCTGCATTATCCCGGCGGAATAAAAGCAGAGCACCTGCACACGCGGGCACAGGCAAGCATATTCGACGTCTCTCACATGGGGCAGATTCTTGTTTCCGGCGATTCCGCCAGCAAGGCCCTGGAAGAACTTGTCACGGGCAACATGCAGGAGCTCAAGCCTGGGCGCCAGCGTTATACGCTCCTCACCAATGACAGGGGCGGCATTATTGATGATGTCATGGTCACCCGTTGCCCCAAGGGGCTGCGGCTGGTTGTAAATGCTGCGCACAAGGAATCGGTGTTTCACTACCTTGATAGCAAGCTCACCTCCCACCGGGTCACCCTGGAAAATGATTATTCACTGCTTGCCCTGCAGGGACCTGAAGCTGCAGCTGTGCTGGAAAACCACGTAGCCGGTGTTAGCCAGCTGGATTTTATGCAGGGCAGGAAATTCCAGCTGGGGACACGGGAGTGTTTTATAAATCGCTGTGGTTATACCGGCGAGGACGGATTTGAAATTTCCATCCTGAACGAGCAGGTAGCAAAGCTGGTAGCGCTGCTTATGGAAGATGAGCGTGTTGCCCTGGCGGGTCTTGGCGCGCGGGATTCGTTACGACTTGAAGCCGCATTCTGCCTGCATGGAAAGGATATCAATGAAAGCAGGACTCCCGTTGAAGCTAACCTGTCCTGGGCTATAGCGGCAAAGTATAAAAATGGAGCCGCAGTGCCTGGATTTCCGGGTGCAAGCCTCATCATGCAACAGCTGCAAAGTGGAGTTGCTGAAAAACTGGTGGGTCTGCAGGTCATGGGGAAGGTGCCGGTGAGAGATGGTTGCGACATCCTTGGCAAAGATGGCGAAAGAGTTGGCCTCGTCACCAGTGGCAGTTTTTCTCCTTCCCTGTCGAGCCCGGTGGCGCTGGGTTATATAAAAAGTGAATATATTGCGCCGGGAACTGAATTACAGGTGGAAATCCGTAATCGTTTTCATACAATTCTGGTCAAGGACGTTCCCTTTATAAAACACCGGTATCACAACCGGTGACAGCGGAGTTAAAAGGTATGAGTGATTTAAGACTTACAGAAGAACACGAGTGGCTGCGACTGCAGGAAGATGGAAGTGTCAGGGTAGGTATTACAGATTATGCGCAGGAACAGCTTGGTGACGTGGTATACGTGGAATTACCCGAGCCCGGTAGCCGGGTGAGTTCAGGTGACGAGGCGGCCGTGGTGGAATCTGTCAAGGCAGCAGGCGAGGTGAAAGCACCGGTGACAGGTGAAATTACTTCGGTCAATGAACGCCTGGGCGATGAGCCTGAACTGGTCAATAGCTCTCCACTGGACGACGGATGGTTTTTCACCATGACTATTGACGACGCGGCTGAGCTGGACGCCCTGATGGATGAAGATGCATACGCAGAGTTTGTAAAATCGCTCTAGGCGTGTAGTACGAACGAGTGTCGCGCATGCAGGTGCGCGACTGACAATTTACCGCTCCTTGAACAGGGGCAACATTTACCATGAGCTGGAGAGGTCAGACCTGGTGAAGAGAAAACACACACTCGCAGAGTTGGAAATGCGAGGGGACTTTATTCGTCGGCATATTGGGCCGGATCGTCATCAAATTGGCAGCATGGTTGATGATCTGGAGCTCGCCTCGCTGGACGCCATCATCGACAGGGCAGTGCCCGGCAGCATCCTTGCAAAAAAGAACCTGTCACTCACCCACACCATTAGCGAACGAGAGGTAATTACTCGCCTGCGTAAAATGCGCGAGAGGAACCGTGTATACACCTCCATGATCGGCATGGGCTATTACGGCACCATCATGCCCGCCGTTATCAAGCGAAACGTACTGGAGAATCCCGCCTGGTACACGGCATATACGCCATACCAGGCGGAAATCAGCCAGGGTCGACTTGAAGCCCTGCTTAATTTTCAACAAATGGTCATTGATCTCACCGGCATGGAGATCGCCAATGCTTCGTTACTTGACGAGGGAACAGCAGCGGCCGAGGCCATGAGCATGTCCAGGCGTGTGGGCAAGAATCACGGTAACTGCTTTTTCGTCGACCATGACTGTCATCCCCAAACCATCGCGGTGGTTAAAACCCGGGCTAAATATTTTGGCTACGAGGTCATCGTGGGAGACCCTCTTGGGCAGTACAATCTCGATGATGTGTTTGGTGTTCTCCTGCAATATCCAGGGAGTAGTGGTTCTGTCAGGAATCTTGACGGGATAATAGCCGCGGCAAAAGAGACTGGCAGCATAGTCACTGTAGCGGCAGATATCCTCGCACTTGTCCTGCTGAAGTCGCCGGGACAAATGGGCGCTGACATCGTTGTTGGCAGTAGTCAACGTTTTGGCGTTTCCATGGGATATGGCGGCCCGCATGCGGCATTTTTTGCAACCCGGGAAAAGTATGTTCGCTCAATGCCGGGACGCGTAATCGGTGTATCAGCGGACAACAATGGCGAAGTTGCCCTGCGCATGGCGCTGCAGACCAGGGAGCAGCATATACGCCGTGAAAAGGCGACCAGTAATATCTGTACGTCCCAGGTGCTGCTGGCGGTGATTGCGGGTTTCTATGCAATATATCACGGGCCACGGGGCCTGGGATTGATTGCCGGGCGAGTCCATCGCCTGGCCCAGGTTCTTGGCCTTGGTCTTCAGCAGATGGGATTTCAGCTGGTACACCAGTGCTTTTTTGACACGCTTACGGTTACCGCCACAAGCCGTGCCCGGCGTATCGCTGCAAAGGCGCGGGAATCTCGTATTAACCTGCGCGTGGTCGATGCGGATACGCTCGGTATCAGCCTCGATGAAACCACGACCGTGAAAGAAATACGCAAGGTCTGGGCTGCATTCTCCGCGGGTGCTGACGGACTTCCCGATGTAGAACAGCTGGATGAGCTGGTAGAAGAAAATATTCCGCAAGCCATGCTACGCCAGGACGAGATCCTTACTCACCCGGTATTTGAGCTTTACCACAGTGAAACAGAAATGATGCGTTACATGCGTTGGCTGGCACGCAGGGATATCGCTCTTGATCGTGCCATGATTCCACTTGGCTCCTGTACCATGAAATTAAATGCAGCGACGGAGCTACAGGCCCTTTCTTACCGGGAATTCAGCTCGATGCATCCCTTTGCTCCACTGGAGCAGTGCCAGGGTTACCAGCAGATGTTCGAGGAACTTGAGGATATGCTGTGTGACCTGACCGGGTTTTCGGCTTTTTCACTGCAACCTAACGCCGGTTCGCAGGGAGAGTATGCCGGGCTGCTGGTGATCAGGAAGTTCCAGGAAGTGAACGCAGAAGGGCATCGTAATATATGCCTTATTCCCGCCTCGGCCCATGGGACCAACCCTGCCAGTGCAGTCATGGCCGGCATGAAGGTGGTGATCATTGCCTGCGACGAAAATGGCAACGTCGACCTGGCCGATCTCCGCACAAAGGCCGAGAAACACGCGGTATCACTATCAGCCCTGATGATCACTTATCCCTCCACCCATGGTGTTTACGAGGAAGCTATTTGCGAGATATGCGAAGTTGTTCATGAGCATGGCGGACAGGTTTACATGGATGGTGCGAACATGAACGCCCTGGTTGGTATCAGCCGCCCGGCGGAAATTGGTGCGGACGTAATGCACATAAACCTGCACAAGACTTTCAGTATTCCGCACGGTGGTGGTGGGCCCGGTATGGGGCCAATCGGCGTTAAAATGCATCTTGCGCCATATTTACCTGACCATCCGCTGGTGGAAGGGGTCAACCCGGCAGCGGGAAAGGACGGTACCATAGGCACCATAGCTTCCGCTCCGTGGGGCTCAGCCAGCATTCTCAGTATTTCCTGGGCCTATATAGCCATGATGGGTGCGCACGGCCTGCGCCGGGCAACGATGGTTGCGATACTCAGTGCAAATTACATCGCCCGGCGACTCTCGGCACATTATCCCGTGCTCTACACGGGTAAAAACGACATGGTGGCACACGAATGCATTATTGACCTGAGAGATATAAAGGAATCCTGTGGAATAAGCGTGGATGATGTTGCCAAGCGTCTCATTGACTACGGTTTCCATGCGCCCACGATGTCTTTTCCAGTTGCCGATACGCTGATGATCGAGCCAACCGAGAGCGAAAACAGGCGTGAGCTTGATCGTTTTTGTGATGCGATGATATCTATCAGGAATGAAATCAGGGAAGTGCAGGAAGGCAGGGCAGACCCGGTTAACAACCTGCTGACCAATGCACCTCACACGCATCGACTGCTACTGGAAGATTCGTGGTCAAAGCCCTATACGAAACGTGAAGCGTTCTACCCCATGGACAACATAAGGGATGACAAGTACTGGCCCCCGGTGGGCAGGATCGATAATGCCAGGGGGGACAAGCAGTTATTCTGTGCCTGTGTGCCACTTGAAGATTACCAGGAAAATTCACACGGCCAGGCTCGCTAGAACTGCTATAATTGAATGCGCAGTGCATTATTTTTTGAGTGTCATGAAAGGAGTTAAGCCAGGGGACGGGAGAGTTACACACCTGGACCAAGCGGGTTTCTTGGTGTTCGGCTGAAGGCCTCCTCCTAAAGAAACTCCTTTCCTCGACCTTGGCTCCTTTCATGGCATTCAAAAAAGACCTGTTACCCATGGCAGCTTTTCTGGCGAAAGGATAATGTGCTAGCATAATCACTCCACAATTCAAGGACGAGCCTGATGTTTCGCAAGGAAGCGATATCAGCCAAAAAGCATGGATTGCAGGGCCGAGTGTTTTTTCCTCAGCCCGTGGCTCTCCATTTATTTGGTTATTTACTCACCACAATTTTCGCGATCATTGTTGCGCTGCTGGTCATGGGAAGTTACGCCCGCAGCGAAATGGTCAGGGGGCATGTGGTTCCCGAAAGCGGTGTCATCAAGATCCGTAGCAGCCTGACCGGCACACTCGCATCACTTGCAGTTGTGCAGGGAGAACGAGTTAAAAAGGGACAGGTGCTCGCGCTGGTACAATCCCACCTGGCAAACAGCAAGGGCGAATCGGCCAATACAAAGATGTTGCAGTCACTGCTGGCCCAGGAAATGGAGGTGGGCAGGCAGGTAGAGCTTGAAAAGAGGCAATTTGAATACGAGTCCAGGCAGGTAGAGCAGGAAATTAAAGATCTCGGGATGGAACTGGAGGCGCTCGAGGCTCACGCGGTGCATGAGCAACGATTATTGGCATCCCTGGAAGAGAACTACAAAAAGAAGTTAAGCCTTAATAAACAGGGCTTCATAAGTGATACAAAACTCCAGGAAGAAGAGCAGGGCTGGTTACGCGAGTTAGCACGGAAATCACTTTCCGACAAGCAGCGTATCCTCAGCAAGAGCAAACTGGGTAGCTTGCAAAGTCATCGCAGGAAACTGGCGATACGCAGTGCTGAGCGGCTGGCGCAGCTGCGTGAAAAAAAATCCAGGTTAGAAAGTCATCGCGCGGAGCTGGATAGCCGCAGTGCTACTTCCATCCTGTCTCCCGTGGACGGTGAGATCATTGCAATTAAGCACCCCGGTAAAGGACACTCTGTTACAGCTGCAGAAGTACTGATGTCCATCTCACCTCAGCAAAATGAACTTGTTGCAGAGCTTTTCGTGCCCAGCCGGGCGGTGGGTTTCGTAAACCTGGGGCAGGAAGTGCGTCTGCAGTACGACGCATTTCCTTACAGGCTCTATGGTTCCTATCCTGCCAGGATTAACAGGATAAGCGCGGGTATTTTTCAACCGGGAGAGTTACCCCTGGCTCCCGGCATAGGTGAACCCGTCTACGTAGTCAGGGCAAGACTCTCTTCGCAGCATGTAAACGCCCATTCAAAATACATAAAACTACAAACCGGGATGACCCTGACAGGAAACATCATCCTGGAACGGCGTAGTTTCATGCAATGGTTAATGTCCCCCCTTTACTCCATAGGGCGACGCTCATGAATGGTAGCCCGCTAAACATCCTTGGGGTCAAAAAAGTTCCCCTTGTATTGCAAAATGAAATCTCTGAATGTGGACTGGCCTGCCTTGCAATGGTGTCAGGGTATTATGGCCATAAAATTGATATTGCCACTCTTGCGGGCAGTTACGCAACGGGCTCCGGTGTATTAACGTTGAAAGGGCTGGTTGATGTTGCAGACAGGCTGGAGCTTTCTTCGCGGCCTTTAAGCGTGTCGTTGACGGCACTGTCAAAGGTGGAACTGCCAGCAATCATTCACTGGGACTTCAATCACTTTGTTGTCCTGCAAGGTATCAGGGGCAAAAGATATTCACTGCTGGACCCGGCCAGCGGAGAGAGAACCGTGCAGCGTGAAGAGTTTTCCGAGCACTTTACCGGGGTGGTGCTGGAATTACGACCGAGCCCGGAATTTCAACGTAAAGAAGAAAGAAACAGGCTGAGTTTAATGGAGCTCTGCGGAAACTTTCCCGGTACTGCTTTTACCCTGCTGCAGGTGTTGATGCTTTCTTTAGTCCTGCAATTATTGTTGCTGGCCAGTCCCTTTTACCTGCAATTAGCCGTTGATGAAGCACTGCTCAGGTTTGACAGGGAGTTTTTGCTGGTGCTGGCACTGGGCTTTGCCGGTCTTGGATTGATCCAGTTCCTGGTGCAGGCACTACGGTCTTACATCATCCTTTATTTTTCAAGCATGCTGGGTTACCGGGTGGCCTGCAATATATTCAGGCACTTAATATCTCTGCCCCTGTCTTTTTTCGAAAAAAGACACACGGGCGACATCATTTCCCGCTTTAATTCGATTGAACCGCCACTTGCAATGCTCTCCGAGGGGGTGATCGCGGCATTCATTGATGGTCTTATGACCTTGAGCACCCTGGTAATGATGTTTATATACAGTCCCATACTAACGCTCATTGTTATTGCATGCTGGCTATCCTATCTCGTTCTGCGAACGATCTTCTATCGGCCTTATTATCACGCTCAGCAGGAGGTGGTTCAAAGCCTGGCCAGGGAAAACTCGGTTTTTATTGAAACCTTGAGAGGAATATCAAGCATAAAATCACTTGCAGGAGAATCTCACAGGCAGGTTCTGTGGCAGCACCGTTATACAGATGTTGTTAATGCACGTGCGAGGAGTCAGCGATGTAATATCTGGTTTGAAAGTATCAATGGGCTAATTGCTACGACAGAACACGTATTGCTTGTATACCTGTGCATAAAGATGGCAATGGCAGGTGAGTTTACTGTAGGGATGATATTTGCATTCATGGCTTACAAGCGCCACTTCACGGAAAATGCCGTTGGTTTTATCGACAAGTACCTGGAATATCGCTTACTGGATCTCCACCTTTCCAGGGTTGCGGACATCACTACGCATACCCCTGAGAATCGTTCAGCAATAGTTTCAACAGGGCCAGAAAAAGCGGGGGCAGACCTGACACTACACGATGTCAGTTTTCGCTATGGATCGAGCGTGACACCGCTTCTGCATAAACTTGATATCTGCATAAAAAACGGGGAGTCAGTTGTCATCACCGGGGCTTCAGGTTCAGGCAAGACAACTTTACTGAAAATCAGTCCCGGCCTTCAGCCAGCGGACAGTGGCCAGGTCTGTTTCGGTGGTGCCAGTATTTTTAACTATGGTCTAACCAGGTATCGCAGGCAGATTGGCGTAGTGATGCAGGAAGATACGCTTTTCCAGGGTTCTATTGCCGAGAACATCGCCCAGTTTTCCGATCACCTTGACATGGAACGAGTACGAAGGGCAGCACGACTGGCGATCATCGATGAACTGGTACAGCAGATGCCCATGGGATATGAAAGCCAGCTGGGAGACCTGGGGGCTGCGCTCTCCGCCGGACAAAAACAACGGATCATCCTGGCCCGTGCAATATACAGGGAACCATCGGTGTTATTTATCGATGAAGGTACAGCCCATCTTGATGCCGGCACGGAGGATAAGTTATATGAGTCCCTGTCCAGCCTGGAGATGACGAGAATAAGCATCGCACACAGGCCACCCGGGACTCAGTTCGCGGATCGAATACTGAGACTGGAGAACGCACAACTTAAACCCGGAGGGCCTGGTTCATGGACAGGAACGAAATCCTAGACCTGGTTAAATCAAGCGGGCTGGAAAGAAATGACCTGCACTACTTACTCGATAGTATTCGCAAACTGCTTGCCCGGTCCGAATCCACCACCTCGGAAAAAGTAGAAAGCTTCCTGCGAAGCAGGGACGATCTTGCCGGCTTGCAGCTGGTCAATGTCGCCAGGCATTTATGCATGAGCTCAAGAACCCTGTCGAGGAAACTCAGGCGCGAGGGGACAGGATTTCACCAGCTACTGACAAGGGAAAGGGAACAGCGCTGCTATGCCTACATGGAGCAGGGTATCCGCTGTGGCGCCATGCTGACTCACTTGCTGGGTCTTTCCGATATATCGCATTTCTACAAATCGTTTAGAAAATGGTCTGGCGTTAGTTTTTCGGTCTACAAGCGCAGCATGGCGGGAAAGCACCGAAAGTATGACATGAATCCTCAAAGACAAAGCTGATGCGCTACAGGATAATTATTCCTGCACGACCATTACACATTTTCAAGGAGAGAAATCGTGATGATACTGGAACAAGCTGATGTAGTAGAACTGGATGTAACAACACTGGAAAATATCTCGGGTGGAATATCCCTTGGTACCGGAGCAGGTGGTATTTTCAGTCCCACAAATATCGCTGCAGCCGGGCGCCTGGTTACAGGCCTGGGTTACCTGGGTAGCGCCTTTGGCGTTGGCTACGCGATTGGAACCTTTGGTTACCAGGGATATAACAAGCTCAGATATCGCACTCCCTGAGCAAGGATAGACCGGGTTTCAGGTAATCGCTGGTACCTGCAGCAGGTTTTAATGCCTGGTGCAGGTGCCAACTCTAAAAACCGGGCAAAAGGATATGGATGGATTAATTGAACTGAAACAGGACGCAGCCTGCCTTAACCGGCTTTACTGGATTATTCTAACCTTGCCTGCATCGCTGTACCTGGCGTGGGGAATACTTCACTACGGTGTCTTCGGGTTCTTTCAGGCCTTGCACGCTATCGGCCTGGTGGCCTACTGCCTCGGATTTATCACGCTCATCGTTGTTCACGAGATCCTGCACATACTCGGGGCACTGCTTGTCGGGGTGCGGTTTTGCAATATCAGCTTCAGCGTGGACAAATCCAGCCTGGCCATAAACTGCGCCTGCCGGCAGGACATGTCCATCGCTGGATACCTTGTTTTTTTGCTGGCGCCTGCGCTGGTGCTGACGCCATTGCTTGGTATTTTTTCGTTTACCCTTGAGGGTGAACTCTGGCGAGTCATGCTCGTGTTATCCACGACGGGCTGTGCGTTTGACCTTGTCGTGGTAGCGGGCATTAGTGGTATCTCCAGTGAGACGAGGATAGTGCCCGAGTTTGAAAGCAAGGATGGAAGGGTTTATCTCAGGGCTGCGTGATCGCCGATTGGTTCTATTCAGCCGGTCACCTTGTTTCGCAAATATACCGGCATTGCCTGCTTGGCCAGGCAAGATTTCCCCTGTTCCAGGCTTTCACGTGCGAGAGGTAGCATATCTTTTGCGTTGGGTAACTGCGCGGGATTAATGCCCACGAGATGCTTGCTGGTTTTTTGTGAAAGAATGTCTTCGTATTTGCCCCAGCCTGTCCCGCAACCATAGATGTCTGAATCGAGGCTTATTTCAAGTTCGCCAGGTTTGCAAACAGCTTCAGACCCCAGCGCCTGGACACAATGCTTCTCATCCTGCTGGAAAAGGCCCCAGTAGATTTCCCCCATTCTCGCATCTATCGCAGCCAGTATAGTCCTGACATCACCGGAATAACCCTGGGCCATGGTAGCGAGTGTGGAAATACCCAGCACGGGTACTTCCGCAGCAAAAGCCAGTCCCTGGGCAATGCTGGTACAGAGTCTGACCCCGGTAAATGCCCCGGGGCCACGGGCGAACGCAATACAGTCAAGCTGCGCAAGTTCAAGACCGGCCTTCCCCAGCAAGTCGTCAACCATGGGTAAAATGAGCTCGGCGTGACGCCTGGGAGCGACCTGGTAAAGATCGTGAATGTCATTGCCCGATTGCAGGGCAGCGGAACAGGCTTCTGTTGTAGTATCCAGCGCAAGTATTTTCATTTGAACGGGAGAATGAAAGAAAAAACCCGGCTGCGAATTGTACAGTGGTCGGGACGAATAACCTAGCCTGTAAGCACAACTGGTGCCAATGACTTGAGGGCATTTGAGAGTCGCTTATAATGCCACACATGTTTGCCCCCTATGAATTATTCATTGGCCTGCGTTACATGCGGGCGAAACGCCGAAATCATTTTATTTCTTTTATTTCCCTTATATCGGTGTTCGGTGTCGCCATTGGTGTAACTGCATTGATCACCGTTCTTTCTGTAATGAATGGCTTTCAAAAAGAGTTAACCGACCGCACCCTTGGAATGGCTTCACACGCAACCGTGCTGGAGAGAAGCGGCACCCTGGCGAACTGGAGGGAGGTCGCAGGAATCGTACAGCAACATCCGCAAATATCGGGCGTCGCCCCCTATTTTCGAGCCGAGGGCATGCTGGTTAATGAGCAGCAGGTAAGTGGCACCGTGATACGTGGCATATTGCCGGAGGAAGAGCCAAAAGTATCTGTCATCGCGGAAAAGATGATAGAAGGAAAATTTGAAAACCTGGAGGCCGGTGAATTTGGAATAATATTAGGGCTGGAGCTTTCCAATGCGCTTCACGTGATTCCGGGAGACAAGGTCACCCTGGTGGCACCACAGGCAAATATTACGCCTGCCGGGATATTGCCAAGACTGAAACGCTTCACGGTTGTTGGAGTTTTTGAAATAGGCATGCAGGAATTTGATGGTGCACTGGCCCTGATACACCTGGATGATGCGAAAAAACTTTTTCGAAAGACCGGCCCTGACGGAATTCGAATCAAGACGGTGGACATCATGCAGGCACCTGCCGTAAGCAGGGAAGTCATGGGCAGTATATCCGGAAACTACTGGGTGCTTGACTGGACGCAAAGACACGCCAACCTGTTCCACGCATTGAGGACAGAGAAAATCGTAATGTTTGTCATCCTCACGCTGATCGTCGCTGTCGCCGCTTTTAACATTATCTCCACGCTGATGATGACCGTTACTGACAAGCAGTCTGATATTTCAATACTCAGGACGCTGGGCGCCAGTCCAAACAGTATCATGGCGATTTTCATGATCCAGGGGACCGTGATTGGCGTCACCGGAACCCTGCTTGGCGTTGTTGGTGGGATCTGGCTCGCCTCAAATGTTGAGTCGCTGGTGCAGTCGATAGAAAACCTGCTGGGCATAGATTTTCTGCCGGGGAATATTTACTACATCAGCACATTACCATCTGAGTTGAACTGGACAGATGTAAGCGTGATAAGTGTCGTGGCATTCCTGTTTAGCCTTTTTTCCACTATCTATCCCGCCAGGAAAGCGTCTGCGACCAACCCAGCCGAGGCTTTGCGCTATGAGTGATGTCGCCTCCCTCAGCTGTACCAACCTGCATAAGTCTTTTGAAGAAGGTGATTTAAAAGTTAACGTTTTGCAGGGTGTTGACCTCACCGTGGCCGCGGGAGAAAGGATCGCGATTATGGGCTCTTCCGGTTCTGGAAAGAGTACCTTGCTGCATTTACTGGGCGGGCTTGATGATCCCAGCGAGGGACGCATCCAGGTAGGAGGGGAAAACATTTCCGTACTCAATGAACGTGCAAAAAGCGAACTGCGAAACAACAAGCTGGGGTTTATTTACCAGTTTCACCACCTGCTGCCGGAATTTACCGCCCTGGAAAATGTTGCATTGCCGTTGTTGATCCGGGGCGAGAGCGCCACCACAGCGATGCAGGAGGCAACCCGCTTACTTGAAAAAGTGGGGCTGCAGGAGCGGCTTCAACATAAGCCAGGCGAGTTATCCGGGGGAGAAAGACAACGTGCTGCGATAGCCAGGGCGATGGTAACCCGCCCGGAATGCATCCTGGCTGATGAACCAACGGGAAACCTGGATGAACAAACAGCACAAAAGGTGTTTGAGGTCATGCTGGAATTGAATACCGAGTTCAAGGTCAGCTTGCTGATGGTGACCCACAATGCCAACCTGGCGAACAGGATGGATGCGGTATTTGACCTGCGTGATGGTAAGCTTGAAAAACAGTGAGTGAACCGGGCCCTAGTTTTCACCCGACCTGGCCATATTCTTTTCCTTTCTTTCTTCCCACTTGCGAATGATTGCCATTCGCCACAACATCCTCACGGTAAAATAGGACACCAGAGCGGCCACGGAGCCCAGCGTAAAGCAGCCAAGCAGTAGCGCATCCCAGATGTCATAAATAACCTCGCCAAGCCAATCCACGGAAAACTCGAAATCCAGCTCCACCGGGGTTTCCTGCAACATGAACGCACCGGTTCTGTAAGCCAGGTAAAACAACGGGGGAATGGTGACGGGGTTTGAGACAAACACAAACAGCATTGCCAGTGGCAAGTTCACCCTGAAATAAATGGCGGCCAGGCCGGCAAGCAGGGTTTGCCCGGGGATGGGCATAAACGAAAAAAACAGGCCGAGGGCAATTCCGCCGGCGGCTGAATGGCGATTCAGGTGAAATATGTTTGGGTCATGCAGGATATCGCCCAGGAATCCGAGCTTGCGGTGTTGCTGGAACTCATGATGCTCTGGAAGCATCCGCTTGAAAAACGCTCTTAATCCCATCTTGTTTCCAGTTTACCGCACATCTAAAGAGACGCTATTATAACCGAATATCAGCTCATGGAAGAATTGGAATGCGTACAGGATGTATGTTTTTCCTGCTTGGTGTTTTGCTACTTTGCAGGCTCAGGGAATTACCGCCGGGCTACCTGGTTTTTTTCCTGCCTGCTGTTGTGCTCGCAGGCTACCTGTTCCCGCGACTGAGACTGGCCGCGTACTTCGGCGCAGGGCTGCTGGTCGCACTATTCCATGCCACGCTATCACTTTCGCAGGAACTGCCATCCATACTCGAAGGACGGGATTTAATTGTCGAGGGGGAAATTGCTTCTCTTCCTGCCTCGAATGCGCGTAGCTGGCGTTTTGAGCTCCTGGCTGACTCGGTTTCCGGCCTGGACGGCTTTTCTCACGATTTCAGGGGTAAAATCAGGCTTAACTGGTTCAACAGGCGGCAGGCGCTGGCGATAGGGGAGCGCTGGAAATTGATGGTCAGGCTGAAACGCCCCAGCGGTTTTTCAAACCCGGGTGGATTTGATTATGAGGGCTGGTTGTTTCACAGGGGCATTCGAGCCACGGGGTACGTAAAGGCTTACGCAGGAAACGAACTGCTGCGAAAGGAAAGCGGGACAACCCTGGGTTCTTTGCGCCAGTATCTAAGAGATAAATTACTGGCGCTCGGGAAACACAGCGAGCTTGGAGCGCTTTTGCCGGCCCTTGTCACGGGAGACAGGAGCGAGGTACCAAGTGAAACCTGGCAGGTACTGAGGGCGACCGGCACAAGTCACCTGCTTGCGATCTCGGGTTTACATATTGGCCTGGTTGCCGGATTTGGGTTTTTCCTTTGCCGCTGGCTCTGGCCATTTAGCAGGTACATGCCGGCCCCAACCGCTGCGACCCTGGCGTCTCTCGTGGTAGCCATAAGTTATGCCGCCATGGCGGGTTTCGCGGTGCCCACGCAGCGTGCTTTACTTATGCTGGTCATCTACTCAGGGGCGAAGTTACTGGGCAAGCAAGCTGAAGTGTCCTGGATAATTTGCCTGGCGCTGCTATTTGTTTTACTCCTTGATCCGTTTTCCAGCCAATCACCGGGTTTCTGGCTTTCCTTTGGCGCAGTCAGCGTCATCCTGTTTGCCATGTCATCAAGGGTTGCTACGAGTAATCCCTGGTGGCGATGGGGGCGCGTACAGCTTGTTGTAGCAACGGGACTGTTACCCCTGCTGGCATCCCTGTTTAACCAGGTACCGCTGTACGGCTTTCTCGCCAACACACTTGCGGTGCCATGGATCAGTTTCACTACCGTCCCACTGGTGCTGGCTGGTAGCTTGTTCCTGCTCGTGAATGAAAGTGTCGCCTCCACTTTGCTTGGTCTCGCACTTGGCAGCCTGGAGATACTCTGGCCGTTTTTGCAGGGCCTTGCCGACTTACCCCTCGGTCGCATTGATGTGCCGTCTCCGGGAGTGTTGGCACTGGTAAGCACTATTATCGGTGCCGCCATACTATTACTGCCGGGCGGGCTGGCGAGCAGGCGGATAGGGTTGTTCTGGTTACTGCCACTGGCTGTGCCCTCAACTGCCAGGCTGGATGATGGCGAGTTCAGGATGCTGGTATTTGACGTGGGGCAGGGCACAGCAGCCATGGTCATCACCAGGGGGCATAATCTTCTTTTTGATACCGGACCGCGATTTAGCAGTCGTTTTGACGCAGGTAGCGGTGTCATATACCCCTATCTGCGACGCAGGGGCTTGGACAGTGTAGATATGCTTGTCCAGAGCCACGCAGATATCGACCATATCGGGGGGCTCGACGCCCTGGACAGGCTGATAGATATAAAGACTATAAAAAGTGGTGTGCCAATTGGATTCACGCGGGCGCCGGTGCAGCCCTGCGTTCGAGGCGATTACTGGCATTGGGACGGAGTGGAGTTTCGTATTCTCCATCCTGGAATAGACACGCCATTCCAGGGTAACAATGCCTCCTGTGTATTAAAGATTTCGAGTAAATTCGGTTCTGTGTTACTGAGCGGGGATATTGAACGGAAAGCAGAGAGAGCGATTCTCGAGCATCAGCAGGACAAACTGCGTTCCAGGGTGCTGGTTGTGCCACATCATGGCAGCCTGACGTCTTCGACAGTGGGCTTTGTAAGGGCTGTCAGACCCGATATCTCCATATTTACCACGGGTTATCGAAATCGATTCCGTTTCCCAAAACAGGATATAATCCGGCGTTACGAAAAGGCAGGTAGCAGGGTGCTGGACACGTCACGCCATGGCGCCATTGATATTGCATTGATGGATGATGGTATTGTTGTGACGACGAATCGACAGGAAAATAGTCGTTTCTGGAGCCGCAAAGCACCCTGACACTATGAATACCTGCAGACATGCGAAAAAATGTGCAATTTTTGAGGAGTAACAGGTGCTTGAGTTAATCAAAGCTGGTGGTTTTATCATGTGGCCAATCCTGCTGTGTTCAGTCATCTCGCTGGCAATTGCGGCTGAACGACTTTGGTCTTTGCAGAAAAAAAGGGTCACTCCTCGAAACCTGGTGACCCAGGTGTGGCAGTGGGAAAAGGTTGGGCACCTTGATGCAAAGCGGATCCAGGACTTAAGGGTGTCATCACCGCTTGGCAGGGTGCTGGCTGCGGGCCTGGTCAACCGCAAGCATGAAAGAGAAGTGATGAAGGAGAGCATTGAGGAAGTCGGAAGGCACGTGGCCCATGACCTTGAGCGTTTTCTCAATACCCTTGGCACTATCGCATCCATTACACCTTTGCTTGGACTGCTTGGCACGGTCATAGGAATGATCAAGGTTTTCACGGTTATTACCGCCCAGGGAGTGGGAGATCCGGCCGTCCTGGCTGAAGGGATTTCTGAAGCCCTGATAACCACTGCTGCGGGATTAACAGTTGCCATTCCATCACTGATGTTTTATCGCTTTTTTCGTGGACGTGTTGACGAGTTGATTGTCAGCATGGAACAGGAAGCATTGAAGATGATCGAGGTGATGCATGGGCAGAGAGAAAAGGGTAGCGATAACGGAGAAATAGAGTGAACCTTCGTCCCCAGAGAAGAGACGATGTTGATCTCAACATCACGCCACTGATTGACGTGGTGTTTTTGCTGCTGATTTTCTTCATGGTCTCGACAACTTTTGACAGGGAATCTGAAATTAATATCACCTTGCCGGAAGCCAGTGAAGAATACACTGAGGTGGAAATTGATAAGCTTGAAATATCTATAGATGCAGAGGGTAAAATTTACGTTAATGACCAGGTCTTGTTGAATACGCAAATCAATACGATCAGGGAAGCTCTTAGAAATGCAGCCTACGATCTCGATGAGCCACAGGTTTTGATCAGCGCCGATGCCCAGGCTACACACCAGGCAGTAGTTCGAGTAATGGACGCAGCGCGGCAACTGGACCTGGTGAAAATCACATTCGCCACAACAGCCATGGACGAAGAATAAGACATCACGTTACCCGATACGGCCCGGTTTCATGATGCCTGTGAACTTGTGAGGCAAAGGTCGAAATAGTTTGCGCCTGATGAATAACATTTTGCAAAAGACCTGGTACGAGGAGCATCTTTTATATCTGTTATTACTGCCCCTGAGCTGGGTTTATGTCGCGGTTACCACGCTGAGGCGTCTACTTTACCTTAGCGGAATCCTGCCAACACGGCAGGTGAATATTCCGGTCATCATAATTGGCAATATCACCGTGGGTGGCACGGGGAAGACCCCCTTGATTATCTGGCTGGCTGAATACCTGAAGAAGTCCGGGCTTCGACCGGGGATAATCAGCAGGGGCTACGGTGGGCGCTCTAAAAAGTGGCCGCAGCAGGTAAGGCCGGATAGTAATCCCAACCAGGTAGGGGATGAACCGGTACTGATAGCCCAGAGAACCCATTGCCCTGTTGCAGTAGCCCCGGCACGCTACCAGGCTGCGCTTGAACTTCAAAGCCTTGGAGCATGCGACCTTATTTTGTGTGACGATGGGTTACAGCATCTTGAATTGTTCCGTGACCTTGAAATTGCGGTGATAGACGGGGATCGGCGATTTGGAAACGGCCAGTTTCTGCCGGCAGGTCCGCTGCGCGAAGCGATTGCACGACTAGAGTCCGTGGACATGGTGGTTGCCAATGCCCGTGCCGGGAAAAACGAATTTCTCATGGAATATGTGCCTGTCGCACTTGTGTCATTACTGGATGAAGGCAAGACAATAGATTTTGAGACAATAAGAGGCAACCCGGTGCACGCCGTTGCAGGCATCGGCAATCCGCAGCGTTTTTATTCGTGCCTGAGGAGTTTCGGAGCGCAGGTTATCAAGCATGAATACCCGGATCATCACCAGTTCAGGAAGTTGGATATTGAATTCAATGATGACTCACTGGTAATTATGACTGAAAAAGATGCCGTAAAATGTCGCAGCTTTGCTGGGCAAAATTGCTATTATTTGAAGATAGACGTGCAAATGACAAATACGTTTGAACACCGATTGAATGTATTGCTAAAGGAAGTGATAGATGGACAAAAAGCTACTTGAAATACTCGTCTGCCCCGTAACAAAGGGGCCGCTGATTTACGACAAGCAAAACCAGGAACTTATTTCCTGCTCTGCAAAATTGGCGTATCCAATACGAGATGACATTCCGATTATGCTGGAAAATGAAGCTCGCGCACTCAGCGATGAAGAACTGGAAGAGTTCAGGAAGTGAGTGATGATTTCTATGTGGTGATTCCCAGTCGATATGGGGCTAGCCGACTGCCCGGTAAACCCCTGCTTGATATCGGCGGAAGAACGCTGTTACAACATGTTTTTGAATCTGCCTCTGCTAGCAAGGCGAAAAAAGTCATAATAGCAACGGATGACGAACGTATTGAAGATCTTGCGCGCTCATTTGGCGCCGAGGTTATCATGACCTCCAGCGACCATGCCTCAGGTACAGACAGGATTGCGGAGGTCGTCAAGAGAAAAGACCTTGATGCCGGAACTATCGTAGTCAATGTCCAGGGAGACGAGTTTAATCTTGCGCCCGCGTTGATAAACCAGGTCGCAGATAATTTAAGTCTCAATAAAAGTGCAAGTATAGCGACGCTGTGCGAAGCGCTGGAAAATGCTTCGCTTGCGAATGATCCTGCGACGGTCAAAGTTGTCAGGGATGTCAATAATTATGCCATGTACTTTAGCCGCTCACTGTTGCCCTGGCAGGAAGATCCTGGCGATGGTTCAGAAAGTTTCCGGCACTATAAACACCTGGGGCTGTATGCTTACCGAGCAGGGTTTCTCAAGAAATTTACTGATCTACCGCAATGTGACCTGGAAAGGAAAGAGAAGCTTGAGCAGTTAAGGGCCCTGTATAACGGTTTCAATATTCACGTGGACGAAGCCTGTGAAAGGTCCGGGATAGGTGTGGATACTGAAGAAGATCTTGCTCGTGCCCGAGCGATGATAGCGGGAAAGTGATATTGCGTTAGAAGCCAGGAGGCTAGCGGTTTCGAAAGGTGATGCGTCCTTTACTGAGGTCATAGGGGGTCATTTCTACGGTGACCTTATCCCCGGTGAGGATTCGAATATAGTGCTTACGCATCTTGCCTGAAATATGGGCTGTGATCACATGTCCATTTTCAAGCTCCACCCTGAACATGGTGTTGGGCAATGTCTCGATGACAGTACCTTCCATCTCAATTTGATCTTCTTTCGCCATATTACCTGTGCCTGATTTAAAAGATGCGCATTTTGCCCTAATTCCCGGGAACAGGCAAAATTTGTTGGCGCAATGGGTATGGAGCTAGGGGGAGTTAAACCAGCGGTTTTCCCTGAAGTATTCCATTGGGCGGTACTCATCCTTGTAACTCATTTTTTTGCAATTTTCTATCCAGTACCCCAGGTATAGCCACTTCATGTTCAGTTTTTTTGCCTGCTCGATTTGCATCAGGATGGCGAAGCGGCCGAGACTTCTTTTTGAATACTGTGGGTCAAAGAAGGTATATACGGCGGAAAGCGCCTGGTCCATGATGTCCGAAACTGCAACTGCAAGAAGCTTGTTTTCCTTTGGCTCACGGATTTCAAAAAAAACAGTGCGTGCCCATTCTGCGGTTAAAAATGCCATGTAACTCTCGGTAGTTGGGTTATCCATGCCGCCACCCGGGTGCCTGAGAGCAAGGTATTTTTCAAAAAGAGAATAATGCTCCCTGCGAAATGCAGCCTGTCTTTGAACAACTGTGAGGTCCCTGTTTAATTTCCAGTTTCTTTTCTGATTCCGGGATGCTACGAACTCATTAACCGGGATCCTGACAGGCACACAGGCATTACAGTCCTCACAATGAGGTATGTAAAGGTGTTCACCACTGCGGCGAAATCCACAGTCGGCCAACGCTGAATAAAGCCTGGTATTTTTTGGAAATCTCGGATCAGCAAATAGCGTCACAGCACTTCTGCCTGGAAGGTAGTTACAATCGTGTGGCGGCGTAGCGTAGAAGCTCAATTTTTGTTCGATCGTCATATCTGCTTCTCAGGGCCAGCTCGGCGGCTTGTCATCATCACAGAAGTTTTCGAGGATGCTGGCAAATAATTCCCTCTGCATTGGCTGGGCCCCCATGCTTTGCAAATGGCTGGAATGCACCTGGCAGTCAATCAGTCGAAACCCCATACTTAGCAGAGTATCGGAGAGATGAGCAAGAGCTACCTTCGATGCGTCACTGCGACGGCTGAACATCGATTCACCAAAAAAAACCTTACCTATTGAAACACCAT